>NZ_JASBRW010000071.1 GCF_030149235.1 Maricaulis sp. | reverse complement strand
CGATGACGACCCGATCCGGCCAGCCATTGTTGCGGATTGCGCGCGCGAAGAAGCGGGTGGCCGCAGCTTCATCGCGTGTGTCCGACAGCATGAAATCAAGCGTATTGCCGAACTTGTCGACCGTCCGATACAGATAGCACCAGCGGCCCTTCACCTTGATGTAGGTCTCGTCCATCCGCCAGGAACGCGCCGACTGTGCCTTTCGCTTCTGTGCTTCTGACGCAATCTGCTCGGAATACTTCTCCACCCAACGGGGCTCTGTTGCACAAAGCCTCTGATGTCGGAGGTTCCCCTTTCCCCGGACGGATTCATCCCACGGCCTCTGTGATGGGGATGCCAAGGGCGGTGTAGCCGTTCATGACGGCGATGCGGATATGGACCTCCGCGACCTGTCGGTCAAAGCTCCGCGCCATGAGGCGCTGCCCCAGCAGTTTCATACAGTGCATCTTCGTTTCGGCACGGCTTCGTCGGTGGTATCCGCTCCAGTTTCGCCAGATCGCACGGCCGAGATATTTCGCCGCCCGCAGGGCCTCGTTTCTGGCAACTGCACCAGCGGTGACGGTCTTCCACGGCTTCGCGTTCTTGCGGGGCGGGATGACGGCGTGGGCGCCGCGGTCAGCGATCGCATCATGGCACTTGCGGGTATCGTAGGCACCGTCAGCGGTGACGCTGCCGATCTCCTCACTTGCCGGGATCTGGCTCAGCAGGTCGTGCAGGACCGGTGCATCGCCGATATGGCTCCCAGTGATCTCGACGGCTCGAACTTCCAGTGTTTGCTCGTCGATTCCGAGGTGGATCTTGCGCCAAACGCGCCGTTTGGGGCCGCCGTGCTTGCGCGCGTGCCACTCGCCTTCGCCCTCAACCTTGATGCCGGTGCTGTCGATAAGCAGATGCAGTGGGCCCCTGGAGCCCCGATACGGGATGTTCACTGCCAGTGTCTTCTGGCGACGGGACAGCGTGCTGAAATCCGGGACCTTCCAGTCGAGCCCGACCAGGCGCAACAGGCTTTCGACGAAGCCGGTCGTTTGCCGCAAGGCCATGCCGAATAGAACCTTCATCGAGAGGCAAGTCTGAATGGCTGTGTCGCTGTAAGTCTGCTGGCGGCCACGCTTGCCTGTTGGCGCGGCCTCCCAGATCATCTCAGGATCGAACCAGATCGTCAACGAACCCCGGCGCTTGAGCGCTTCATTGTAGGCTGGCCAGTTCCTGGTTTTGTAAGTCGGGGGTATGTGTCTGCTCATGCATACCAGCTACCACGCCGGATTCACGAGATGAATCCCTCACAGGATTTGTGCAACAGAGCCACCCAACGGTTCAAAGTAGCATGGTCGACCTCTACTCCGCGCTCGGCCATGATCTCTTCAAGATCGCGATAGGACACCGGAAAGCGGACGTAGAACCAGACCGCAAAGAGGATCACGTCCTTGGGGTAATGCGCCCCTTTGAAATCGATCATTATCGCCCCTCCATTCTGCAGAGGAGACGAACTACGAAACCTTCCCAAGCGCCGCAACATCCGAAAACTTTGCGACAGAACCTAAATCGTTTCCTGCCCGAAAGCCTCAGCCTTCGAGGCTGACGGGCAGGTCCATGCCATGCTCTTTCAGTAGCGCATGGCGCTTTGCGGTTTTCAAGTCCTCGGCCACCATCTCGGCGCACATCTGCTGCGTGGTGATCTCGGGCACCCAGCCCAGTTTCTCCTTGGCTTTGGCCGGATCGCCCAGCAGCGTTTCCACCTCGGCGGGGCGGAAATAGCGCGGGTCGATGCGCATCACCACATCGCCCACCTTCAGTGCGGGCGCCCTGTCGCCCTCGATGGCGGTGACGGTGGCGACCTCGTCAACACCTTCCCCGGAAAATTCCAGCGTGACACCCAGCTCGGCTGCCGACCAGGTGATGAACTGGCGCACGGTATACTGCTGGCCGGTGGCGATGACGAAA
Organism: Maricaulis sp.; assembly: GCF_030149235.1. Taxonomy (GTDB): domain Bacteria; phylum Pseudomonadota; class Alphaproteobacteria; order Caulobacterales; family Maricaulaceae; genus Maricaulis. The sequence continues at coordinate 5,122 of NZ_JASBRW010000071.1, read as the reverse complement.
TCCTCAGGGGTGTCCTGCTGCAGCATCAGCCACTGCATACGCACGTAGTCCATGGCATGGCCCCAGTCGCGCAGCGCGTCGATGTTGCCCATGTAGAGACAGGGCTCCAGCCCCTGCGTGATATTGGCCAGGCCCCGGGTGATCTTGCGGGTCACGAAGGTCTCGCCACGGCGCGGGCTCTCGTGGTTGAAGAGGATCCCGTTGCAGGCATACATCCCGTAGGCCTCGCGGTAGTTCACGCAGATCCAGTAGGCATAGAGCTTGGCCACGGCATAGGGCGAACGCGGGTAGAAGGGCGTGGTCTCGCTTTGCGGGGTTTCCTGCACCAGCCCATAGAGTTCGGAGGTGGAGGCCTGGTAGAAGCGGCAGGTCTTTTCCATGCCGAGGAAGCGGATCGCCTCGAGCAGGCGCAGGGTGCCGATGGCATCCACGTCGGCGGTATACTCGGGCACCTCGAAGCTGACGGCCACATGGGATTGCGCGCCGAGGTTATAGACCTCGTCGGGTTCGACCTCGCGCAGGATGCGGGTGAGGTTGGAGGTATCGGTCAGATCCCCATAATGCAGCTTGAAATACCGGTCGCGGGCGTGCGGATCCTCGTAGATGTGATCGATCCGCTGGGTATTGAACAGCGAGGCGCGGCGCTTGATGCCATGCACCTCGTAGCCCTTTTCCAGTAGGAATTCGGCGAGATAGGAACCATCCTGTCCGGTAATGCCGGTGATGAGTGCCTTGCGGGTCATGTGTTCTCCAACGTCTTCAATCTGCCTGCGGTGTCTATAAGGTGGCGGGGACGCAGCAGAAAGGGCGATCAGTCATATCCCAGCCAGCGTTCGGCCCAGCCGAAGAGATCGCGGAACGCCTGCAACGTTTTGCCCCGGAACAGCGGCTCCCAGTCGTGCGACACGCCGGTAGTGGCGTGGTCGGGGTGCGCGATGTTCCACAGGCAATGACGCGCCGCGATCTCCAGGCAGCGCGCCGCAGGTTCCCCACCGAAACCCAGGTGCGCAAACAGTTCGCGCAGCGCAGCCATGGAGCGGTCGTGCGAGACATCCTCGAGCTGGAGGTGGAAGAAGCGGCGGTCGCCGGGAAAGTCCAGCATGTCGCGCAGCACACCGCGCGAATAGGCGGACATCTCGAAGGCGATCCGGTCCTCGATCCGGTCCATGCCGTGCAGCATCTCGGCATAGGTGCGGCCCCCGAAGTCATGGCCCGAATCGAAATCCGCGATGGTCATCGCATCGCCCGGATCGCTGGCCAGAAGTTCCCGCTTGCGCGCCATCGGCACCTCCGGATCCTTGATGACGTTGTAGCTGTCGCGGTTCGACAGGTGCCAGAAGGTACGCCCGGTGAAACGCTCCAGCGGGATGTTCAGCCAGGGTTCGCTGCCGCGCGCGTGATAGAGCGTGGCGGAATGGATCAGGCTCATCGGGTGGCGCACGAGATGCAATCCGCGAAACGCCAGCCCGGAGGGCAGGTCGGCGAGCCGCGAATGCTGGTGCAGGCAGATGCGCCAGCTTTCCAGTTCGGCATCGTAGAACTTCAGCCAGAGCGGCAGGCCATGGGCGGCGGCGATCTGCTTGAAGACCGGCAGCAGGAAATTGGTCCCCGTCTTGTGATGGCAGCAGACATAGATCGCCCGGTCGGGCAGGGCGTCGGGGCCGGACGCGGCATCGGGGATCCCGGCGCGGCGTTCGAGCTGCGCCAGACGGGTCCGGAGCCGCGCCAGTTCCGCCGCCGGGGGCGGGGCGGTCCCGGCCCGGTCCAGATCCTCGCCCATCAGCTTCGCCGCCTGCGGCAATTGCCCCAGCCGGGCCTTTTCGTGGATGTTGCGCGCGCGTCCCAGCACCTTTACGTCGCCATGCGGCGTGACGGTGGCCACCGAGGTTTCGAAGTGGTGCAACGCGCGGTCCTCGTCCCGACGCAGCGAGGCGGCGCGCCCGAGGCTGTTGTGGACCCCCGCGATCAGCACCTGGGCCAGCAGGGTCCGGTCGCAGCCCCAGTCGCGGGCGCGTGCGGCATGGGCACGGGCGGCGGGCAGGTCGCCCCCCTGCGCCAGGCCCACGGCAGCCAGCAGCGCCAGCTTGGTGCGGTCGGGGTGATCGTCCAGCGGCTCGCGCGCCAGGGCCGCCAGGGCGGGCCATTCGCCCATCTGCCAATGGGCGCGGGCGCGCTCCAGCAGGGCACGGTCCTGTTCGGCGACGTCCCGCGCCTCGGCCCTGCCCTGTGTGACCTCGAAGAGCCGGGTCGCGCGCGGCGGCGGTGTGGCGTCCCCTTCGCTCATATCTCGGGACCGCGCAGCAGCAGATCCCTGATCAGCTCGATCTGGCCCTCGGCGCGGTGCATGTCCTCGCGGCTGAGGCCCAGCCGGTCGGCGTCCGCCTTGAGGGCGTCGCGTTCGGCGGTACGGGCATCGAAGTCGCGCGTGCGCGCGTCGAGATCGCCCTGCAACCGCTTGCCGGTCTCTTCCAGTTCCGCCAGCCGGGTCTTGTGGCGTTCCAGTTCCGCGCCCTGCGCCTGCGCCACCTTCTTCAGTTCCGCGATGCGTGCCAGTGCTGCCTCGAGTTCGGCGGTGCGGGTCTCGAGGGTCTCGCGCAGTTGCGCGATTTCCTCGCCCCGGGACGCATGTTCGGCATCGAGAGTCCTGGTGGCGTCTTCCAGTTCCGCGATCCGGTCGCGGGCGGCGGCCAGGTCGGCCAGCGCCTTTTCGGTCTTGCCGATCTGCCGGGTGAGGCTGCCGCGGGCATGGCCGCGTTCGTGCCGCGCCCGGGTCACGGCGGCCTTGAGCCGGGCCAGTTCCTCTGCCGTGGCGTCGTCGGTTTTCCGCTCCGGCCTTGCGGGCTTTTCAGGCTTGGCCTTGGCCGATGCGTCCTGTGCCTGCCCCGCCTGCCCTGCGCCCGACAGCGGGGCCTGCAGGAACGGACGGTCGGGATCGTCGGTGACCAGCAGCGTGACCGGGCCATGGCCCGCGCCCTTGAGCCAGGCGGTGATCTCGTCAAGTGTCGCCTCGCCTTCGTAAAGCGCCTTGCGGCCCGTGCGGATGCGCAGCGCGGCAAAGCGAGCCAGCAGCCCGGCCCCCTGCAAGGCCTTCAGCACGGCCAGGCCGACGCCGGGGGCGTCGATCACCAGCAGATGCGCTGCCCCCGGGTCGAGATCCAGCCCGCGCACCAGTTCGACGGGATCGCGCGCGGTCACCGTCTCCTCGCCGATCGCTTCCAGCCCGGGATAGAGATCGCGGATGCCGGTGGGCCAGGTCAGGCTGTTCAACTCGGCGAAGTTGAACCGATGCAGCACCGATCGGGCCGGATCGGGCGTGACCGCCGCCGCCACGACCTGCACCCGGGCGTGCGGCTCCGCGCGGGCGCGCAATTCGGCCAGCGTATCGGGGTCGGGTTCGACCAGGGTGATCCGCTGCGGCTTGAGGTCGAGCCAGACCGGCAGCATGTCGCCATAACCCGCGCCGATGTGCAGCACATGGCCCGGCGGGATACCTTCAGCGGCGAAGGGGGGCGTCTGCATCGGTGAGCTCATCCCCGGCCTCCCGACAGGGCCCGGCGGAAGCAGCGAAGGGGTTCGGTCACGCGCCAGGATTTCGACCTGTAGATCCGCCCCAGTTGCTCTTCGGCGGCGCCGCGCCGCGCGCGTTCCTCCGAGAGCGCCTGTTCGGCCTCCTGCGCCCGGGTGCGGACCGCCTCCAGCGCCTCCTCGCCTTCGCGCAACCGTTCGCGCAGGCTCTCGGCCTCGGCAAAGTAGATCTCCACGGTGGTATGCAACTGGGCGATCTGCTCGGTTTGCAGTGCGATGGCCGCGTCGAGCTGCGCCTGCGCCTCGGTGCGCGCGGCGCTGTCCTGCAGCGCCACCTCCAGCGCGGTCCGGGCACGGTCGAGCTGCGCGCGCAGGCCCTTCTCCCGCTGCTCCGACCGCTCCGCGGCGGCGGCCAGTTCCGCGTAATCGGCCAGGCCCGCGTCGAGATCGGCCATCCAGTGCCGGTCGCACGCCGCGGTGGGCAGCACGGTGCAGGCCTGCAGGGCCTCCCACAGGTTCAGGGTTTCACGATCCCGGTACAGGACCAGATTCGTCAGGATCCGGTGCAGCCCCCCAGCGTCCCCGCCGGTATCCCCGTCCGGCTGCGGCAGAGCCGCGGGGGCGATGTCCGTCAGCTGCGCCCGATAGGCGTCCGGGTTTGCCGTCAGGGCGTGCCGGTCCAGCAGGACAAGGCGCCTGCGGTTGTGACGGTAGGTCTCCAGCAGCCGCATTGCCTCGGCGCGCCAGCCCGCCAGCAACGGCGCGGTGTCCCGCCCGTCGCGGATCGCCCCGGCCAGCAGGACGCGCGGATCGGTATGGATCACCACCAGCCGCCCCTCGTGGCCGTCCAGCAGAGCGGCCAGATCGGCGGCACGGACGGGCGCGGGCGCTGGCGCCCCTGGCCGCAGCACCGCCAGCATCGGCAGCGGATCGGCACCGGCCACATCGGCGGCGCAGTCCAGCACCCTGTCCACCAGCCCCTTCCAGGCCGAGCACCGGATATAGTCCTGCGCCGCCTCGCGCGTGGCCTGAGCATAACGGTCGTAGTCGTCCAGCACCACCTCGATACCCGCGACCAGGGCCTGCGGCTCCGCCTCGACGCTGATGCCCGCCCCGCTGCGGGCGACCTCGTCGGCCAGCCAGGTGCCGTTGATCACCACCACCGGCACGCCCAGCAACATGGCGTCCACCAGCATGCCCGAGGTCCGGTTGGAGAAGGCCTCGGGCAGGTAGGGAACGACGATCACATCGGCGGAGGCGAGCCAGTCGATGAAGGCGTCCTGGGCGAAGTCGCCGTCCGCCAGCACGACCCGCGCCGGATCGAGTTCGGCCGTCGCCTCGCGGAGCCGGATGTCGGTGGAGGCATCGAAGCGGGCGCGCAGGATCAGGTCGTGGCGATCGGCGGCGGCCAGTTCCGCGCAGGCCCGGACCCCGAGCAGATAGCCCTTTTCCAGCCGTGCGCCGCCGGGAAACAGGATGCGCGGCCGGCGGTCGCGCGGGGCGGCGGCTTTCGGTTCCCCGGCCAGGCGGGCGGCCTCCTCATCGCTGAAAGTCGTGGAGGGATGCGGCAGCACCGGAATGTCGAGGCCGAGAACCC
>NZ_JASBRW010000067.1 GCF_030149235.1 Maricaulis sp. | reverse complement strand
GCTCGACATCGTGTTCATTCTCCTGATCTTCTTCATCGTCACCGCGACTTTCCTCTCCGAGGAAGGCATCGACATGACGCCGCCGCCGGAAAGCGACGCACCGCCGCCGCCCGACGCGCCGTCACCGATCGTGGTTCAGGTTGACCAGGATAATAATATCTTCGTCAACCGGGTCCGCACCGACGTCGATCGCGTCCTGTCCGCCGTCAACCGTTTCCGCGCTGAGAGTGCCGGCTCTGCCGTGCTGATCGAAGCAAACGACGAGGCCTCTCATGGCATCATCGTACGGATCTGGGATGACATGAACGCCAATGGTGTCCCGGTCTCGCTGACCCGCACCGACGGCGAAGCCCAGTAGGCGGGAGGAGAAAGATATGGCTAGACGTGGTAGCCGCGTAGCGACTGATGAGGAAGAAGTCGAACTGAACATGACGCCGATGCTCGACGTCGTCTTCATTCTGCTGATCTTCTTCATCGTCACCTCCGTCTTCATCAAGGAGCCGGGCATCGACCCGATCCGTCCGGAAGCTCAGACCGAGCAGGATCTCAACCCGTCCATGCTGGTTGCGGTCAACTCGGAAAACGAGATCTGGATTGACCGTCGCGTATACGAGCAAGCGGAATTGCAGCCGATCATCGAGCAGCTGCTGCAGGAAAACCCGAAGGCCCGTGCGACGATCCAGGGTGATGAAGAAGCCGATATCGGCGTTATTCTCGACGTGCAGGACCTGCTCATCGAGAATGGTGTCGAAGTCACGATTTCGACGCTGCAGGAATAGGGAGGAGACAGTATGGGTACTCTTGCACGCCTGCTCGTCGGTGGCCCGATTGCGGCTTTCGTGACGATCGCGCTCTTTGTGATCATGTACAACCTGATCATTCCGGACGAGGTTGAACTGGGTGAGGAGGGTGACGCCCTTCGCATCTCGATCAATGACGAGGTCGCGGAGGTGGAAGCCCGCCGCCGTGACACGACGATCGATGATGTGGACCAGGTCGATCCGCCGCCCCCGCCGCCGCAGATTGAACGTCAGGCTGCCGAGCAGCCGACCGAAGGTCTCGACACGATTGTGGGCCAGATCCCGGAATTCGATGCGCCGCAGCTGGCCAGCGACAGTGTGAGCTTCTCGGTCTCTGACCGCGACGCCCAGCCGCTGGTCCGGATCGAGCCGCAATATCCTGTCCGTGCCGCTGAACGCGGTGTGGAAGGAACCTGCGCGGTTCGCTTCGATGTGACGCCGGACGGGACACCGACCAATGTAACGATCCTGAACTGTTCGAGCTCCATGTTCGAACGGGCCTCGATCCGGGCGGTTGAACGCTGGCGCTATAATCCGAAGATTGAAGACGGTATCCCGGTCGCGCGTCGCGGCGTGGAAACCCAGTTCAACTTCCAGCTGGCGGACTAAGTGTGAGGGGCGGGACCAGCCTGGCTGTTCCCGCCCAGATTTCCGGCGTCGCCGGATCGGGTCCGAGCCGGATCTGAGACGGGGCAGCTAGTGAAACCGGTCCAGGGAGCGGGGCCGGTATGAAGGAGCCAACGATGATCCGTTTTAACGGTTTCCATCTGACCAGACTGACGCAAGGCGTTGCAGCCCTCGTGCTTGCAGTGACCATGGCAGGCGTCTGGGTCGCTGATGCCGATGCGCAGCGTCGCAACAACCGGCAGAGTGACGAAGAACGCGAACAGAATGCGGAAGACCGGGTCTTCTCCGCCGCGATCGGTGAGATCGTGCTGGAAGCCCAGAACCTGCAGAGCGAAGAGCAGTTCGCCGAATCCATTACCACGCTGAACCGCGCCCTGAGCCGGTCCGGCATCAACAATTATGAGCGCGCCATCTCGCTGCAGCTGCGCGGTCGTGCATATTACGAGCTGGAAAACGTCCAGGGCGCCATCTCCGACTGGGAGACCGCCATCACGACTGGTGCCATGCTGGCCGAGGAAATCGTCGGCCTGCGTCTGAACATCGGTCAGCTCTACATCACCCAGGGCCAGTACACGGAAGGCATCAACACGCTTGAGCTGGCCGTGCGCGAAGGCGGCCCGGAAGTGATGAATGCACGTCTCGCCAAGATGCTGGCCCAGGCTTATGCCCAGGCTGAGCGTTATCGCGAAGGTCTGCGCTGGGCGGAAACCTTCTGGGAATTGCACCCGGTGGCCGAGCGCACCCGTGGCGACTATTCCCTGATGCTGTTCTACTATCAGCAGCTCGAGAATATTCCGCGCCAGATGGAAATCGTCGAAGCGATGGTGGCCCGCTGGCCGGATGAGAAGCGCAACTGGACGTCCTACGCGTCTCTGTTGGCTCAGACGAACCGCGAAACCGATGCGTTCGAAGCGAACAAGATCATGTATATCAACGGCATGCTCACCGAGAGTGCCGAGATCGTTCGCCTCGCTCAGTATTATTCCTTCTTTGAATACCCCTATCGCGGTGCGACCATCCTTGAGCGTGAGCTCAATGCTGGCCGCGTCGAGCGCAGCCAGTCCAACCTGAACCTCCTGTCCAACATGTGGCGTCAGGCGCGTGAGTGGGAGCGGGCCATCCCGGTCCTGCGCCAGGTAGCACAGCTGACCAATGCGGGCGATGACTACGTTAAGCTCGCCGAGGCGCTGTACCAGGAGAACCAGCTGGCCGAAGCGGAAACCGCTTTCGAGCAGGGCCTCAACCGCGGCGGTATCAACCGTCCGGGCAATGTCTGGACCCTTTTGGGTACGGTGCGTTACGAGCTCGGCCGCCGGCAGTCGGCAATCGCCGCGTTCGAGGAAGGCGCACGCTTCCCGTATTCGCGCCGCACGGCCAATGGCTGGGCCCAGTTCATCCGCGAGGAAATCCGCGCTGAGCAGCAGCGCGTGGTGATCCGTCGTCGCATCGCTCGCGATGAGTGCAGCTTCACCGTGACGGACCTCGTGAATGGCGCTCGCCTGTTCGGTGATGTCGACGAAGACGGCAATGTCTCCATCGTCGTCCCGCCGCGCTGTCAGGAGTTCTTCAACTCCCGCGGCGAGCCAATCAACGTGGCTGCCGCAGCGAGTGAGGAAGCCGATAACGGCTAATCCGAGCACGGTTCCTTCAAGATCAACGCCCCGGCCCATGGCCGGGGCGTTTTTCTTTGCCCTCTTCTTGCCGCACTCGCGCCGCAATGGCGCCAATACCTTGCGGCAACCTTACGGCTTCATGACGGCATGCACCGGGGCTGGGGAGTTCACGTCATGACCTGGGGAGGTGCACATGCGGGGACAATCCATCCGCGCCGGCCTGGCCGGTTTCGCGAGCGCTCTGGCGCTCATTTCATTCACTTTTTCTGCTGCCGCAGACATGCAGCCGGCGGATGATCGCGATGCCCGGGGCACGGTGATCTCGCCCCGCGTCGGCGACCGGCTGCATCGCTATATGGAGGCCGAGGGCGAGGAGCGCTGGGATGAGGCCCTCGCCGGCTATGACGCGCTGATGCTCGATGAGCGCTTGTCCGACTTCGAGCGCGCGACGGTGCTGGAATTGCGGGGCCGGCTCCGATATGCGCTGGAGGATCCGGCCGCCGCGGCCCATGACTGGCAGGCGGCCATTGAGATCGGCATCCTGGCTCGCGAGCGCGCCAATATCCTGCGCCTCAATGCTGGACAGCTCCTGCTGGGGGAGGGCGAATACGAGGCCGGGCTCTTCCTGATTGAAACCGCGCTGGCCCTCGGCGCGACCCTGACCGGTGATCTCGCCTACCGCCTGGCCCAGGGCTATGGCCAGCTCGGGGATTATGCCTCCGGCCTGCCCTATGCGCGCCGCGCCTTCGAGCTCGCGGACCCGGCGGCCCGCCAGCACTATTCGCTGCTCCTATTCTACTACCAGACCCTGGACATGGAGGGGGAAGAGCTGGCCCTGGTGCGGGAGATGGTTGTGCGGTGGCCTGAGGAAAAGCGCTACTGGACAAGCTGGGCCTCGCTCCTGGCGCGCATGGACCAGAGCCGTGAAGCCTTTGACGTCAATGTGGTAATGTACACCAATGGCTTGCTGACAGAGCCGGAGGAGCTGATCCGGCTGGCAGAATACTACGCGTATTTTGACTATCCCTATCGCGGGGCCATGGTCCTGCAGCGCGAGATCAATGCCGGACGGATCGAGGCCAATCCGCGCCATTATCGTACGCTGGCGCGGCTCTTTCGCCAGGCCCGTGAATGGGAGGCAGCCCTGCCGGTTCTGCGCCGGGTGGCGACCCTGACCGGCCGTGGCCAGGACTATGCCGTGCTGGGCGAGGCGCTCTATCAGTCCGGTCATTTTCAGGATGCCGAAGCCATGTTCGAGCAGGCGCTGCGCCGCGGCGCGCTCGACCGGCCGGGTGATGTCCATGCCTTCCTCGGCAATACCCGCGTTGAGCTCGATGATTATACCAATGCCGTGAAGGCCTTCACCGACGCGCTCGACTGGGAGTATTCCCGCGCCGCCGCGCAGGGCTGGCTCGACTTTATCGATCAGCGCCAGAACATTCTCGACAATGGCGAGCGCCAGGCGCACCGCGTCGAGATCCAGCGTTGCGGCAATTGGGTTGAGGATGAGCGCCGCTCCATTCCGACCCATGATGACCGCTTTGACGCACTCGACCGGCGTCTGTTCGATCTACCGCAGGGCTGTGCCACCTATTTCGACGTCTATGGCGAGCTCTGGCCACGCTGGGAGAATGTCTAGACGCGAGCGTAACAGGGCTTAGGGGCCGGGCGTGCGCGCCAGATAGAAACCATAACCGTAATAGCGGTGATGGGCCTCAAAATGCGCCAGCTCGGCCTGTTCCATCTCCACCACCGTTCGGGCCGCTTCGGAATGCCCGTGCCGGTCCAGGAAAGCGGGAAGGCGCGCCTGCGTCGGGGCGTAATACTGGTCCAGCCAGGCCGAGGCGGGCAGGGGGAAATACCCCACTGGCGTATAGCCCGCCTCTTCCAGCTGGGCGATCTTGGCCGATGCCGGTGCGACGCCGGGATATTGCTCGCTCCAATAGGCTTCAAGCTCTGCCGGGCGCTCGGCGGTAAACCAGCTCAGCTCGGACACGGCGAGCAGGCCGCCCGGTTTGAGAAAGCGTTTCCAGGCGGCAATGCCGGCCTCGAAGCCGATATTGTAGATCGCACCTTCCGACCAGATCACATCGAGGCCGCCCGGCTCGAAGGGCAGGGCGGCCATGGAGGCTTCCACTGGTGTGATGAGCGAACTCAGCCCGGCCTCTGCGGTCCGTGCCTGCAGCTTGTCGAGAAAGGCCGGGAAGAGATCAACCGCCGTAACCTCGGCCTCGAGATCGCCCGCCAGAAGCAAGGCGGAAGCCCCGGTGCCGCAGCCGATATCGGCAATCTTCAGACCGGCCTGCGGGGTGAGCCCGGCGAGGGCCATGGCTTGCCGGGTAATCGCATCCGAACCGGGCCCCTGGCGGGCGCCGTCGCGATGGAGATCGACCAGGAGGGTGAGGGCATCCATATCCATGTCGGAACCGTCCTTGCTGATGCCGGGCCAGTGTAACCGGCGTTTCGCTCGGCACCAGAAACCAACCGCATCAAATCACCCTTCAAGCGTCACAATTCTTCCCAATCCCGGCATGATTTCGCCGCGCCCAGCGGGCCTTATGGGGGGCGGCGCGGTGCTGAGTTGTGGTGCTGCGTCGCTTCCGCCCAGCGGGGCCGAGGGGTCGGTACCGGGGATCGGACGGAAGTTGTCAAACGAGGGCATGTCCCGGTCGGGCCATGACGGCATCTGCCCCGTGGGGAGGTAGAAACCGTGACCGCTTATATGCGCACACCATTAGTCTTACCCTTTGCCGCGATCATTACGGTCGCGCTTTTCCTGTTGATGCGATCCTTGATCGATATCGGCCCGGTGCCTTTGATCGAGGCGGAGGAAAGCCCGCCGATCGAGATGAATGTCGAGGTTGATGATCGTGAACCGGATCGCGGCCGAGTCTTCGAACCAGTCGATGCGGTCGAGCCGCCGCCGCCCGTACAGACCTCCGAGGTCGAACCGGCTGTGCCGGATGTTGGCGATCCGATCGAGAACTTTATCGCGCCGCCGATAGATGAGCCGGTGATCGAGGCGTTCGGCGGCCGTATCCCGGTCGATGGTGATCCCATACCGACGGTTCGGGTCAACCCGGTCTATCCGAGCGTGCTGGCAGGGCGCGGTATCGAAGGCCAATGCACGATGATGTTCGACATCATGCCAAATGGCCGCACCTCAAATGTCCGGGCGCTCAACTGCACCCATCGCGGTTTCGAGCGGGCCTCGATCCGGGCCATCGAGAACTGGCGCTACGACCCGCAGGTCCGCAATGGCGAGCCGGTTATCTATCGCGGCGCCTCGACCCAGTTGATCTATGAGCTGGAAAGCTAGGACGGACCGGATAACCCGGCTCTGTCTCCTGTGGTCTTGGCAGACCGGGCGGCCCGCTGCGTTTCGCTGACGCAGCGGGCCACTTCCGTTTTGAGGCGGTTTACTCGCCGGCTTCCGCCGCGATCGCCTCGACCTCGGCATCGGCCAGGCCGACGCTCATCAGGGCGAAGGCCCAGTTGAGGGCGGTTTCACGCAGGCTGTCGAAACGGCCTGATGCACCGCCATGGCCGGCCCCCATATTCATCTTCAGCAGGGTGAGGCCATCATCCGACCGGCGGTCGCGCATACGGGCGACATATTTGGTCGGCTCCCAATAGGTCACGCGCGGATCGGTCAGACCGCCCGTGGCCAGGATGTGGGGATAATCGGTCTCCACGATCTGGTCGTACGGGCTGTAGGCGATCATGGTCTGGTAATCCTCGGCGCTTTCCAGCGGATTGCCCCATTCCGGCCATTCCGGCGGCGTCAGCGGCAGCTCGGCATCCGACATGGTGTTGATCACGTCGACAAAGGGCACAGCCGCGATAATGCCGGCAAACAGGTCGGGCTGGAGATTGGCGGCCGCACCCACCAGGAGGCCACCAGCGGAGCCGCCATAACCGACGATATTGCCGCGCGAGGTATAGCCCTCGGCTGCGAGCGCCTCACCGGCCGAGACGAAGTCGCGGAAGGTGTTGATCTTCTGCTCCAGCTTGCCGGCCAGATACCACTGATAGCCGCGCGCCATACCGCCGCGGATATGGGCGATGGCATAGACCATGCCGCGATCAACCAGCGACAAGGGGGTGACGCGGAAGGAGGCCGGGATGGTGATGCCATAGGAGCCATAGCCATACAGCAGCAGCGGCGCGGAACCGTCGATCGGCGTGTCGCGGTGATGCAGGATGGTCACCGGGATCTGCGCTCCGTCATGACCTTCTGCCATGATACGGCGGACGACATAGTCTTCCGGGTCGTGACCGGAGGGGACTTCCTGGGTCTTGCGCAGCACGCGCTCGCGGGTACGCATGTCATAGTCGAAGGTCTGTTCCGGGGTCGACGGGCTCTCATAGGAGAAGCGCAGGCGATCCACGGCGAACTCGTAACCGGACGACATGCCGAGCGAGTAGGCTTCCTCGTCGAAGGCGATTTCGTGCTCTTCACCGGTGGCGTATTCGTGCACGACAATGCGCGGCAGGGCGTCTTCACGCTCCATGCGCACCAGCCAGTCCTCGAAGCCGGCCACACCATTGATCAGCGTGCCCGGGCGATGCGGGACGAAGTCTTCCCAGTTTTCCCGGCCGGGAGCGTCGATCGGAGCGGAGACGATCTTGAAGTCGACCGCACCGTCCGCATTGGTGCGGAAGTAGAAACGGTCATTGGCCGCCGTCAGATAGTATTCGACACCGTCTTCACGGGCCGCGACGAGCACCGGCTCGGCGGCCGGGTCATTGGCATCGAGCAGGCGCAGCTCGTTGGAGGTGTGACCGCCGGTATTGATGGTGACGTAGCGGTCATTGTCGGACGAGCCGACGCCGACGAAGAAGCCCGGATCCTCTTCCTCATAGATCAGCTCGGAGGCCCCGCCGCCGCGGTTCTGGCGATAGACACGCTTGGAGCGGCCATTATCATCGCGCCAGACCCAGTACAGCGTGGCGCTGTCATTGGCCCAGACGAAGTCGCCCGTGCTCTCGTCGGTCAAGGTCGCGATGACATCGCCGGTGGCGATCTCGCGGATCATGATCTCATAGTATTCCGAACCGCGCGTATCGATCGCATAGGCGACATACTGGTGGTCCGGGCTGTGGGAGAGATTGCCGAAGTCGAGATATTCGAAATCGGCTGCCTCGGCATCGCCATCGATGAGGATTTCCTCTTCGCCGATGGCCTCACCGGTTTCCGGATCGATCGGCCGGCGCGAGAAGATCGGATACTGACCGCCTTCACGGTAGCGGCTGAAATACTCATAGGCCCCGTCACGGCTCGGGACCGAGCTGTCGTCTTCCTTGATACGGCCGCGGATCTCCTGGAAAATCCGCTCCTGCAGCGCCGCCGTCGGCTCCATCACCGCGTCGAGATAGGCGTTTTCGGCGTCGAGGAGTTCGCGGATATCGCTGTCGAGGGCGGAGGTGTCACGCATCACCTCCTGCCAGTTCTCATCCTTGATCCACTGGTATTCATCGACGCGGGTGAAACCGACCTGTTCGATGGTGACCGGGCGCTGTTCCGCCGCCGGGGCTTCAAGGCCCTGGGCGCGTTCGATCAGGGCCGAAGCGGTGGTGACCGGTGTGGTATCCGGTGTGGTGTCCATGGAAGTCTCCTGGCTACACCCGACGATGACCGCGGCCGCAAGGCCCAGCCCCATCAGGGTCAGCTTGGTTCGATGTCTGTGATGCATGTCCTGACGCTCCCCGAAAACAAATCTGGCAAGCGATGGGACAGGGTTTCAGGGGCAATGTCCAGCGCGCAAAAATGACGCATCAGTCAGGTTTCTCGCCGGTGCTGTCGGCCGGTTCGTCTGCGGCTCTGGACGGTGGATCATATTTCACCGCGACCGGCTGGGCACGGCGCACGGACAGGATCGGCGTGGCGATGGAAATCAGCACCAGGACCACGCCGAGCCCGATCATCGGGATGAGGGCCGCCGGGCGTGCGCCGATGGCGCCGACGACGGGGCCCATCAGGAGGATGCCGGCCGGCATGCCGCCGAACAGGCCGAGCTGATAGACCGACATGACGCGGGCCAGCTTGTCGGCCGGGGCCTGTTCCTGCACGACCGAGCGCGACAGCGAGATGGCCACACCCGCGCCCAGCCCCCAGGCAAAGACCAGCCCGTAAAGCGACCAGAAAGGCAGGGGCGCGGCAAAGGCGCCGACGGCCAGAACCGTGACGCCCTGGGCGATGATCAGCGCCCGGCCGGGTTTTTCGATATGGCCGAATTTGACGAGCATGACATTGGCCACGAAGGCGCCGAGCCAGAAGGTCACCATCAGGCTGGACAGCTCGGCATAACCGCCACCATAGGCGTCCCGGATGAGGATCGGAATGAGGACCAGGAAGGCGCCGCCGACGATGAAAATCCCGATCGCGACCATGATCGCCGTCATCGGCATCAGCACGGGGGAGTGCAGCACGGCTTTGAGACCATCGCCGAGATCCTGCAGCGGGTGGTTGGTCGATTTGGTGCGCTTTGACCCCAGGCGCGGCAGGAAGGCGGCGGCGAGACCACCGGTCAAAAGCCCCACGCCCATCATGGCAAAGAGTACGCCGGGTCCGGTCAGAGCGGCGAAATAGCCCGCCGCCATGCCGGCGATCTGGGCCCCGAACTGTACCGCCGAGGCCATCACCACAGCGCGTTGCAGCTCGATCCCGCCATGGCGCGTGCGCGCGGAGATGCGCACGATCGGATTGATCGCACTATCGCGCGCCGGCATGACAAAGCCGCCGGCCACCCCGACCAGGAGGGCAAAGATGACGAGCATCATGTAGTCGAGCCGGTCCGAGAGCAGCATCCAGGACAGGGCGAGGGCGCATAGGCCGGCGAAAATGTAGAAATAGAACATGATGCCGCGCCGGTCCTTGCGCTCGGCGAGGACACCGGCGGCGGGCAGCAAGAGCGCCATCGGCGCGGTCAGGGCGGCCTGGGCGAAGCTCAAACGCTCCGGGCTTTCCATCAGGGTGAAGGTGATGACGCCGGGAAAGACCGTGGTCTGCAGGCCAAAGCCGAAAAACCATCCCGCCACCAGGATGAGATAGGCGCCGAAAGGCGGCAGGCGCAGCTTGCGATTGCCTGCAAGGGGACGGAAAAGCGGCAAGAAACGGGTCCGGTGGCAGTTTTCAACTCACGAAACGCCGAAAAACTCGTGATCGAGCATGTTTGGCGTTGCGTCCTGTCTAGCAACATGTAGGGCTTTAGCAAATTCGCGCTGTGCAGCGACATGGTGCGGCAATGAGAGGGAGACTTGCGAGATGAAAATGATCCGACTGGGCGGTGGCGTGCTGCTGGCTGCCTTCATGGTGTTCATGGGCAGCCAGAAATTTGGCGCCGACAACCCGATTTTCGCCCGTATCGCCGAGCAGTCCGGCATTGACCTGTTCGAACCGGTGATCCGCATGGCCACCGGCGTCGCCGAACTGGTCGCCGCCGTTTTGATCCTGCTGGCCATCTTCATGGGCCTGTTCCGGGGTCTCGGCGCCTTGCTGTCGACCGGCATTATCGGCGGCGCCATCGTCTTCCACCTCTCCCCCTGGCTGGGCATCAGCGCCCCGGTCGGCGTCGATGCCAATGGCGAGCTGGTCTACAGCGCCATGCTCTTCATCATGGCGGTGGTGTTCTTCGTCATCTCTGCGGCGCTGACCTGGCTCGACCGGGAAGAGCTGGGCAAGTTCCTGCCGGGGAAAGGGTAGGGGGCATTCCCGCACCCAAACCCACGCTTTCTTAACTCCGGCGCGCCAGTCTGGGCAGGAATTTGCCGCAGGATGAGCCGTTTATGGCGCAGATAGAACCCATGGACCTGGACCAGCCGGCGCCGCCGCGGGCGCGGGATGTGCTGGCGCGGCGGCTGGCGGATATTGTGGGGTTGCCCTCTAGCCGGCTGACACCGCGTGAGCGCTGGATTGTCGCTGATCTGCTGCATGATCTCCTGCGCGCCAGTGATGAAACCCTGCGCCAGCGCGTGGCTCAGCGCCTGTCGACGCTGAATGAGGCACCGCATCGCCTTCTGCGCATGCTGGCCACCGATCATTTTGAAGTGGCCCGGCCGATCCTGGAGGATTGCCAGGCGCTGACCGATTTCGACATGCTCGAGATCGTCCAGACCGGGACCATCCAGCACCGCACGATTGTGGCCCGGCGCGAGGATGTCTCCGAGACCGTGGCTGCGGCCCTGGCCGCCTATGGTGAGCCGGAAGTTGTCGAGCGTCTGCTCAAGAACAAGACTGCCATCCTCGCGGCGCCGACGGTCGACCACCTCGTCGGCATGGCACTGGACAATTCACGTTTTGCGCCCTTGCTGATCCGCCGCGAGGAATTGCGCCCGGCCCAGGCTTTCCGCCTGTTCTGGGGCTGTGACGGCACCGATCGCCGCGCCATCCTCGACCGCTTTGCCGTCGATCGGACCATCCTGATTGATGCATCCGGGGATATTTTCCCGATGGCCCAGGCAGAGGGTTGGTCTGACCCGCTGGTCGGCCGCATCCTGCGCTATATCGACCGGCGACAGCGCAATCGTGAAGCCATCGCCATGAGCCCCTTTGCCAGCCTGGAACAGGCCATGGAAGCCTTGCGGCGCGAAGGCGTGCGGCGTGAGATTGTCAGCGAGATCGCGACCCTGGCCGGGATTGATGACCGGTTGATGACTCGCATGCTGGATGATCTCGCCGGTGAGCCGCTGGCGGTCCTGTGCAAGGCGACAGGCCTGAAATGGGAGAGTTTCGAGGCCGGCTGGGCCGGGCTCGGACGCGGCGAGGGACCGATCCTGGAGCAGGCCCGCCATGTCTATGACATGCTCTCGGTAGAGAAAGCACAGACCGTGCTGCGCTACTGGAACCTGTCGCACGAGGCCGACCGCGACTAACGGTAGCAGGCGCCGCGTCCCGCATGCATTGTTTTCCACGTCTTCCTGATGACGCTGAGCGCTGCCTGACCGACCGGGCCAGGTGGCGGGCACGGCGCCCTGCCTTCTGCCGTCTGGCCCGGGTGAAAACCTGAGTAATGGTGGGGCTGGTGAAGAATGCCTACCGGATCAGGGGATTGCAGAAACGCGCCTGGGCCCGGCTTTGCCTGCACTGGCGGACAAACTGCACCTCCCGGCAGGCCCGCCCAGCCATTATCCCTAGGTTTTTGGAGGCTGCTAAAGGCACATGGCTGATCTGGTCAAGCCGTTGCCGCTTGGTTAAAACCGCGAGTCTAAGCGTTTACGCGCGGGGATACATCCATGGTCTATGGTCTTGGCCTGACTGCCGTCCTGGTAGTCTTGTGGCTTGTTCTTTCTGGTTCCTACACCCTGTCTGGCGATCACTCGATCCTGCTGGTCATGACGGTGGTGAGTTTGGCAGCAACGGTCGGTCTGGCCGTGCGCATGCGCATTCTCGATCGCGAGACGGTGCCGCTGGCGCCCTTGCTGCCGCTGCTGACCTATTGGAGCTGGCTGGGACGGGAAATCGTGGCGGCGAACATTGCCGTCATTCGCCTTATCATGAAGCCGGACGTCGATATCGAACCGCGCCTGGTGCGGGTGCCGGTCGATCTGCGCTCCGGTCTGGCGCGCTGCGTCTTCGCCAATTCGATCACTCTGACACCGGGTACGGTGACGGTGGATATCGAAAACGACGGCTTCCTGGTTCACGCCCTGGATAATTCCTTCACCGCGCCGGAAGGCTTTGCGGAAATGGCCTTGCGCACGGACATCGCGTCCGATGGCAAGCGCGAGGAGGCATGATGGATACGCTCAACTTTATCGTGGCGCTCGGCATGGCCGGCGCGATGGCGATCATGCTGGCGCGCCTGTTCGCCGGCCCGACGCTGTATGACCGCGTTCTCGCGGCCAATTCCTTCGGCACCAAGACGGTGCTCTTCCTGCTGGTATTCTCGGCCATTGCCGGACGCCAGGACGCGATCGATATCGCGCTGCTCTACGCCCTGATCAATTTCGTCGCCACCATCGCGATCCTGAAATTCTTCCGTTATCGCTCGCTGGAAATTGCCCTGGCGCAAATGTCCCTGCGCCGCGCGGTGGAAGGGGAGTTCGACGAATGAGCTGGGTCGAGATCGGACAACATCTTCTCTTCGCGCTCAGTGTCGGCTCCATGGCCCTGGGCCTGATGCTGGTCCTGGCCGGCGCGATCGGCGTCATCCGCATGCCGGACTTCTACACGCGCCTGCACGCGGCTGGCGTCACCGATACGCTGGGTGCCGAGCTGATCATTTTCGGCCTGATCCTGCAGTCCGGTGACTGGCAGACCATGGCCAAGCTGGCGCTGGTGGGGCTCTTGCTCTTTCTGACCAGCCCGACCGCGACCCATGCCGTGGCCAATGCCGCGCACCGGGCCGGACAAATGCCGGATCTGGCGCATTTCCGCCCCAAGCATCCGCGTGACCTCAAGGATCCGGAGGCCAAGGCATGAGCGGCGCCGATCTGACGCAATTCCTCGACTACACCCTGATCGCCATGTTGCTGGCGGTCGGCTTTGCCATTGTGCGGCTGCGCAATCTCTTCGCCGTGGTGATGCTCACGGGCGTTTATTCGCTGCTGTCGGCGGCCTGGTTCGTCTCGCTTGATGCAGTCGATGTGGCCTTTACCGAGGCGGCTGTGGGCGCGGGTATCTCCACGGTTCTGATGCTGGGCGCCATGCTGCTGACCGCGCGTGAAGCCGAAGCACCGGGCCGAGGCCGCCATCTGGCTGCGATGCTGGTGGTCACCGTCGCCGGCATGGCCCTGTTCTTCGCCATTCCGGACATGCCGGTCTATGGCGCTGCGGATTCTCCGGCCAATGATTATGTCGGTCACTCCTATCTCGAGCGCACGCCGAACGAGATCGAGATCCCCAATGTCGTCACCGCCGTGCTGGCCAGCTATCGCGGTTATGACACGTTTGGCGAAGTGGTGGTGATCTTCACCGCGGCGCTCGGCGTCATCCTGCTTCTGGGCTTCAATACCGGCGGCGCTCGCCGCAGGGAGGACGAGGAATGAGCCCGCATATCATCCTGCGCGTCGTCTCCAAGCTTTTGATCCCGATGATCGTGATCTTCGGCTTTTATGTTCAGTTCCACGGTGATTTCGGTCCCGGCGGCGGCTTCCAGGCCGGCGTCATCATCGCCGTCGCCGTGATCCTCTACGCGCTGATCTTTGGCATCGACGAGGCCAAGAAGGCCGTGCCGCCGAAGGTCGTGCTTTGGGGATCGGCAGCCGGTGTGCTGCTCTATGCCGCCGTCGGTCTGGCCACCCTGGTCATGCCCTTCGCCGGAGAGGCCGTGAACTTCCTCGATTATGATGCCCTGCATCCCGACCAGAGCCACCATGCCGGCCAGCATTACGGCATTCTCCTGGTCGAACTCGGCGTTCTGATCACCGTGATCTCGGTCATGCTGGCGATCTTCTATGCCTTTGCCGGACGGGTTCCGGATATTCCGGACGAGGAGTGGTAGGCCATGCTTGAGACCATTCTCGAACGTTTCAACTATATCCCGATCATCATCCTGATGATGACGGGGCTCTACGTGGTCATTGCCACGGGTAATCTGATCAAGCGTCTGGTCGGCCTGTCGCTGTTCCAGACCTCGGTCTTCCTGCTCTACATCACCATCGGCAAGGTGTTCGGCGGCCAGCCGCCGATCCTGGAAAGCGCCCATCATGGCGAGGATGACGGCTATGGTTCTGCTGGCGGTTATGGCGCGGAAGCGGCAGCCGGTTACGCCGGAGCCGGTGATGCTGAGCTTGCCGAAGAGGCTGCGCATGACGGTTATGAAGCGGCGGCATCGCATGGCGAGGGCTATGGCGATGCGGCGCATCACACCGCCGAAGTGCTCTATTCCAACCCCTTGCCGCACGTGCTCATCCTGACCGCGATTGTCGTCGGCGTCGCCACGCTGGCCGTGGGCCTGGCGCTGGTCGTCCGTATCCGCGAGGCCTATGGCACGATCGAGGATGATGCCTTGAATGCGGCGGATTATTCCCGCGAAACGGGGAGCAGCGAGTGATGGAATTTCTCGCCAATCTTTTGCCGGCGGGGCTGATGGCTCACGCGCCGGCCCTGGTCGTCGTGGTGCCGCTCGTTGCCGCTGCCATTGCCGCCTTCATGCCCAATGGCAAGGCCGGCTGGGCCGTAGCCATGGTCACCGCCACCATCGTCGCCGTCTTCTCGCTGGCGCTGCTGGGCGCGGTCGCGGGCGAGGGGGTGATCTCCTACGCCATGGGAGGCTGGGCGCCGCCGGCCGGTATTGAATACCGGATCGACGCGCTCAATATCGCCGTCCTGCTGCTGGTCGGCATTCTCGGCTTCCTGTGCGTGATCTACGCCCTGCCGAGCGTGGCGGACGAGATCGCTGAGGACAAGCAGGGCCTGTTCTACTCGGCCTTCCTGGTCTGTTTCGCCGGTCTTCTCGGTGTGACGATCACGGGCGACGCCTTCAACGTCTTCGTCTTCCTCGAGATCTCCTCGCTGTCGGCCTACACCATCATCGCCATGGGGGCGGGCAAGGACCGCCGGGCGCTGACGGCGGCGTACAACTACCTCATCCTCGGCACGATCGGTGCGACCTTCTTCGTCATCGGCGTCGGTTTCCTCTACATGGCGACCGGCTCGCTCAACATGGCCGATATCGCCCGCATCCTGGCCGAGAACGGCCATGACCGCGTGACCCAGGCGGCCTTCGCCTTCATCATTGTCGGCCTTGGCCTGAAGGCGGCGATGTTCCCGCTGCACATGTGGCTGCCCAATGCCTATGCCTTCGCGCCGAACTTCGTCACCGCTTTCCTGGCCTCGACGGCGACCAAGGTGGCCTTCTATGCCCTGGTGCGCTTCCTCTTCTCGGTGTTCAATCCGGAGGTGAATTTCGTCGACCTGTCGCTGACCTGGGTGTTCGCGGTAGCCGGTGTGATCGCCATGTTCATGGCCTCCGCCCAGGCGATCTTCCAGACCGATGCCCGGCGTTTGCTGGCTTACTCATCGGTGGCCCAGGTAGGCTATATGATGCTGGGGCTGGGCATGGGCACGGTGCTCGGGCTGCAGGCCGGCATGCTGCACCTGATCAACCACGCCTTGATGAAGGGCGCCCTGTTCATGGCGCTCGGCGCGTTTGCGCTGAAATTCGGTGTCCGCGAGATCAAGGACCTGGCCGGTCTCGGCCGGACCATGCCGATCTCGGCCTCGGCCTTCACCATTGCCGGCCTGTCGCTGGTCGGTGTGCCGCTGACCATCGGCTTCGACAGTAAGTGGTATCTCATCATCGCCGCGCTGGATCGTGGCTGGTGGTGGGCAGTGGCTGCGCTGATCCTGTCCTCGCTATTGGCGCTGATCTATATCGGCCGGCTGTTGATGGTGGTGTGGACCGAGACCGCGCCAAGCCATCAGGGCCAGCAGGTCAAGCGCACCCATGCGCCGATCATGATGCTGATCCCGATGGCGGTCCTGGCCTTCGCCAATCTGTATTTCTTCCTCGACGCTTCCTTCCTGGTCAATCTGACCGAGGCGGCGGCGAATGCAGTCATGGGGGACTAGATCATGTGGTCGCCTGAAGTCTCTCTCGCCCTGGCCCTGGCCATTCCGTCGATCGGCGGTGTGTTCGTGGCGCTGCTGGGCAATAAACCCAATCTGCGCGAAGCCGCGACGCTGATCTCGGCGGTGCTGCTGGCGGTCAATGTCGCCTATCTGGTCGAGATCGCCCCGAGCAATCCGACCCTGGTCCTGGCCGATATCGCCCCCGGCCTGCAGCTCTCCTTCACCCTGGAACCGCTGGGCGCGATCTTCGCGGCGGTGGCGTCAGGGCTTTGGATCGTCAATTCGCTCTATTCCATCGGCTATATGCGCGGGAACAAGGAGACGCACCAGACGCGTTTCTATGTCTGTTTCTGCATCGCCATTGCCTCCGCCATGGGCGTCGCGCTGTCAGGCAATCTCCTGACCATGTTCCTCTTCTACGAGGTGCTGACGCTGTCGACCTATCCGCTGGTGACGCACAAGGGCGATGAAAACGCTAAGCGCGGCGGCACGATCTACCTGTCCATCCTGATGGGCACTTCGGTCGGTCTGCTGCTGCCCGCCGTGATCGCGACGCATTACCTCGCCGGTTCGACCGATTTCGTGATTGGCGGCCTGCTGGCTCTCAATGACGTACAGCCGATGATCGCCGGTATCCTGCTAGTGATGTTCGCCTTCGGTATCGGCAAGGCGGCCTTGATGCCGATCCACCCGTGGCTGCCCAATGCCATGGTGGCCCCGACGCCGGTTTCCGCCCTGCTGCACGCCGTGGCCGTGGTGAAGGCGGGCGTGTTCGCCATCCTCAAGGTCGGCACATACATCTTTGGTCCGGCCCTGATCCAGGCGGCTCCGACCTCGGACGCCCTGGCCTGGATTGCCGCGATTTCCATCGTACTCGCCTCCGTGGTGGCGATTACCAAGGATAATCTCAAGGCCCGACTGGCCTTCTCGACCGTCTCCCAGCTTTCCTATGTGACGCTGGGCGTGATGCTGGCTTCGCCGCTCGCCATGCTCGGCGGTGCGCTGCAGATCGTCATGCACGCCTGGGGCAAGATCACGCTCTTCATGAGCGCCGGTGCGATCTATACCGCGACCAAGAAGACCGAGATCTCGCAGATGCGCGGCCTGGGCAAATACATGCCCTGGCTGTTCGGGGCCTATACGGTCGGTGCGCTGTCGATCATCGGTCTTCCGCCGCTGGGCGGCTCCTGGCCGAAGCTCTTCCTGATGCAGGGCGCCTGGGATGCCGGGCATGCGATCATGATCGTCGCCCTGGTGGCCTCGTCCATTCTCAACGTGGCCTACCTGCTGCCGCTGTCGGCGCGCGCCTTCTTCTCGCCGGCGGAGGAAGCCGGGCTGAAGAAACAGCCGCCGGCCCTGGTCATCATTCCGCCGGTCATCACTGCGGCCGGCGTCATCATCCTCTTCTTCCTGATCGGCCCGCTGCGTGACTATCTGCAGCCGGTCTTCATGCCGGTCGAGATTTCCGGGAGCGCCCAATGAGCGATCCAAGCAAGGACAAGTCCGACGAGCTGATCCACCCGGTGG
>NZ_JASBRW010000043.1 GCF_030149235.1 Maricaulis sp. | reverse complement strand
AGTGGCGGAGAGAGAGGGATTCGAACCCTCGGTACCCGCAAAGGTACAACGGTTTTCGAGACCGCCCCGTTCGACCACTCCGGCACCTCTCCGCACGCAGGTCTCGCGCCCTGGGGCGCTCGGGAGCAGGGGTAATGGCTGACCGCCGGGACAAAATCAAGGGCCGAACGCTGCACATTTGCGCTTGTAAGAACGGTCATTGACGCGCGGGCAACCGCATGGGCGCTGACATCTTCTGCCGTTTGCGTTGACTCTGCGTGCAAGCCGCGTATAACCCCCGCTCCTGCCCGCACGGCCCCGGCTGCGCGGGTTGGAATTTTTGCAACAACGCGACCTTGAAAAAGGCGCGAAGAAAAAGGACCCGGCGGCAGTCCTGGCCTAGATGGCCAAGCGCTGAACCGGACGGGCTCGAAACGAAGGAAACGCGTCATGCACGCAGTAATCAAGACGGGCGGCAAGCAATACCGTGTCGCCACCGGAGACGAGATCCGGATCGAAAAACTCGAAGGCCAGCCCGGCGACACCCTGTCGCTCGGTGATGTCCTCATGCTCTCGGGCGAAGACGGCGTGACCGTTGGCGCACCGGTGGTCGAAGGTGCCCAGGTGATCGGCGAACTGCTCGACACCAACCGCGCCAAGAAGATCATCGTCTTCAAGAAGCGCCGCCGTCAGAACTATCGCCGCACCAAGGGCCACCGCCAGTGGGGTTCCGTCGTGCGCATCGCCGAGATCGTCGCACCGGGCCAGAAAGCCAAGACCGCTCTGAAGACCACGACCGCTCCGGTCGAGGACGCGCCGAAGGCGGCCCCGAAAGCCAAGGCAGCCCCGAAGAAGGCCGCTGCTCCGAAAGCTGAAGCCAAGACCGAAGCTCCGAAGGCGAAAGCCAAGGCCGCTCCGAAAGCTGCAGCTGCTGCCAATGACGACCTGACCGCCCTGACGGGTGTCGGTCCGGCTCTGGCAAAGAAACTCAACGAAGCCGGCATCACGTCCTATGCGCAAGTCGCTGCCTGGACCGACGCCGACCTCGATACGCTCAGCGAAACGATTTCCGGTCTGAAGGCGAAAGCCGAAAAAGGCGACTGGATTGCAGCCGCCAAAGATCTGGCTGGCAAGTAAGGAGGACTG
The DNA here is from genome assembly GCF_030149235.1 of Maricaulis sp. Classification (GTDB taxonomy): domain Bacteria; phylum Pseudomonadota; class Alphaproteobacteria; order Caulobacterales; family Maricaulaceae; genus Maricaulis. Next base: position 10,861 of record NZ_JASBRW010000043.1, on the reverse strand, counting down.
ACTCATGGCTCACAAAAAGGCAGGCGGTTCGTCCCGTAACGGTCGCGATAGTGAAGGCCGGCGCTTAGGCGTCAAGAAATCCGGCGGTCAGCACGTGATCCCGGGCAACATTATTATCCGTCAGCGCGGCACCAAGGTGAATCCGGGCGCAAATGTCGGCATGGGCAAGGATCACACCCTGTTCGCCCTTACCGAAGGTCGCGTCAAATTCGCCAAGAAAGCCGGTGGCAAATCCTACGTATCCGTAGAGCCGCTTGCTGACGCAGCCGAATAGAACGGTTCATGACATATCGGACCGTTCGCTTGTAAAGCGGGGTCCGACTGACGCGAAAGCGTAAAGGGGAGACGGGCCACCGCCTCCCCTTTTCATTTGCTCCCCTGCAGTACTGACGGAGCCGGACCATGGGCCCGAGGATCGACACGGAACGCATGATTCTGCGTCTGCCTGAGATGGCGGATGCGGAGAATATCTCGCGCTATTGCGGCGAGTTTGATGTGGCCAGGATGACCAGCCGCATCCCGCACCCCTACCCGCTACTCGCAGTCGAGCTCTGGATCCTGCAGACCCGGGCCGCCTGGCGGCCGGGCAGCAACCAGTCCCTCACCGTCGAGATTGACGGTCAGGCGGCGGGCGGTGGCGGCGTGTTCCGCCGCACCCCGGCGAGCGACTGGGAAATCGGCTACTGGATTGCGCGGCCCTGGTGGGGCCAGGGCCTGGGCACGGAGCTGGGCCAGACCCTGATCGACTTCGCCCGCGCCCAACTGGGAGCGGCGCGGATCATCGCCGGCCACTATGCCGACAATCCGGCCTCGGGAAAGATCCTGCAGAAGCTGGGCTTTAAGTATACCGGCGAAGAACCCGCCCTCTTTTCGATGGCCCGGCTCGGCCGCGCGCCATGCAAGTCGATGACGCTGGAGCCCGCCTGATGCGCTTGCCGATGCAATCTATCGCGCGAGTGGCTATATAGGGGCCAAAGGACGCTAAACAGATGAAATTCCTCGACCAGGCCAAAGTATTTGTGAAATCCGGCAATGGCGGAGGCGGATGCGTCTCCTTCCGGCGGGAGGCTTATGTCGAATTCGGCGGGCCTGACGGTGGCGATGGCGGCAAGGGCGGTGATGTCTGGGCCGAGGCCGTGGAAGGCCTCAACACCCTGATCGACTATCGTTACCAGCAGCATTTCAAGGCCGAGACCGGCGTGCACGGCATGGGTCGAGACCGCACCGGAGCCGGCGGCGATGATGTCGTGCTGGAAGTGCCGATTGGCACCCAGATCCTCGACGAGGACCGCGACGAGGTCCTCGCCGATCTGACCGCTGTCGGCCAGCGCGTCATGCTCGCCAAGGGCGGGGATGGCGGCAAGGGCAATGCCCGCTTCAAATCCTCCACCAACCAGGCCCCGCGCAAGTCCACCCCGGGCTTTCCCGGCGAGGAGCGCTGGCTCTGGCTGCGCCTGAAGCTGATCGCCGATGTCGGCCTGGTTGGACTGCCCAATGCCGGCAAGTCGACCTTCCTGTCCGCGGTCAGCCGCGCCAATCCGAAGATCGCGGCCTACCCCTTCACCACGCTTTATCCCAATCTCGGCGTGGTCGATCTGGGCCCCGGCTCGCGCTTTATCGTCGCCGACATCCCAGGCCTGATCGAGGGCGCCCATGAAGGCGCCGGCATCGGTGACCGTTTCCTCGGCCATATCGAGCGCTGTGCGTCGCTGATCCACCTCATCGACGGCACCCAGGATGACCCGGTAGCGGCCTATCATGTCGTTCGCAAGGAGCTGGAAGCCTATGGCGGCGGCCTGATGAACAAGCGCGAGATCATCGTCCTCAACAAGACTGATGCGCTCGGCGACGAGCTAGCCCAAGCGCAGGCCGATGAACTCAGCCAGGCCCTTGATCGCGAGGTTCGTCTGATGTCGGGCGTCTCCGGGGCCGGTGTAAAACGCCTGTGTTCCGAGGCCTGGAGCATGGTCCAGGCTCAGCGCGCCGATGAAAAAGCTGAAGCCGCGGACGAAGATCCGGGGTGGATCCCCGAGTGAGCCGGCAAAGCCTGCAAACGGCACAGCGCAGGCTCGTGGCTGGACGATGCGTGGCTGACGGGTTGCGGGGCGAAGGTCTCGCCCCGGGCATGAGGATCGGCCTGTTCGGGGGCAGTTTCGACCCTGTGCACGAAGGCCATCGCCATGTCGCCGAAACCGCCAGGCGGCGCCTTGGCCTAGATCAGGTCTGGTGGCTGGTCTCGCCGCAAAATCCGCTGAAAACCCGCGAAGCCGGAGATTTCAGGACCCGCCTTGAAACGGTACGCCAGAAAGCTGGCGGCAAGGGGATGGTCATCACCGATATCGAGAGCCGTCTCGGCACCCGTTACACCGCGGACCTGGTCGACCGGCTCAAGACCCGTTTTCCCCGCACCCGTTTCGTCTGGATCATGGGTGGGGACAATCTGCGCCACTTCCACCGCTGGCATCGATGGCAGGATATCCTCGCCGCCTTGCCGGTGGCCGTCGTGGCGCGGCCGCAAGACCCGCTGAAAGCCCAGCTCTCCCCGATGGCGCGGCGTTATGCGACTTCGCGCATTCCTCAAGCCAGCGCAAAAAATTTACCCCTCAGAAAACCACCGGCATGGACCTATCTGACTGAGCCGTTACAATCAGCGTCCTCAACCGCGCTCCGCGCACGCTAATTGCATTGCTCGCCTCCCCGACATCCAGCCGATAGGACACCCCATGACCGACGCCGCGCTCGGCCGCCCGACGACGCACGCCAATCTGGACTTTTTCGACGACCAGCACCCGCCGGCCGGAGATTTCCTGCGCGATGTGGTCAGCGGACTGAAGCGCGCACCGAAAACCATCCCGCCGGTCTATTTCTATGATCGCAAGGGTTCGGCCCTGTTCGACCAGATCACCGAGGCGCAGGAATATTATGTCACCCGGACGGAGCTGGGTCTGCTCGACGCGATCGCGCCGGAACTGGCCGAGCGCGCCGGGCATGGCGCCGTTGTGGTCGAGCCGGGTTCCGGGTCCAGTGTGAAAATCCGCAAACTGCTTGATGCCCTGGGTGATCCGGCCGGCTATGTCGGGCTGGATATCTCCCGTGATCATCTGCTCGACGCCTGCGCCGACCTGAAATTCGACTATCCCGAGCTGAGCATCGGTGCGGTCTGCGGCGACTTCACCAGTGGTCTGGACCTCGACCACCTGCCGCTACCGCAAGGTCGCCGGGTGGTTTTCTTCCCGGGCTCGACCATCGGCAATTTCGAGCCAGAAGCGGCCCGCTCCGTCCTCGCCGGTTTCCGCAAGGGCATGCGGCGCGGGGATGCGGTGCTGATCGGCGCCGACCGGGTCAAGGCCGCCGAGACCCTGGTGGCGGCCTATGATGATGCGGCCGGCATCACGGCCCAGTTCAATCTCAATCTTCTAACCCGGATCAATCGCGAGCTGGACGGCACAATCCCGGTTGAGGCCTTTACTCACCTCTCCCTCTGGAACACAGAGAAGAGCCGAATCGAGATGCACCTTGAGACCACCCGCAAAGTGAGTTTCTCCATCAAGGGCGAGCATTTCGAAATGGAAAAGGGTGAGCGTCTGCATACCGAGAACTCTCACAAGTTCACGCCGCAAGCCTTCGGAAAACTGGCTGAAACCGCCGGTTTCCAGATTACGCAGAGCTGGTCCGACGCTGATGAATTCTTCACGCTTTACTGGCTCGAACCGCGCTGGGATGCGTGATATAATCTCCCTTGTTGTTTGGGTTGTCAGAAAGGACATCCGCCCTGTCTATGGAAAACTCGCACCGCGTTGAGGGTGAAACGGCGGCTGCCGTTCGCGTTACCGGTGATGAAGCCCCCGTCGAGGCCTTGGAAACCCTCATCCTCGACACGCTGGACGACGATAAGGCTGAAGACATCGTCGCCATCGATCTTCGTGGAAAATCGTCTGTTACCGACTTCATGGTGATCGCCTCCGGGCGGTCGGCCCGTCATGTGAATGCGCTGGCGGACCACCTCTTGCGTGCCATCAAGGAGAATGGCGTCGGTTCAGCCCGCGTTGAAGGCCTGCAGGCCTGTGACTGGGTGCTGATCGATACCGGTGATGTTGTCGTGCACCTGTTCCGCCCGGAAGTCCGCAGCTTCTACAATCTGGAGAAGATGTGGTCGGTGGATTCGGAAACGGCGGCCGGCTAGTTGAAACTCACCCTGGCAGCGCACGGCCGGATCCGTTCCGGCCCCGAGCGCGAACTGGTGGATGATTATCTCGCGCGTACCACCGCGACCGGCCGTTCGGTCGGCCTTGGCCCTGCGGCCGAGCTCGAGATCGACAATCGCGCCCTGAAATCGAAAACCGATGAAAGCCGCGCCCTGGCCCAGGCCCTGCCGCCCGGTGCTGTCCTCGTCCTTCTGGATGAGCGCGGCAAGGCGCTGACCTCCCGGGCCCTGGCCGACCAGATCGGTCGCTGGCGCGATGACGGGCGGCGTGAAGCCGTATTCTGTATCGGCGGCGCGGACGGCCATGATCGTTCGGTTCTGCCGCAGCCGGACCTGATCCTGGCTTTCGGGCCAGCGGTCTGGCCGCACAAGCTGATCCGCATCATGCTGGCAGAACAGCTCTATCGCGCCAGCGCCATTCTCGCCGGCACGCCCTATCATCGTGATTGAGCGTTAACCCGGCCGCCATTAGCCTGACGCCATGTACTTGCTCCTGCTCGCCGCCGCTCTCACCTTTGCCCAGCCGCCGGATATCCCGGACGCGGCGGAGGCCGAGCGCCTGGAACGCGAGCAGCAAGCCGCCGCGGAGCGCGCCCGTGAAGCTGAAGCACAGGCCGAGGCCGTCGCGCGCGAGATCGCCCTGCTGCAACGCCAACTGATCGATCTGGGCAATCGCGTCGATGCCAGCGAAAGCGCCGCCCTCGCCTCGGAAACCGAGCTGCAGGGCCTGGCCAGCGAGGAGGCGGAAATTCTCGCCCGGCTGGACCGGAACCGGGACACGCTGATCGATATCCTGGCCGCCATCCAGCGGGTCGAGTCACAAACCCCGCCGGCCGTGCTCGCCTCACCGGAAAACGCCGCCGAGGCGGCCCGCGCGGCGGCCTTGATGGCTGACGTAACGCCGGGCCTGCGCCAGCGTGCTGAAGCCCTGGCAGCCGAGCTCGACAGTCTGCGCCATGTGCGGGCCCGGATAGAAAGCGAACGCGATACGCTGTCCCTGACCGAGGCCACCCTGGCCGAGCAGCGCCTCGAACTGGAAGTGCTGATCAGCGAGCGCCGGGCGCTTGAAGCGCGTCGCCGCAATGAGGCCGAGGACCTGCTCAGCGCTGCCACCACGGCCGGGCAACAGGCGGCATCGATCCGCAACCTGCTCGGGGAGTTGGCCGCGATGGCGGAAGTCATGCCGCGGCTGAGCCCGCTGCGGGCCCCGCCGGAAGGTGAAATCCCCACCCCGCGCATACGCCCCGCCGGCGTGCTCGTCGCCGCCGCGGCGCCGGAAGCCCCGCTCGAACGCCTGCGCTTTGCCGACGCCCGGGGACGGTTGCGCCCGCCAGCGATCGGCACAATCGCACGCCGTTACGGGCAAGTGGACGAAGATGGCACACCATCTGAAGGAATTTTCATTCGAACTCGGTCCCGCGCGCAGGTAGTCTCGCCTTTCGACGGTCAGGTCGAGTTTGCCGGACCGTTCAACACATATGGCGGTCTCTTGATACTGAATGTCGGGGATGGCTACTATATTGTTCTGGCAGGCATGTCGGTGACCTATGCGACCGCGGGCCAGAATGTTCTAGCCGGTGAGCCGGTCGGAGCCATGCCGGACACTGGCGGAACGGCACCAGAATTGTATCTGGAGCTGAGACGGGGTGGTAACGCCGTCGATCCGGGGCCCTGGCTCCGGCGCGATGCGCAGTCAGGCTAGCGGTCTGCGAAAGCAGCCGGCGGGCTGGCAAAATAGCGGGTTAGCGAAGAGGATGGTCTTCTTTAACCCGGTTCAAGCGTATGATGTACGCGAACACGATGAAGGACGCGCGGTGTAATGCGGATCAATATCCTGGCTTCGATCACGGCTTTCGCTCTGGGCGCCTTTGCGCTCGCTGTCTCGGCTGAGGGCAGCCAGGAGGATCGCACCGAAACCTTCCGCCAGCTTGAACTCTTCGGCGATGTACTCAGCCGCATCGAGGCCGATTACGTCTCCGAGACCGAGAAAGCCGAGCTGATCGAAGCCGCGATCGAGGGCATGCTGACCTCGCTGGACCCGCACTCGGCCTATCACAACCCCGACAGCTATGAAGATTTGCGCGTCTCGACCCGCGGTGAGTACGGCGGCCTGGGCATGGAAGTGACCCGCCGCGACGAATTCATCACCATTGTCTCGCCGATTTCCGACACCCCGGCCGAACGGGCCGGCCTGCGCACCAATGATCGCATCATCGCCGTGGATGGCGAGAGCATTATCGGCATCACCGTCAATGACGCCGTCGAGATGATGCGCGGCGCGGTTGGCGAACCGGTCACCATCACGATTTCCCGCGATGCGGTTGACCCGTTCGACGTCACCCTGGTGCGCGACACGATCCCGCTGCGCACCGTTGCCTGGCGTATCGAGGATGATGGCATCCCCTATATGCGGATTGCCGGTTTCAATGAGCGCACGACGGAAATGGTGCTCGAGGGCATTAATGAACTCGAGGACGAATACGGCGCGCCGCTGCCGGGTCTGATCCTCGATGTCCGCTTCAATCCGGGTGGTCTTCTGGACCAGGCAATCGGTGTCACCGATGTCTTCCTCGATGGCGGTGAAGTGGTTTCCACCCGGACCCGCGACCCGCGCGAAACCCAGCGCTACAATGCCCGCCCGGGCGATCGCCTGAATGGCGCGCCGATTGTCGTGCTGCAGAATGAAGGTTCGGCCAGCGCAGCGGAGATTGTCGCCGGTGCGCTGCAGGACCGCGAACGCGCGGAACTCGTCGGTATGACCAGCTTCGGCAAGGGCTCGGTCCAGACCATTATCCCGCTGCGTGGCGGCCGCGATGGCGCCCTGCGCCTGACCACGGGTCGCTATTACACCCCGGCGGGCCGCTCGATCCAGGCGACCGGCATCATCCCGGACATCCAGATTTCCAGCTATGTCCTCGATACCGAAGAGGACAGCGGTGCCGCCGCCATGCGGTCAGAAGCGGACCTGCCTGGCGCCCTCGAGAACGAGAACGGTTCCGAGCGTGAGGACACCGTTACCGCTGACGTCGAACAGCCGCCGGCCGACTGGTCCGAGGACGAGGATTACCAGCTCGCCCGCGCCAAGGAAATTCTGCGCGCCAGCATGGAAAGCCAGCAGGCCGCACTGCAGTAATTCCGGCCCGTTCTCCGGTTCAACGTTAACCGTTTCTTTTCCGCGGCGGCGCAGTCTGTGATCGAGAGCGTGCGCGCCGGCGCACGTGCCCTGCCAGAGACGTCCTATGACCGCCGCCGTTTTGCGCCATGCCGCCCCATTGATGACCTTGCGTGCACCCCTGTTCGCCGGGCTGGGTGCAGCCGGGCTGTTTGCGGTCCTGATCCTGGCCATCGCGATCTTTGGTGACAGCGAGATCGAGACCCCGGCCGCCCGCGGCGAGGTCGACCCGCTGCCCGCCTCGACATTGAGCCCCGCCCCGCCGGCCGAAACCGCTGGCGATAGCATTACCTTCGTCGAGCCCGATGACGGCGCGGAAGTCAGGCTGGATGGCGTAGCCGACGGGTTCGAGACCCCGGCGGAACCGGCCGTCGCAGAACCGCCCGCGGCATCTGCACCCGATGCCGCCAGCCCGCCGGCCAATCCCGAAGCCCTGCCGCGCGCGCCCTTTGCCGGTCTGACCGAACGCGGCCCCGGCGGCCTGCTGCCAATCATCGGACCCAATGGAGAACGCGTGTCGCGCGAATACGCCCGCCCCTTCCATGGTGACCCCAACACGCCAATGATCGCGATCGTTGTCGGTGGTATGGGGCTGAACCCTGCCGTGACCGAGGCGGCCATCAACAATCTGCCGCCGGAAGTGGCGTTGAGTTTTGCGCCCTATGCCTCCGACCTGCAGAACTGGATCGACCGGGCCCGCGCTGCCGGTCATGAAGTGCTGATCGAGGCGCCGATGGAGCCCTTCGACTACCCCAATGATGATCCCGGTCCGCACACCCTGCTGGCTGATGGCCCGGCCCCGGAAAACGAGCGTCGCCTGGCCTGGGTCCTGAGCCGGACGACCGGATATTTCGGCGTCTCCAACTATCTTGGCGCGCGGTTCTCAACCTCTGCTCCGGCCCTGACCCAGGTACTGGAATCGCTGGAACGTCGTGGCGTCGCCTTTCTGCATGACGGCAATGGCCGCCGCAGCCTGATCGACAGTGTCGGCCGCTCGACCGGTGCGCTCTATGCCATCGCGGACCGGATTGTCGATGAAGATCCGAGCCCGTCCTCGATTGATGACCGCCTGCTGGCGCTGGAAGCGCTGGCAATCCAGAACGGCGCAGCCCTGGGCACCGGTTTTGCCTTCCCCGCAACGGTTGAGCAGATCGAAGCCTGGTCTGAAGGTCTAGACCTGCGCGGATACCAGCTTGCTCCACCCTCGGCCGTGATGGCCCGCCGCCGGCTGGAAGCCCGGCTTGCGGCCGAAGCGGCGGGTGATGATCACAGCACCGCCAACACCGATCATCGCTGGGCCGATAATGGCGATGCGGCCCATGGCGACGACCATGATGGCGGCTATGATGACGGCCACTAGCCATGTCTGAACCCTATCCGGATCACCGCCCCAATGTCGGCCTGGTCCTGTTTAACGCCGAGGGCCTGGTCTGGGTCGGCCGGCGCAATGGCGCCGAAGACCCCTGGTGCTGGCAATTCCCCCAGGGCGGTATCGACCCGGGCGAGGCACCTGAAGCCGCAGCACTTCGCGAATTGTTCGAAGAAACCGGTATCAAGGCTGAGCAGGTCGAGGAAATCGGCCGGATTGAAGACTGGCTTGCCTATGACTACCCGCCGGAGGTGCGGGATGATCCGCGCTTTGCCCGCAAACGCCATCTGGGCCAGAAACAGCGCTGGTTCGCCTATCGCTTCCTTGGCCAGGACAGTGACTTCGATCTGGAAGCCCATGGCGAGGTCGAGTTCGACGCCTTCCGCTGGACCCGGCTGGAGGAAACATCCGCAGGCATTATTCCCTGGAAGCGTCCGGTTTATGAGGCCGTGATCCGGCATTTCGCTGCCCTGGCCGCACCGGCCGATGCAGAATAGGGCGCACCGGACATGGCCGCGGGGCGGGGCAGGCTTCCGGATATGCCTTGATGTGCCCGGCAAAGCAGCAGACGCTCCTGCACAACCCATTCAGGATGCCGGATGACCTCGAGCATCGCGTCACTCGACGCCTACAAGAACAGTGCCCGCAAGATGATCGGCCCGCATGGCGAAATTGCCTGGTGGATGCGCGGCAACGGCCGGCCGCTCCTGCTCATCCATGGCTTCCCGACCTGTAGCTATGACTGGTTCCGGATCTGGCCGGACCTGTGCGATGCCGGCTTCAACCCGATTGCCCTGGACATGCTAGGTTTCGGATTGTCGGATAAACCACCCTATCAGCGCTATGACCTGATGCAGCAGGCAGACCTGCAGGTGCAATTGCTCGGCGAGCTCGACATCGAGGCCTGCGATATCATTGCCCATGACTACGGCGTCTCGGTTGCCCAGGAATTGCTGGCCAGGCAACAGCGTAGCCGGCTGCCCTTCCGGATCGGATCTGTGGCTTTCCTCAATGGCGGCCTGTTTCCCGAACAGCATCGCGCCAAGCTGATCCAGCGCCTGCTCAACAGCCCGGCGGGATCGTTCATTTCCGGACTGCTGAACCGCGAACGCTTTGGCGCGTCCTTTGCCAGCGTCTTCGGTCCGGAGACCCAGCCGGACGCGCAAGAGCTGGATGATTTCTGGGCGCTGCTGGAGCACAAGGGCGGCCACCGCATCGGCCATAAGCTGATCCGCTATATCGAAGACCGCAAGCGCCACAAAAGCCGCTGGGTCGGGGCGCTGATCGAGAACGGCGCGCGGCAATTGCTGATCAATGGCGCGCTCGACCCGGTCTCCGGAAAGCATCTCGCCGATCACTATGAAGCCGTCATCCCCGCGGCGGAGGTCGTTCGTCTGGAGACGATCGGTCACTATCCGCAATGGGAAGCGCCGGACGCTGTGGCGAAGGCCGTGCTGGACTTTCTCCAATAGCAAAAGGCCGCCCCGAAAGGAGCGGCCTTTGAATGTGTTCAGATCCCGTGATCGCTTACGCGTCGAGGGCAGCCTGCATGGCTTCCAGCTTGGCGACCTGGGCCTCGGCTTCCGCTTTGGCGTCGTCGGACTTGGCGATGGTCACGTCTTCACGTGCATCGGTCAGGTCCTGGGCCAGCTTGGCAGCGTCGATCTCGGCCAGCGGAATGGCTTCCTCGGCCAGAATGGTCAGACCCGCCGGGGTGACCTCGGCGAAACCGCCATGGATAAAGGTCTTCTCGGCCTTGCCGTCATCGAGGACGGTGATCGCGCCGGGGCGGATCACAGACATGAAAGGCGCGTGCTCCGGCAGGACGCCGAAATCGCCTTCCTCGCCCGGCACGACAACCTGGTCCACCTTGCCGGCGAACAGGCGACGCTCCGGAGAGACGAGGTCGAAATGGAGTTTGTCAGCCATCAGGCTCTCCTCGGGCTAGACCCAGACCGCTTACGCAGCGTCCGCAGCCAGCTTCTCGGCTTTCTTCACGGCATCCTCGATGGTGCCGACCATGTAGAAGGCGGCTTCCGGAAGGTGATCATACTCACCGTCACAGATGGCCTTGAAGCCTTTCACGGTATCGGCGACCGGCACCTGGATGCCCGGG
>NZ_JASBRW010000007.1 GCF_030149235.1 Maricaulis sp. | reverse complement strand
GCCGCATGGCCGCCCGGATCAAGCGCCCCGCCATCGAGCCGCAGCGTGCGCATGGCGCTGACGCCGGGCAATGCCTCGACAGACGCCGCGCCGGGTGTCAGGCCAGCGCGCACCTCTCCCCATCCGCCTCGCACGAAGACGTGCGCCGATTCCAGGGCCACGCGGCCGTCCTCGTCCGGGCGCGGAGCGGAAACGTAGCGCCCGGTCGCCAGGGACCGCAGGAGGATTGTGCCGGAGACGGGGCAAGCGGACGTGGCGAGGGCGCAGTCCCCGGCCCGGTCGGCAAAGCCGCTGCGCCCGTGGTCGCGCTGGGCACGCAAGCGGAAGCGCGCACCCCAGCGAAGGCCCGAATCGGTGATGGCCTCGGCATCGAGGAAGGCATCGAGGTCCGCGAGGAGCCCGTCTGAAACAGGATCGGTGTCGCCCGCTCCCGCAGCCAGAGACAGGTCGGCCCCCGTTTCGATGCGAAACGGGCCGAACGTGTCAGTTGAGCTGGATTGTGTGGTGGCGGTCGATGGCGTGGCCGCGAGTACCGACAGCAGGAGCGCGGAAAAAAGTATTTCCGTCGTCCGCATCATGGTCGCTCGCGGCCTCACCGGTCGGCCCCGTCCCCCCGGACGTTCGCGTATGAAAGGACCCTGATGACCGGTTCGGGTCAAGGCGGCCCGACACGAAATACGGCAAGAAGATGGCGCATGTGGCAGCGGGGTCACAGGGGGCGCCGGTGGACGGGCCGGGATTCGGGGGTGTTCAAAGGCAGCGGAAACAGAAACACATAGCCCCGGTGGCGCACTGCCGATTGCATGCTATAGAGCGATCCCGTCTTGCGACGCGGCCGCGTTCCGTGTTCTGTTTCGCGCCGTTTCAAGGAGCCTTTTCACGATGACTGTCCGTCAGCCGATCCTGTGGGCGATTCTCGCCGCCATTCTGGTCCTGTCACCCGCCTGTTCCTCGCTTCGCGGCGGAGACAATGCGGACTCCGAGAACAATCGCGGAGGGCTCCGCATTCCCAGCTTCGGGGGCGGTGGCTCCAACGAAGTCGCCGGCATCGGTGTCAATTCCTATCTGTGGCGCGCCAGCCTCGACACGATCAGCTTCATGCCGCTGCAGGAAGTCGATCCGTTCGGCGGCGTCATCATCACGGACTGGTACGCCAATCCGGAACTGCCGAGCGAGCGTTTCAAGGTCACGGTCTACATTCTCGATACACGCCTGCGCGCCGATGCGCTGTCCGTCCGGGTTTTCCGACAGGAGAGCCAGGGAAGTGGCAACTGGGTGGACGTCACCGTCAGCCCGGAAACCGCTGTCGAAATCGAAAACGCGATCCTGACCCGTGCTCGCCAATTGCGGATTTCCAATCTGGAATCCGAATAAGACGAGCGCTGTCCGGTCGCGCCCTGACTGACTGAGGGCGCCACGACATGACCCGTTACAATCCCCGCGAGGCCGAGCCGCAATGGCAGGCCGCCTGGGCCGAGGCCGGCATCGACAAGGCCGGTGACCCGACCCGCCCGGATCGCGAAAAATACTATGTGCTGGAGATGTTCCCCTACCCGTCGGGGCGCATCCATGTCGGCCATTCGCGCAATTACGCGATGGGCGATGTCGTGGCCCGCTACAAGCGCGCCAAGGGCTTCGATGTCCTGCACCCGATGGGGTGGGACGCATTCGGCCTTCCGGCCGAGAACGCGGCCCGCGAACGCGGTGTGCATCCGCGTGACTGGACACTGGAAAATATCCGCGTCATGCGCGGCCAGCTGAAGCGCCTCGGCCTGGCGATCGACTGGACGCGCGAGATCGCGACCTGCGAGCCGGATTATTACAAGCACCAGCAGGCCATTTTCATCAAGCTGTTCGAGCGCGGGCTGGTCCATCGCAAGAAGGCCAAGGTGAACTGGGACCCGGTCGACCAGACCGTCCTGGCCAACGAGCAGGGTGTCGACGGGCGCGGCTGGCGCTCGGGCGCCATGGTTGTCCAGCGCGAGCTCGACCAGTGGTTCTTCAAGATCACCGACTACGCCGACGAATTGCTCGATGGCATCGACACGCTGGATCGCTGGCCGGAAAAGGTCCGGCTGATGCAGCGCAACTGGATCGGGCGCTCGCGCGGGGCGCGGGTGCTATTCCCCTTCGTGGAGAAGGAAGACGTCAGGCGCTATGGCTGCGAAGGCATTGAAGTCTTCACCACGCGTCCGGATACCCTGTTCGGTGCCAGCTTCCTGGCGCTGGCACCCGACCACGTCATCACGACCGCCCTGGCGGAGGACGACCCTGCGATTGAATCCTTCCAGGATTATTGCCGCCGCACGGGCGTCAGCGAGGAAGAGATCGAAAAGGCCCCCAAGCGCGGCCTGGATCTCGGGCTGAAAGTTCGCCACCCGTTCGACAAATCGTGGGAAATACCGGTCTGGACCGCGAATTTCGTCCTGTCGACTTACGGGACGGGTGCCATTTTCGGGTCTCCCGCCGGCGACCAGCGCGACCTCGATTTCGCGCGCAACTACGATCTGCCCGTCACGCCTGTCGTGCTGCCCAAGGGCGCCGATCCCAAGACCTACACAGTATCCGACGAGGCCTATACGGAAGGCGGGACGCTGTTCAATTCCCGCTTTCTCGACGGCTTGTCGACCGAGGACGGGATTGAGCGCGCCATCGCCGAGCTGGAATCGCGCAAGCTGGGCGAAGGGGCCACCACCTATCGCCTGCGCGACTGGCTGGTGTCGCGTCAGCGCTATTGGGGCTGTCCGATCCCGATCATCCATTGCGACAATTGCGGCGCGGTGCCGGTGCCGGAAGAATTCCTGCCCGTGCGCCTGCCCGACGACGTCACCTTCGACAAGCCGGGCAATCCGCTCGACCGGCATGACGAATGGCGCCATGTCGATTGTCCCGAATGCGGAGCGCCGGCCAAGCGCGAGACCGACACGCTCGACACCTTCGTGTGCTCGTCCTGGTATTTCCTGCGCTTCACCTCGCCCTGGCGCGAGGATGCGCCCTTCGACCCCGAGGTCGCCAAGGCGTGGATGCCGGTCGACCAGTATGTCGGCGGGATCGAGCACGCCATCCTGCACCTGCTCTATGCCCGTTTCGTCACCCGCGCGCTCAATGATGCCGGGCTGATGAATATGGAAGACGGCGAGCCCTTCGCCGGGCTGTTCACCCAGGGGATGGTCACGCATGAAACCTACAAGTCGGACGATGGCCGCTGGCTGCTGCCGACCGAGGTCGAGCGCCAGGGTGACAAGCATATCGAGATTGCCAATGGTGGTCCGGTGACGGTCGGCTCGATCGAGAAAATGTCCAAGTCCAAGAAGAATGTCGTCGATCTCGACGCTTTCATCGAGGATTACGGGGCGGATGCAGCGCGCTGGTTCGTGCTGTCCGACAGCCCACCGGAACGGGATGTCGAATATACCGACAGCGGTGTGGAAGGCGTCTGGCGCTTCATTCAGCGCCTGTGGACCACGATCACCGACCTGCCTGAAGGCGCACCGGGTCCGATGACGGTTGCCGACGATGCCAGCGGTGCGGCTCTGGACGCCCGCAAGGCGGCGCACAAGGCCGCCGAGTCGGTCACCGACGCCATTGAAGGCTTCCGCTTCAACTCGGCCGTCGCCCAGATCCACGATCTCGTCAACGTGCTGCGCAAGTTCAAGGCCGATGACGTGGCCAGCCTGGCCGCACGCGCCGAGAGCCTGGGTATTCTGGTTCGCCTGATTGCCCCCTTCATCCCGCACCTCGCGGAAGAGGCGTGGGAAAAGCTCGGTGGCGAAGGCCTGGTGCTGGACGCGCCCTGGCCTGAAGCCGATCTGGCACTCCTGGTCGAAGACAGCGTGCTGATGCCGATCCAGGTCAATGGCAAGAAGCGCGGTGAACTGACCATTGCTCGGGGCAGCGACCAGGACAGCGTAAAAACAGCGGCGCTCGCCGATCAGGGGGTGGCGCGGACGCTGGAAGGTCTTACGATACGCAAAGTGATCGTCGTCCCGGACAGGATCGTCAACATCGTTGCGAGTTAACGCCATGCGCACCAGCAAGACACCTTCCATTCTGTTGACCAGCCTGGTCTGTCTTGCCCTGACGGCCTGCGGTTTCACGCCCATGTATGGCAGCGGGAGCGCGGCCCGGAACCTGTCTGACATTATCGTCGAGACCGGCCGTGAGCGCATTGATTTCTACCTGCAGGAGGCTCTATTGGACGAAATGGATGCGCGCCATGCCGACGGTCCCTATCGCCTGGTTACGGAATCGAGCTCGAGCCGTATGGCACTGGGGATCGGCGCAGACGCCATCGCCCAGCGTTTTGCGGTCGGCATGCGCGTGGATTACCGCCTTTATTTGGGCCATGCGACCGAGCCGGAACTCGAAGGGCGGGTATCCGTAGAAGCGTCCTATAACGTGGCTCGCGAGGTCTATTCCTCGGTGGCGGCGCAGGAAGACGCCGAGATTCGCGCGGCCCAGCTCGCCGCCGAGCGGATTGCCATGGAACTCGCGCGTGCCTCCCTGACCGGCGAGCTGGCAGCGCGGCAGTAATCGCGTGAAGATCTCTCCGAGAGATGCGGATGCTGCGGTCACACGGCCCGATCATGGCATCCAGGCGTATCTGATTTTCGGTCCAGACCGCGGTCTCGCCAAGGAGCGGGCCGATACACTGGCCAAGACCCTCCTCACAGATCGGGACGACCCGTTCGCCCTGACCGTCCTGACCGAAGAAGACCTCAAGGCCGACGGTGCGGCCCTGGCCGATGCGATGGCCGCCATGTCACTGACCGGCGGCGAACGCCTGGTCCGGGTCCGCCTCAATGGCGAAACCGGTTCAGGGCCCGTGCTAGAGGTCCTGGCCGGTATTGAAGCCGGAGAGGGCCGGGCAGAAGCCAAGCTGATCGTCGAGAGCGGAGACCTGACCCCGCGCGGGAAACTGCGCAAGGCCTTCGAGCCGGCACGCCATGGCGCCGCCATCGCCTGCTACGCTGACAATCTGCATTCACTGGGGTCTCTGGTCGACCAGGTGCTCGGCGAAGAAGGCCTGAGCCTGAGCAGCGATGCCCGCTCAGCTTGGCTGCCGCGGCTTGAAGGTGATCGGGCCCTGGCGCGCGGCGAGATCGAGAAGCTGATCCTCTACAAGGGACTTCGCAGCCAGCGCGGCGAAGGGGCAGATGAGATCTCTGCCGCCGACATTGAAGCCGTCGCGGCCGATCATGGCGACAGCGCTCTGGACGGTGTGATCGCTCCGCTCTTCGATGGCGACGTGACCGGGCTCGATAAAGCCATGACGCGTGCGATCAGTAGCGGCATGTCTCCGGTTGCAATTTTACGGGCCATGCAGCGTCGTTTGGATCAATTCGGTGTGGTTCACGCGGCAGGCGGAAACGAGGCCGCCATCGCGCGGTCAGGTGCCCCGCGCTTTGGCCCACAAGCCACTCAATTTAAACGACAAATGGGCTTCTGGCAGGGACGGCGCCTGGACGCTGCACGGCAGCTGGCCTTCGATTTGGAGCGCGATTTGAAGCGCTCTGGGAGCCCCTCAGAGGCGCTTATCGGGGAGTTGGCCCTTCGATTGGCCCGTGGCGCCGCGAGAGCGCGACGCTGATCGAGGGGTTTCAGCCCTGGCCGCTCAACCGTCGGCATACATCATCCAATTGCTCCAATGTCTGGTAGTGAACGCGGATTTCACCGCCTTTCGCTCCATGACGGATGTCGACCGACAATCCGAGCCGTGCGGCGATGTCCGCCTCGAGGGCCCGGGTATCGGCATCCTTCCCGGCTGGCGATTTCACACCCTTGCTGGTGGCCGGAACCGCTTCACCCGACTTGGCCAGTTTCTCGGCTTCACGAACAGACAGACCCCGGGCCACGATATTGTCGGCGAGAACGGCCGCATTCGGGGCCGTCGCGATCGCCCGGGCATGACCGGCGGAGAGCCGCCCCTCGGCGAGATGGGCCAGGACACTGTCGGGGAGGGCAAGCAGGCGCATCATGTTGGCGACATGGCTGCGGCTTTTGGAGACCGCCTTGGCAACCTCATCCTGGGTATGACCGAAACGCTCGACGAGCTGTTTATAGGCCTGCGCCTCTTCAACCGGATTGAGATCGGCGCGCTGGACATTCTCGACAATGCCGATTTCCAGTGTTTCCCGATCTGTGAGCTCGCGCACCAGGGCCGGAACCTCGTGCAGACGGGCCCGCTGCGCCGCTCGCCAGCGGCGTTCGCCGGCAACGATCTCATAGCGATCACCCTTGATCGGGCGCACCAGGATGGGCTGAACAATACCCTTGTCTGCGATCGACTCCGCCAGCGCATCGAGCTCGGCTTCGGTCATGGTCTTGCGCGGCTGGTCGGGATTGGGCTGGATCAGCTCGATCGGCAGGGTCGAGACGCCACCGCGCGGTGCCTCAGCAGCACTACCGGTGGAAGCCGCCGGAGCGTAATCCTCTGTATCGGTCTCACCCAGAAGCGCTGACAGGCCCCGCCCCAGTCTCTTGTTCTTCTCAGCCGGGCTCATGCGATCTCACCTTCCTGCAGGGTTTTACGTTTGCGCTCCTGGCGCACCACTTCCTTGGCCAGCGAGACATAAGCCTTCGAGCCGGCGCAGTTCAGGTCATAGAGCAAGACCGGCTTACCCACAGAGGGCGCCTCAGAAACGCGGACATTGCGCGGAATCACGGTCTTGTAGACCTTGTCACCGAAATGCTCGCGCACATCGGCCTCGACCTCGGCCGAGAGGTTGTTGCGACCGTCATACATGGTCAGGACAACGCCCTGAATATCGAGGGATCCGTTGAGGTGTCCACGCACGCGCTCGACTGTCTTGAGCAATTGCGTCAGGCCTTCCAAGGCGAAGAACTCACACTGCAACGGGACGAGAATGGAATCGGCCGCCGTCAGCGCATTGACCGTGAGGACGTTGAGCGAAGGCGGACAATCGATCAGGACATAATCGACCCTGTCACGCGCCGCCTCGGCCACATAGGTCTCAATAGCCCGCTTGAGCTTATAGGACCGACGATTATCATTGGCGAGCTCAAGCTCAGCTCCTGACAAAAGCACGTCGGACGGGATAATCGACAGGCCCGGAACCACGGTCGGCGTGATTGCCGACTGCATGCTTTCATCGCCAACCAGCAAGTCAAAAGCGGTAACCGAGCGCGCCGATGGCGGTACACCCAGCCCGGTTGAGGCATTGCCCTGGGGGTCCAGGTCGATGATCACCACCTTCTGCTTGATCGCGGCCAGGGCGGTGCCCAGATTAATCGCGGTCGTGGTCTTGCCGACGCCCCCCTTCTGGTTGGCTACGGCGATAATTCTCGGGGCGCCGGAGCGCTCGGCCTCATTTAACACGCTGAACCTCGTCGATCCGCAAGATCACCCCATCGCTGGTGCGACTGGGTATGACTTCGGCTTCGAATGTCCAGTTTTTACGGGCTTCGGTCAATTCATCCTGGTAGTTCCGGCCCTTCAGAAAGAGGCCGGAAGCCCCGTTTTTCAACAGGGGCGCGGCGTAATCCAATAATTTATGAAGCGGAGCGAAGGCCCGGGCCGTGACGAGATCGAAGTGTTCCGACGGATCGAGCGTTTCGACTCGAATCGCCTTGGCCTCGGCCGGCACACCCGTCGCGGCGATAACCTTGCGCACGAAGGCCATTTTCTTGCCGACACTGTCGACCAGCGTGACCTTGGCATCCTGGCCGCGATCACGCAGGCCCAACGCGATGGCCAGGCCCGGGAAGCCGGCTCCGGCACCCAGGTCCGCAATGCGCTTCACCTCGGGCCCGATCAGGGGCATGAGCTGGAAACTGTCATCGGCATGCCGGGTCCAGAAATCCTCCAGCGTTGACCGGCCGACCAGATTGGTATGGGCATTTGTTTCGACCAGAAGCTCGCGCCAGGTCTCGAACGCCTCCAATGTTTCACGTGAAACACCGTTGAGCTCGGCAAACTCCTCGCGCGTCATTAGCTGGCGTCTTTCTGTTTGCGTTTCAGGTGGGCGAGCACGGCCGTCAGGGCGCCCGGTGTCACCCCTTCAATACGGGAGGCCTGTCCCAGCGTTTCAGGGCGCGCGCGCTCGAGCTTCTCGCGCGCCTCATTGGAGAGGCCACCCACCGAACCGAAGTCAAAACCGGTCGGGATCCGCACCGCTTCATCACGCCGGAACGCCAGGATGTCGGCCTGTTGACGCTCGAGATAACCGGAATAAAGCGCATCAATCTCGATCTGCTCGACGGTCTCCTCCGACAGCTCAGCCAGCTCGGGCCAGACTGCGGTGATCATATCCCAGTCGACGTCGGGATAGGCGAGCAGGTCGAAGACATTGCGGCGCTTGCCATCGGCGTTGACGGAGATGCCTGCCTTCTTGGCTTCCGGTGGTGTCAGAGATCGCGACCGCGCCATCTCACGCGCGCGCTCAAGCTCACCCATCTTCGTCTGGAAACGCTCGATCCGCGCCGGGCCGGCAAAGCAGAGCTCGATGGCCTTCTCCGTCAGACGCTGGTCCGCGTTGTCCGCGCGCAGCATCAGGCGGTATTCGGCTCGGGAGGTGAACATGCGATAAGGTTCGGTGACGCCCCGGGTGATCAGATCGTCGATCATGACGCCGATATAGGCTTCCGAGCGCGACAGGATCAGCGGATCCTTTCCCTCGGCCGCAAAGGCCGCATTGAGCCCGGCCATCAGACCCTGGGCTGCGGCTTCCTCATAACCGGTGGTGCCATTGATCTGCCCCGCCAGCCACAGGCCCGGCGCCTTGCGCAATTGCAGGGTGGCGTCGAGCTCGCGCGGATCGACATAATCATACTCGATGGCATAGCCGTAGCGGACGACCTCGACATTCGCCAGGCCGGGAATGGTCCGCAGGAAAGCGTCCTGGACATCATCCGGCAAAGAGGAAGAAATACCGTTGGGGTAGACTGTATCATCGTCGAGACCCTCAGGTTCCAGAAAAATCTGGTGGCTGGTCCGGTCAGCAAAGCGCACGACCTTGTCCTCGATCGAGGGACAATAGCGCGGCCCGCGACCCGCAATCGCCCCGCTATACACCGCCGACTGGTCGATATTCTCGGAGATGATCCGGTGCGTCTCTTCCGTCGTCCGGGAGATACCGCATTCAATCTGAGGCACCGTGATCTTGTCGGTCATGAACGAGAAGGGCACGGGATCGGGATCGGCCGGCTGCATATCCAGCTCCTCCCAGGAAATGGACGACTTCCTCAGCCGCGCCGGCGTGCCGGTCTTGAGGCGGCCCATCTGTAGGCCCAGACCATAGAGCGTGTCAGACAGTCCAATCGACGGCGCCTCATTGACACGCCCCGCCGGGATGCGCTCCTGGCCCCGATGAATCATGCCCTTGAGGAAGGTCCCCGTCGTCAGCACCACGCCATGGGCCCGGTACTCACGCCCATCACTACAGATCGCCCCCTTGCACACACCCTCATCAAAGATCAGATCTTCGACCGCTCCCGCCTCGATCGTGAGGTTAACCGTTGCGGCCAGTTCGGCTTGCATCGCCTCGCGGTAAAGCTTGCGGTCGGACTGGGTACGCGGACCGCGAACAGCAGGGCCCTTTGAACGGTTGAGCAGACGGAACTGAATGCCGGAGACATCAGAAATCCGCCCCATAATCCCGTCGAGGGCATCAATCTCGCGCACGAGATGGCCCTTGCCGAGACCGCCTATGGCCGGGTTGCACGACATCTCGCCAATGGTTTCCAGCTTGTGGGTCAAAAGCAGGGTGCGCGCACCCGCGCGCGCAGACGCGGCCGCCGCCTCACAGCCGGCATGACCCCCGCCGATGACTATGACATCCCACTCCGCCGACATGGCCAGATCGCACCTGTTTCGCTGCCCCTAAAGAGGCGCTGGATATAAGGCTGGGCGGCCCAAGAGTCGAGCCCGGCGCCAGAGTGTTTCACGTGAAACAGTGCACACGGTGAAACCGGACTTACTTGCCGATGCAGAATTGGCTGAACACCCGGTCGAGCACATCCTCGACATCAACCCGGCCAGTGAGGCTTTCCAGCGAGCGGATCGCCAAGCGGATATCTTCACCGGCCAGTTCCGGCGCCGCCGCCAGCTGGCTCAAGGCCCGACCGAGCGCTTCTGAAGCGGTCTCCACATTCTTGCGGTGCCGCGCCCGCGACAGGGCGGGCAGCTCGCGCGCCGAAAGCCGCTCCTGGACGATCGCCTCGATCCGGGCTTCAAGATCACTGATGCCTTCCCCCGACTTTGCACTGAGCGGATAGGCCCCGTCAGCGGACGCGCCCGGCGCAAGATCGAGCTTGTTGAGAACCAGAAGATCATCATCATGCAGCCGGCCCTGGAGGTCTGCCAGCTCCTCATCCGAGCGCGCATCAACGACGCCGATCCGCAGATCGGCCTGCACCGCGCGATCGAGGGCCCGTTTCACACCCTCTGCCTCGACTGCATCCACCGCTTCGCGCAGTCCGGCCGTATCGGAGATGATCACAGGATAACCACCCATGGTGACGCGCACCTCGATGATGTCGCGAGTCGTGCCCGGAATATCCGTGACGATCGCCGCATCCCGTCCGGCCAGCTTGTTCAGGAGGCTCGACTTCCCGGCGTTGGGCGCACCGATCAGGGCGATGGTAAAACCGGTGCGGATGCGCTCGCCCCGCCGTCCATCATCGAGATGCTCCTGCATGGAGGCGATGAGGATGACCAGGGGTTCGAAGGCACGGTGCGACAGGGCGTCGGGGACATCACCCTCATCGGGGAAATCGATCTCGCCCTCAACCGAAGCCAGGATGGAGATAAGAGACTCGCGCCACTCCTCATAAAGCCCGCGCAGGGCACCGGTCATCTGTGCCAGCGCCTGGCGTCTCTGACCCTCCGTCTCGGCTTCGATCAGATCGGCAAGGCCTTCTGCCTCGGTCAGGTCAATGCGGTCATTCTCGAAAGCGCGGCGGGTGAACTCGCCCGCTTCCGCGGGCACGCAACCCAACGTCTCCAGAGTCTCGAAAGCTGTCTCGATAACCGCGAGCCCCCCATGGACCTGCAATTCGGCACAATCCTCGCCGGTAAAGCTTGCCGGTCCGGGAAACCAAAGCACCAGGGCCTCATCGAAAACCTCGCCCTCGGTATTCTGCAGCCGGCGCAGCGCAGCGCCGCGCGCGGCGGGCCGGCGCCCGGCCGTCATTACGTCAAGCACATCGCCCGCCTTGGGCCCGGAAATACGGATAATCGCCACACCAGCCCGGCCCGGTGCGGTGGAGAGTGCGTAAATTGTTGTTTCCACGTCTTATTTATCAGTCTTGGGCACGCCGGAACTGGCTGCCTGCTGCATGAAACTCATGAAATTATCGGTCATCTGGCCGCCGAAAGCCGTCCATTGGCGCATCAGAGCTTCCGGCTCAAGCGAGTCCATATTAGCTTCCATCCGACGCACCATTTCCTCGACCATTCGGTCATTCAAGGTCGAGACATCGGGCAGACCCAAAAAGGCGCGCGCCTCTACCGGCGTGCATTCGATATCGATCGTAACCTTCATGTCGGCCTCGCTGTTTCGCTTCAGGATACACGCTATCAATAGGAGCCCGCCATGTCCGGTCAAGATATTCAGATTTCAGGTCCCGACGGAAACTTCTCCGGTTATCTCGCCCTGCCCGAGCAAACGCCGGCCCCGGCCGTCGTGCTCCTGCAGGAAATATTCGGCGTCAATGCGGACATGCGGGCCAAGTGTGACGCGCTGGCTAAGGAAGGATATGTCGCGTTTTGCCCCGACCTGTTCTGGCGCATCGAGCCGGGTATCCAGCTGACCGACAAGACCGAGGCAGAATGGGCCCGGGCATTCGAGTTATTCAACGCCTTCAGCGTCGACAATGGCATGAAGGACATCGATACCTCGATCGAGGCCATCCGCGGCCATCAAGCCTGTTCCGGCAAGGTCGGAACGATCGGTTACTGCCTCGGCGGCCAGCTCGCCTATCTCTCCGCCACCCGGACCAAGTCGGATGCGTCGGTCGGCTATTACGGGGTCGCTATCGCCAATCGACTGGATGAAGCCAAGTCGATCAGCAAACCGCTCATGCTGCACATTGCCGGCAAGGATGAATTCGTCCCGGCCGATCAACAAGTCGCCATGCATGAGGGCCTCGATGATCACCCGATGACGCAATTGCATGATTATCCGGAGATGGATCATGCCTTCGCCCGCACCGACGGGACACATTATGACCGAGACAACGCCGTGCTCGCGGATGGCCGCACCATGAGTTTCCTGGCGCAGCATCTGCGTTTCTAGCACCAGCGGCCGCACCCGGAACGCTTGGCTCGCGTCCGGCCCATGCTAAGCTCGGCGGGCTCGGGCTAGAAATCACTGTCTTTACCGACACGACGTAGAGAGCGTTTTCGTGGCCATTCTTGATTCCACACTGCCGCACCTACCGCGGCTCAAAACTGACCGGTCCTTATTGCTGACCACCGCGACCATCTGGGCGACCATGGTCGTGCTGTTCTCCTTTTCCGGATATATCGACGGCCAGCGGGCCGGCGAACACCTGCCCTATTGGACTTACCTGCGTGGCTGGGCGCTGGGCTTCCTGCCCTGGCTGTTCATGATGCCGGTGGTCTATCTCTACGGCGCCCGGGACACCAATAAGGGGCTTATGCCCACAGTGGCCACGGCCGCGATCGCAGCGGCCATCACCCTGCCGATTTCCGGACTGTTCAACGGTTTCCTGCTCTCTTTTGGCAATGACCGCACCATCTTCGACGTCTGGGGCAGCTGGACCCTGACCAGCTGGCTCTGGGACGGGGTCTTGCTAGTGGCGACCTATCTCGCGGGCCGGCAAATGCGGCCGCGCCCGGAATTTGACCCGCATGCCCCGATGGAGGCCGCGCCGTCCATTGCCGTACGTTCGACCAGCGGCACCGAGTTCATCCCGCTGACCGATATCCAGGGCGCCACCGCGCAGGGCAATTATATCGCCCTGCGCCTAGCTGGCCGCGAAGTGCTGCACCGCGCGACCATGTCCTCCCTGAGTGAGAAACTGGCGCAAAGCGGGTTTGTCCGGGTGCATCGTTCGCACCTGATCAATCCCGCCTATGTCGCCAGCACCAAGTCGCGCGGCGACCGGGTGAGGGAAGTCGAGCTCGCCAATGGCAGCCGTATTCCCGTATCCGATCGCTATGCGCTGGATATCAATGACCGGCTGCAAAGCCGCATCATCGACTAGGCCGTCGCCTTCTTCCAGCTGTCGCGACCGGTGATGCGCTTGAAATAGGATTTCACAGCCTCCGGCGCTCCATCGAACTGTTTGATCAGTTTGAGAAGGTAGAGCATGTAGACGACCGAGATATCGGCCGCGGTGAGACGATTGCCGGCGAGATATTCTCGGCCCTGTTCAAGACCGGCTTCACCGAGAACGGCAAGCGTCTTGTCGACTTCCGCGCGGGCCCATTTCGCCGTGCCTGGATTGCGCTGGTCTTCCGGCAGCATGAAGGTGTGCGCCAGGAGCAGGGAGACCGGGATGGTCATCCCGCCCTCACCGAAATGCAGCCATTGCAGATAACGGCCATAATCGGCTTCCTCGGGCTTCACCTCAAGATCTGACGGTCCATAACGTCCGAGAATATATTGCAAAATCGCGTTGCTCTCGAAGATCGCTTCATCACCATCGCGCAGCGCCGGTATTTTTCCCAGCGGGTGGAATTTCTTGTATGCCTCCAGCTTCTCGCCGGTTTCGTGATAGGGCGCGGCCTCCACGACATGCTCGAGACCCATTTCCTCAAGCAGCATGAGGACTCGGATCGAGCGGGTGTGCGGGGCGTGGAAGAGGGCAAGATCGGGAGCGTCGGTCATGTCGTATCCGTTTGAACTGAAGGTGGCGCGATCCAAGCGCGGGGCGGCCGGAAAAGCCAGACCCAAAGCACATACGAAAACGGCGGCCCAATGGACCGCCGCTTCATTCATCCGCCAGGACTTGCGTCCTAGGTGTTCATGGAATCGAAGAATTCGTCATTCGATTTGGTCTGACGCAGCTTGTCGAGCAGGAATTCGATCGCGTCCTGGGCGCCCATCGGATTGAGGATACGGCGCAGGACATACATTTTCTGCAGCTGACTGCGATCAACCAGAAGCTCTTCCTTACGCGTACCGGACTTGAGAATATCGATCGCCGGGAAGACACGCTTGTCAGCGACCTTACGGTCGAGCACGACTTCGGAGTTACCCGTACCCTTGAATTCCTCGAAGATGACCTCGTCCATGCGCGATCCCGTATCGATCAGTGCGGTGGCGATAATGGTCAGCGAACCACCATTTTCGATATTCCGTGCGGCACCGAAGAAGCGCTTGGGACGCTGCAGGGCATTGGCATCCACACCACCGGTCAAGACCTTGCCTGAGGACGGAACCACGGTGTTATAGGCCCGGCCAAGGCGGGTGATGGAGTCCAGTAGGATGACGACATCACGGCCATGTTCGACCAGGCGCTTGGCCTTCTCAATGACCATTTCCGCGACCTGGACGTGGCGCGTGGCCGGCTCGTCGAAGGTTGAGGAAATCACCTCACCCTTCACCGTGCGCTGCATATCGGTCACTTCCTCCGGGCGCTCATCGATAAGCAGGACCATGAGGAAGCAATCGGGGTGATTGGTCTCGATCGCGTGAGCAATATTCTGCAGGAGAACCGTCTTACCGGTCCGCGGCGGCGCGACAATCAAACCACGCTGGCCCTTGCCGAGCGGGGACACGATATCGATCACCCGGCCGGAACGATCCTTCACCGTCGGATCAACCTGCTCCATAACGAAGCGGCTTTCGGGATAAAGCGGTGTGAGATTGTCGAAATGGACCTTGTGGCGCGCCTTTTCCGGTTCCTGGAAATTAATCGAATTGACCTTCAGGAGGGCAAAATAGCGTTCACCGTCGCGCGGACTGCGAACTTCACCTTCGACCGTATCACCGGTGCGCAGACCGAATTTGCGGATCTGGGTCGGTGAAACATAGATATCATCCGGGCCGGCCAGATAATTGGATTCCGGAGAGCGCAGGAAGCCGAAGCCGTCCTGCAGGACTTCCAGCACGCCGCCGCCGTGGATCTCGAGATCATGCTCGGCGCAGGCCTTGAGGATGGCGAACATCATGCCCTGTTTTCGCAAGGATGAGGCGTTCTCGATCTCGAGGGCCTCGGCCATTTCCAGGAGTTCTGTGGGTTTCTTTTCCTTCAGATCCTGAAGGGTGAGGCGCTGCAGGCCTTCAAACAGGGCAGGCAGGGAAGCGGTTTCTTCGGTCATGATCAATCAACGCATGGAGAAACGGGGCCGACCCCGGACGAGGTCCATTGGGGTG
>NZ_JASBRW010000069.1 GCF_030149235.1 Maricaulis sp. | reverse complement strand
TATTTGGACACGCCTTCTTCTACGCGTCCCAGAATCTGCTCGCGCAGCGCGTCGCTGACGTCGATGCCTTTGCTGACAACTTGTGTATGCATGCGCTCCTTCCCGCTGGCCATTCACCAGCCCGTGAGGCGTTTTCGAACTTTGCCGCCCCTCCCCGGAAAGCGGGCGGAACGTAGTCGCGCGACGGTGGCGGAGTCAATGGCATTGTCCGTGCCGTTTGTCCGGTCTTTCGGCCAGGGCGGCGCCAGGTCGCACAGACGCTGGCATTCCCCGGGGTCTAGCCCGCGCGCTTAAGAATGCGGCGGCGTTGGACCGAAGAGGGGATATTGAGCGCCTCCCGGTATTTGGCCACAGTCCGGCGTGCAATTTCAATCCCTTCCGCCCGTAAAAGATCGACAAGCTTGTCATCTGAGAGGACCTCGGAGGCGGTTTCCTGGTCGATCAGGTTCTTGATCCGGTGCCGTACAGCCTCGGCAGAATGGGCTTCCCCGCCACCCGCGGAGGGGATTGCGGAGGTGAAGAAATATTTCAGCTCGAACATGCCGCGCGGGGTCGAGACAAACTTGTTCGATGTCACCCGGCTAACAGTGGATTCATGCATGCCGATCGCATCGGCGACCGTCTTCAGGTTGAGCGGGCGCAGATAAGCCACGCCATGGGCCAGGAACATGTCCTGTTGGCGCACGATCTCGCTGGCGACCTTGAGAATGGTCCGGGCGCGCTGATCGAGGCTTTTGACCAGCCAGGAGGCATTCTGATTGCACTCGGAGATGAAGCTCTTTTCCTGCTCGGTTCGCGCTGCGGAATGGATCTCGTTGTAATAGCGATTATTGACCAGGACCCGCGGCAGGGTCTCCGAATTGAGTTCGACCTGCCAGCCGCCATCGGGCGCCTGGCGGATGAACACGTCCGGCTCGACGGCTCGGGCATTGTCATTGCCGAACGCCAGGCCCGGCTTCGGGGTCAGCTGGCGAATCTCGCTGACCATGTCGACCAGATCGTCATCATCGACACCGCACAGGCCGCGCAGGGTGTCGTATTCGTGCTTGGCCAGGCGCTCGAGATTGTCGAGCAGGCAGGCCATGGCCGGATCGAGACGGTTTTTCTCGCGCAACTGCAGGGCCAGGCATTCCCCGAGGTCGCGCGCCATGACACCGGCGGGTTCAAAAGACTGGGTGACTTCCAGCACGGCTTCGATACGGGCGCGCTCGAGGCCCAGGCGAGTCGAGACCTCGCTCAGATCAGCGCGCAGATAGCCGTCCTCATCGGCCAGGTCGATCAGATGGGCTCCGATCATGCGATCAATCGGATCGTTTGTCGCCGTGGAGAGCTGGTTGTGCAGGTGTTCCGACAGGGTCAGGTTGCGCGAGGAATTGGCAATGGCGTCATACTCTTCGCCGGCGGCGCCACCTCCGCCGCCGCTTGGGGTCCAGTTGTTGGCGCCGGCGCCGACGGCATCGGCGGCCTCCGGTGGGCTGACACCAGCAAGATCGGATTTCGAATCATCGGAATGGATGACGTCGACATCGGCGTCGAGCGAATCATTGGCGTCGGCGGACGGTGACGCCAATTCCAGCTCGCGCGGCTCGCCATCGCCGGCTTCGAGGGATGATTCGGCGCTTTCGGCCGAATCATCGCGTTCAAGCAGCGGGTTGCGTTCCAGTTCGCCCTCGACGAACTCGGCCAGCTCGATATTGGATAGCTGCAAGAGCTTGATGGCCTGCTGCAGCTGGGGTGTCATCACCAGGGACTGGCCCTGGCGCATATCCAGCTTCTGCATCAATCCAGCCATGAACACCTCTGTTTGGTAAGCTTCTTGCAGAGGTAATCAGGAAAAGCTTTCCCCGAGATAAACGCGTTTCACATCCGGATCCGACCGGATGGCTTCCGGCGAGCCCTCGAACAGCACTTCGCCTTCATAGATAATCGTTGCGCGGTCAGTGATTTCCAGCGTTTCGCGGACATTGTGATCGGTGATCAGAATTCCGATTCCGCGATCCTTGAGAAAGCGGATCAGGTCGCGAATATCGGCGATTGCCAACGGATCAATCCCTGCGAAGGGCTCATCGAGAAGCATGAAAGAGGGGCGAGTGGCGAGCGCGCGGGCGATTTCGACCCGGCGGCGTTCTCCACCCGACAGCGAGGGTGCGCGGGCGTGGCGAAGGTGAGAAATGCGCAGCTCCTCGAGCAATTGCTCAACCAGCTCCATGCGCTTTTCACGGTCTTTCTCAACGATTTCGGCGACGGCGAGGATGTTTTCCTCGACGCTCATGCCCTGGAAGATCGATTTTTCCTGCGGCAGATAGCCGATGCCGAGCCGCGCCCGTTGATACATTGGCAGGCGGGTGATGTCCTCTCCGTCTAGGAAAATGCGGCCGTAATCAGCCTCCACCAGGCCGGCGATCATGTAGAAGCAGGTGGTCTTGCCGGCGCCGTTCGGGCCGAGCAGACCGGCCACTTCACCTTGTTTCAGCGACAGGCTGACGCCCTTCACTACCGGGCGCTTGGCATAGGCCTTGCCGATTTTCTCGACATAGAGCCCGGTTGCCGGCACGGCCGTCGCTGCGGGTTTTTCGTCATCCATCAGCGCGCTGTCCATGCTTATCGGCCTTCCGGCTCGCCGCCGGTCTCGTTGTCGCCGGCCGGGGTGATGACAACGCGGACGCGCTCACCATCGCCGGCTTCGCCGAAGGTGGAATTGCCGCTGACCAGGTCGGTGACAAAGCGATTCGTTGTGATCACGTCATCACCCTGGTTGATGACAACGTCGCCGGTCAGGGTGATGGTTTCCGAGGCCAGGTCGTAGATGCCGCGATCTCCGCGGGCGCGCTGGGTCGGTGTGACATAGAGGACGTCCCGCGTCGCGACGATGCGTTCGATATCGCCCCATCCGCCAGTGCCGCCCTCGCCGGGCAGGCCGGTGAAAAAGGCTTCGAGGCGCTGGGCACGGATCGTCGATTCGCCCTGTACGGCGATCACCCGGCCCGTCCAGACGATCCGGTTCTCGCTATCGAAGACCTCGACGTGATCGGATTCGATATCGAGCGGCTGGTCGCTGTCGCCGATCTGCGCCAGGGCCGGGGCACCGGTCAGGATGAGCGCCGCCAGTGCGGTCAAAAGGCTTCGCATTACTCTCTATCCTCACTGTCTGGGCGGGCTGTGCGACTTTGTATGATATGCATGCGCACCCGTCCTTCAAATATCACATGCGTTCCGGCATCGCGGATCTCGTAGCGATCGGCGCTCATGCGGCCCATCGGGCCTTCTCCGGTCACCGGTCGATCGCCGACGACGCGCTCCTCGCGCAGGAAGATCCGGGCATGTTCCGAGGCAAAGGCATAGCCGGCATCGGTCGTCAGATTGACGTTAGCTTCCAGGTCGAGAACACGGTTGGTTGGATCAAAAATGCCGCGTTCGGCCAAAACCCGCGAAGCCTGTTCGCCGGCAGAAAGGAAGTCGTAATCCAGTCGCGGCCGATCGAGATCGGTCACGCCGGCATCGCTGTCGCGGCGGCGCACGGCGCTGTCGGCAGTGACCACATAGGGCGTATTGTTCTCGTCCCGGCCGGTGAAGCGCGGATTGATCATGCGGACATCGGTGCCCACCGCTTCGGTGACTTCCGCCTCGCCGCCGATGGAATTGGCGATCATCTGCACGACGATAAGCGCGAGGATCGCGATAGCGCCGCCCATGAAGGAAAAGCGCAGGGCGCGCACGAAGGCTGTGCGGCGGCGCGCTGCGCCCAGCGTCAAGGCGCGGCGCGGCTCCCAGCTGCCGTGATCGGCAGGCTGCAGCGCTTCGAGACCCTGTGCGGTGGTCGCATTCATGCCGTTTAACCCATGCTCGGCGGTGATTTTGGCGGATACACGCCAGTAAGATCAGTCTTTACCGGCCATTTCAAGGCGAGATGAAGCCTTATGAGTGGGCGAAGATGTCGGTTTCCGGCCAGCCCGCCAGATCCAGTGCCGCGCGCGTCGGCAGGAAATCGAAACAGGACCACGCCAGTTCCAGCCGGCCCTCGCGTTTGAGCATTACGATCAGCTTCTCGCGCAGCGTGTGCAGGTGAAGCACGTCCGAGGCCGCATAGTCGAGCTGCGCTTTTGACAATTCGTCCGCGCCCCAGTCCGAGCTTTGCTGCTGCTTGTTCATGTCCACGCCGACCAGTTCACGGGTGACATCCTTGAGGCCATGCCGGTCGGTATAGGTGCGGCACAGCTTGGAGGCGATCTTGGTGCAGAATACCGGCGCCAGGGTCACGCCGAGATATTTGGCAATCATGGCGACATCAAAGCGGGCGAAGTGCAGGATTTTTTCGACACCCGGGTCGGCCAGCAGCGCTTTCAGGTTCGGGCAGTCATAGCGCGAGCGGTCCATCTGCACCACGTGCGCGTCACCATCGCCGGAGGAGAGCTGCACCACGCATAGCGGGTCGCGCACCAGCGACAGGCCGAGCGTTTCGGTGTCGATGGCGATCAGCTTGCCGAGGTCGATGTCTGCGGGCAGATCGCCCTTGTGGTAATGAACGGTCATTGAATTTCCTTCCACCAGCCTCGTAACCCCCGTGCGCGGGAAGGGCAATCGGTGAGCGCCGTCGAGCGGCCAATGGGCTGGAGATATGAGCACGACATTAATATGACATTTTGTTCAAAAAACTAGAAATGATCCGATTTATCGATTCCTAGAATTTCTTCGTTATCGACTAAAAATCCAAAAAATCAGTAGTATCGTGGCTTTAAGGATGTTCATTAAAATAAACAGTATACGGACTTTACAAGCTGGGGCGGTTTATGTAACAAAAGCGTCACAAACAAAAACACCCCTATGGAGGGCACAATGAAAACACACATTCTTCTCGCCTCCGCAGCTCTGGTTCTGGCCACGACCGCTGCCCAGGCGCAGCTTCAAAGCCCGGCGCAAATGCGCGCCGATCGTGACGCGCTCGTGCTGGAAATGTCCGGCGAACGCAGCTGGGAAGTCAGCTGCCAGGTCGAGCAGGGCGATGGCGACGTCATTCGAGGCCGTGAGCGTGGCCGGGGTCTGCGCCATGCCGGCCGGATCGTGGTGTCCGAAGCCGCGGGCGGCACCTGTAGTTATAATGTGCCTGAGCGCGGCGAGCTTCGCCTCACCATGCGTGTTGCGCACACCACATTCGATTGCCCGTTCGAAATCACCGATGGCGGCTTCTGCCGTGTCACCCTCCCTGCGGGAGCATCGGGCTCGTTCCGGATCTCGCACAGCCGTCCGGCAGTACTGCCGGGCAGTTAAACCACCAGGCTACGCCGCGATCCGATAGCCGCGCCGGGTAAGACCCCCAAAAGGTCCCGGCGCGGCTTTTTCTTTATGGGCGAATACCTGGCGCGAAAACCAAAAAGCCCCCGCCATGACAGCAAGGAGCTTCTTCTGATCGATCTCTTGAAGGAGATGGTGCCCAGGAGAAGACTCGAACTTCCACTCCCTAACGGGAACTGGCACCTGAAGCCAGCGCGTCTACCAATTCCGCCACCTGGGCAGGTAACAGGAGCGCGGTAGGTAAAGAAGCGGGCGGGGTGTGTCAATGGCTTCTGGTGCGTGTTGCAGCGGCTTTTGCAGATGCTGCCCCAAATGGTTCTGATCCGGCCCGAGGCGCATCATCGCATGGACAATCGCCGCGTTTTTTGATCTATCCGGGCGCAACAACTTCCGTCCCCGGGGATTCCCTCATGCTTCGCGATGAACTCATCACTGTATTCGGCGGTTCCGGATTCGTCGGCCGTCACGTTGTTCGCGCCCTGGCGAAAGCCGGTTATCGCGTCCGTGTCGCCTCGCGCCGGCCGCATCTGGCGCAGGATCTGCGGGTCATGGGTGTGGTTGGCCAGGTTCAGCTGGTGCAGACCAATATCCGCGTGCCGTCCTCCGTTGAACGCGCCGTTGAAGGGGCTAGCGGTGTCGTCAATCTCGTTGGTGTGCTGGCCGAGGGCGGACGTCAGAATTTCGCCAGCCTGCACGCGGCAGGGGCGGAGGCGATTGCTAAGGCGGCGGCAACAGCCGGGATCAACCGTGTAATCCAGGTCTCCGCAATCGGTGCCAGCGCCGAGAGTGCTTCGCGCTACGCTCAGAGCAAGGCGCAGGGCGAGTCCGCTGTGATGGCCGCTGTGCCGACTGCGACCGTGCTGCGCCCGTCGATAATTTTCGGCACCGATGACGGCTTCTTTAACATGTTTGGCTCGATGGCGCGGTTCGCGCCGTCCCTGCCGCTGTTTGGTGGCGGCAAGTCGCGTTTCCAGCCGGTTTTCGCGGGCGATGTTGCAGCTGCCGTGCTGGCCGCCTTCGAGGATAATGCGGCGCGCGGCGAGACCTATGAGCTCGGCGGGCCGGGTGTCTACTCCTTCAAGGAGTTGATGCAGTTCATTCTCGACGAGACCGATCGTCCGCGCTTCCTGGTTCCGCTGCCCTATTCCATCGGCATGGTGATGGGCATGATGTTCGAGATGCTCGCTATCCTGCCCTTCGTGCAGCCAATGCTGACGCGCGATCAGATGATCCAGCTGCAGTCGGACAATGTCGTTTCAGACGACGCCAAGGGCCTGGCGGATCTGGGCATCACGCCGGAAACCGTCGAAGCGATCGTGCCGACCTATCTGGGCCGCTATCGCCGCCACGGTCAGTTCCACGAGAAGTCGGAAGCGTAAGAGCCGTTAGCTCAACGCCATCCAGGCAATCAGACCGCCGCCCAGTGCGAGGCGGTAAATCACGAACGGCAGGAAGCCGGTGCGTTCGACCAGGCGCATCAGGACGGCAATCGCCGCCCAGGCTGCGGCGAAGGACAGTCCGCCGACGATCAGTCCTGCCTGAAGATCAGCGCCACCGGCCTCGCCGCCAGCCAGCTCGAGTAGCGAAACCAGGGTGAAGGCGACAATCACCGGGATCGCCATCAGCATGGAAAACCGGGCGCAGTCCTGACGGGTCAGGCCCAGCGCACGGCCGGCTGTCATGGTGACACCGGAGCGCGATGCCCCGGGGATCAACGCGAACATCTGAGCCAGGCCGATGAGGGCCGCATGCTTGAATGTCATCGTCTCAGCCGCCTTGGTCGCCGGAGCGTATTTGTCCGCCAGCCACAGCGGCAGGGCGAAGATCAGTGTCGCCGCCGCTATGATTTCCGGCGTGCGCAGATAGTCGACCAGGTCGAAAACCACGAGGGCGCCGGCAAAGATGATAACCGGCGGCAGCGAGGCCGCGACCAGCAGGGCGAGCCGGCCACCTTCCGTAATCTTGCCGGTGGCCATGGCCAGCAATCCGGTGATCACTGAAGCAATGTCGCGCCAGAAATATACCATCACCGCAACCAGAGAGCCGGCGTGGGCCATGACGTCGATAAATGCGCCCTGGTCCTGCTCTCCGAGCACTTCGGGCACCAGGATGAGGTGGGCCGAAGATGAAATCGGAAGAAACTCGGTAATGCCCTGTATGAGCGCAAGGACAACAAGATGGATCAGCGACATGACGGGGTCCGCTTGGAGAATAAGGCGTAATCTTTCCCCGTTTCGCTCTTAATGGCCAGCAGCTGATGTTGTAGCGCCGGGCTGGCCCATCTGCCTGATCGGTTTCCCGCCAGTCTGGCTTCCGGGGCGGAATATCCCTAGCAAGGGGTGGGCAGCAAAATGGATGGCCAGGCTATGAGTTACATCGACAGTTTCGACCATGTCCTGGTCGGCTATCTGGCCGGATTGCCGGTCTATCGGCCGCTGGTTGATATCGCTTATCCGGAGGATGGAATTCGCGACGAGGACTTTGGCTGTTCCACCAACCAGCTGGTGGTCGGCGGCGGTAGCGGTGAACACCCCGGCCTGGTGCTGGAGCGGCCCGATGCAGCGATGGCGGCCTTCGCCCTGGAAAGCGGATTATTTGACCTGCCTGCCGATGAGGGGGCCGCACTCGGTGACATCATTGCCGCTGCTCCGGTGCTTCAGCGCTATGGCTGGCGCCCCGATCACGAACAGGCCTTTGCGCAAAGATGCCGTTCCGCCGGGCTGTACAATCCGCATCAGCCGGAGAGCGAGAGTCTGGACCACTGGCTGACCCTGGGCTTCGGCGAGTTTGCCTATCTGGCCATGCCGGTGCTGGCCCTGCAGATGCGCGCCCGGCTGCAGCAGTATCAGACCGGCAAGCCCGACATTGCCGAGTTTAACAACATCCTCCTGCCGCCGCCGGGCCTGCCGGGTTATTCCCCGGCCGGGGCAGCGTTCGAGAGCGTGCTCCGATCGCTGCCGGGCGAGGCGTGAGAGCGATGTCCGTCCCGTCATGATGCAAGGCTTGCGAAAAATCTGGATCGATAGCGATGGCGGGGTCGATGACGCGCTTGCGATCATGTGCGCCATACGACATCCAGAGCTGGAACTTGTCGGCGTCTCGACCGTGTTCGGCAATGTCGCGCCGCGCAAGGCCGCGCGGAATATTGCTCTGGTGCAATCGCTCGCCGGGAGTGGAGCCGTACCGGTCCATACGGGTTGCGTTCAACCTTTGCAGGGGTCGTGGCGCCATGCCCGGCACATCCATGGGGAAGACGGGCTGGGCGGTGCCAGTGCCGGTCATGCGTTGGGGTATGAGGAAGGCGTGGTGCGCGATGAGGGCGCGGAAGCGGCTCTCGATGCCCTGGCGAGATTTGCCCGTGGCGGCGGCACGCTGATTGCGCTGGGGCCCTTGACCAATCTGGCCCGGGCCTTGTCCCGCTCGCCTGGTGCTTTTGATGAACGCGACGAGGTTATCATCATGGGTGGTTCGCTCAGTGTCCCCTGGGTGCGCCGGGGTGGGCTGTAATTCAATACCGGTTCCGACCTGGAAGCGGCGCGCGGCGTACTCGCCATGGCGCCGCGCCTGACCGTGATCCCGCTCGATACCTGCCGGCGTGTTGTCCTTCGCCGGGCGCGTCTCGCCGCGATGGTGAGTGAATTGCCTGAGCGCGCTGCGCGCTTTCTGCTGCGCTCGCACGAGCACTATATGAATGCCTACAAGGCCAGTGACGGGATTGAGGGCTGTTATCCGCATGATGCACTGGCGGTCATGGCGGCCGCCTCGCCTGCGGTGTTCGGCTTTGAGACACACAATCTCGATTTCGAGACGGGCGGTGGCTTCCCCGGCTTGCTACGGCCCTCGGCGGCGGGGCGACCGGTGCGGATCGCGACGGGTGTCGATCAGCGCCGGGCCCTGAAGGCCATCGCGGCCGCCTTGAATGGCGATCCGTCCGATTGACGGCCTTGGCCGCTGCACACTAATGCTTGAGCCATGCCCCACGACCACCACCACGCCGCCGGCCCGGGCCGGCTCAAGCCGAGCGAGGCGCGCAAGATTTCCGGCGCGGCGACCTGGGCGTCCTTGAGCGTGGCGTTGATCCTGACAGCGACCAAGGCCGTGGTCTGGTATATGTCCGGATCCGTTGCCCTGCTCGCCTCGATGGCCGACAGCCTGCTCGACCTGACCGCCTCGCTGACCGTCTTTTTCGCGGTGCGCTATGCCGCGGAGCCAGCGGATGCCGAGCACCGTTTCGGACACGGCAAGGCGGAGGCTTTCGCCAGTATTCTCCAGGCCATGCTGGTGGCAGTGTCAGCCGCCCTGTTGCTGCGCGAAGGCGTCGCCCATACCATCACACCCGTAGCAATCCAGGCATCGGGCTGGGCGCTGGGCGTGATGGGGTTGTCCATCATTCTCACGCTGGGTCTCCTGGTCATCCAGACCCGGGCCATCGCCAAGACCGGCTCCGTCGCGGTTGAAGGCGACCGGGCGCATTATTTCACTGACCTCGGGGCCAATCTGGCGGTCATGGCGGGAATCGCCGGATCCGTCTTTTTCGGACTCGAGCGCCTCGATGGCCTCGCCGCGCTGTGTGTCGCGGCTTGGCTCGCCTGGGCGGCCTGGCAGGTGGCCAAAAAGGCGCTCGATCAGCTGCTCGACCGGGAATTGCCGGAAATCGAGCGCGAGGAAATCCGTACGCTGGCTGAAGCTGATCCCCGCATCATTGATATCCATGATCTGCGGACCCGCGCGTCCGGACCGCTGGTGCATATCCAGTTCCACATGGCCCTCGATCCGGACATGTCGCTGGCGGATGCGCATGAAGTATTAGTGGATGCGGAGAACCGATTGCTGGCGGCCTACCCGGCAGCTGATATCCTGATCCACGCTGATCCTCACGGAGCTGCGGAACCGCATGGTGCCGCCTTCTTCGGCGGGGAAGGCGATGGCGAAGATGGCGGCCATTGAGTTGACCTGGAAAGGGCGGTAACGAGCCTTTATGCGTGTGCTGTATCACTGGCCGCTTGATCCGTTCTCCCGGCAGGCACGGCTGGTCCTCGACGAAAAATCGATCCGCTACAAGGCTCAAACCGTCTTGCCCTGGGACCGGCCGGATGACTTGCTCAGCCTCAATCCGGCGGGGCTGACCCCTGTGCTCGTGGATGAAGCCGGCGGCGCCAAGCGTGTCGTGATCGAAATCCGGGCTGTGCTGGAGTATCTCGAGGAAACCGCGCCGAGCCCCTGCCTGCTGCCGGGCGGGCCTGCGGAACGCGCGGAAGCACGCCGCTTGTGTGACTGGTTCGACCGCAAGTTCGACGGGGAGGTCAACGCCTACCTGCTCCATGAAAAGCTCGAGAAACCGGTGCAGGGGCTGGGCGCTCCGGACCCGCAGGTGATGCGCGAGGGGCGTGAGCATTTGCGCGGTCATCTGGAACATATCGCCTGGTTGCTTGAAGCCCGCGATGGCCTTGCCGGGCCGCGCTACACCCTCGCTGATATCGCTGCCGCGGCGCATCTCTCCATTCTCGATTATCTTGGCGAAGTGCCGTGGAATGATTTCGAGCCGGTGAAGCACTGGTATCAGCGCGTCAAATGCCGTCCTGCCTTCCGTAGCATTCTTGAGGACAAGCTGCCGGGTATCGCCCCGTCGCGGCATTACGCAGACCTCGATTTCTAGCGCGCGATGCAAAGCGACGCCCTGAAATCCCTCGCCCTAGAGATCGGCTTCACCGATGTCCGCCTGTGCCGGGCTGATGAAGCCTGGGCGGCATCAGAGCGGCTGGCCGAGTTTGTGGCCCAGGGTCATCATGGCTCGATGGCGTGGATGGAAGACACGCTGGAGCGGCGAAAACATCCCACGGCGATGTGGCCGGACGCGAAGTCGGCGGTGGTGGTCGGGCTGAATTACGGCCCGGACCATGATCCGCTGGGGATACTCGAGCGCCGCTCCGAAGCGGCCATCTCGGTCTACGCCCAGAACGCGGATTACCACGATCTGATCAAGAAACGCCTCAAGCGTCTGGCCCGAGAGTTCGTGGCCCGCACGGGCGAAGAGGTGAAGGTTTTCGTCGATACGGCACCCCTGATGGAAAAGCCGCTGGCGGCGAAATCGGGGCTTGGCTGGCAGGGCAAACACACCAATCTGGTCAGCCGCGAGCACGGCTCCTGGCTTTTCCTCGGTGTCATGCTGACGACGGCTGAGCTGGAGCCGGATGCGCCCGAGACCGATCATTGCGGATCGTGTCGGGCTTGCCTCGATATCTGTCCGACCGAGGCCTTCCCCACGCCCTACCAGCTCGATGCGCGGCGCTGCATTTCCTACCTGACGATTGAGCACAAGGGCCCGATCCCGCACGAGTTTCGCGAGCCCATGGGGAACCGGATCTATGGCTGTGATGACTGTCTCGCCGTATGCCCGTGGAACAAGTTTGCCAAGGTCAGTGCAGAGGCGGCGTTTCATCCCCGCCCGGAGCTGAAAGGGCCGCTATTGAGCGAGTTGGCAGCTCTGGATGATGCCGGTTTCCGACAGGTCTTCACCGCCTCGCCGATCAAGCGCATCGGGCGCGATCGCTTCGTCCGCAATGTCATGATCGCGATCGGTAATTCCGGCGACAGCACTCTGCTCGGCGTCGTCGGTGAACGTGTACAGGACCAGTCAGCGCTGGTGCGCGGTGCCGCGGTCTGGGCGCTCTCGCGGCTCGACCCGGAGGCCTTCGAGCATCAGCGCGATGCGGCTCTAACGGCGGAAACCGATGAAGACGTGCTGGCGGAGTGGCGCCAAGCCTGATCAGCCGGCTTGCCGGATCGCTTCGAGAATACGGCCGCGCAGCACCAGGATATCGATATTCTCCGGAGCCAGACCACGCGCTTGCTCAATATCCTCGAGTGCTGCCTCGGCTTCACCCAGTTCTAGCCGGGCTTCAGCGCGCCCGGCCCAGCCCTCCCAGAGGGCGGGGTCGGCGGTGATCAGATGCTCGGCATCGCTGAGGGCGTCATCCCAGTGGCTAAGCGCGAGGCTGGCACGCAAATGCCCGGCGAAACCGGGCAGGTAATCCCCTGACAAGGCCATGGCGACGGAATAGGCGCCGGCGGCTTCGGCCGGTTCGCCGATCGACATCCAGGCGTCGCCCGCCTCGCTCCACATGCCCAGCCGCTCGGGCAGGACCAGGCCCGGGCGTTCGATACTGGCAAGACTCTCCAGCATTTCCGCGCCGCGGACCGTATCGCCCAGGGCGACCAGCGCGCTGGCATGACAATGCCGGGCCGGCCATCCGCCGCCTTCATTGCGCCAGCTGACCGCATCCTCGAAGGCCGCTTCCGGATCCGTGTCCGTCATCGCGAGGCAGGCCGTGTAGCGGGCATGTTCGCTCAGCTGTGCTGAGCTCTGGGCATGAGCAGGAAGGGTCAGCAGGCCGAGGCCGAGCAGGGCGGTCAGGATACGCATGTGAACTCCGTCGCGGGGGAGAGGGAAGAGTAATCACTGGCCGGAGCGTCGTCCACAGGCCCGATGGTTCATGCACAGGCCATGAATTGTCATCCGGGCGCGGCTGTGAAAAAAGCGATGCCCATCCGATGAGGTTTGCGTCCCCGATGATCGTCCTGCAGGTCATTCCCGAACTCGATGCCGGTGGTGCCGAGCGCACCACGCTGGAAGTGGCCGAGGCCATTGTCCAGGCGGGCGGGCGTGCCCTGGTGGCAAGTCAGGGCGGGCGGCTTGAGGGCGAGCTGGAAGCGCTCGGCGGAGAGCTGGTCCGGCTCCCGGTGGCAACCAAGAATCCGTTCGTCGCCTGGCGCAATGCCGAGCGGCTGGCCGGGGTCATCCGGCGTGAAGCGGTGCAGATCGTCCATGCCCGTTCACGGGCACCGGCCCTGAGTGCCAAGGCGGCGTGCGACCGGACCGGCGCGCATTTTGTCACGACATACCATGGTACCTACAAGGCCAGGTCGGGTCTCAAGCGCTGGTATAACGGCTTCATGGCCAAGGGCGAACGGGTCATCGCCAATTCCGAATTCATCCGCGATCATATCTGCCGTGAACACCCCTTTGCCGCCGACCGCATTACTGTAATCCCGCGCGGTGTGGACCTGGATCGTTTTGATACGGACGCGAT
Organism: Maricaulis sp.; assembly: GCF_030149235.1. Lineage (GTDB taxonomy): Bacteria > Pseudomonadota > Alphaproteobacteria > Caulobacterales > Maricaulaceae > Maricaulis. Next base: position 2,061 of record NZ_JASBRW010000069.1, on the reverse strand, counting down.
CGAGCGCGACCGGATCGAGGGCCTGGCCGCGAACTGGGGCGTTCGGGCCGACGAGGGCGTCGTGCTTCTCCCGGGCCGCCTGACGGGCTGGAAGGGTCAACGTGAAGCCATCCGTGCTTATGCCCAGTTGAAGGCGGACGGGGTTGAGCTGCCGGTCCTGATCCTGGCCGGGGATGCCCAAGGGCGCACCGCCTATGTCGAGGCGCTCGAGGCGCTAATCCGCGACGGCGAGCTTGGTGACCGGGTTCGAATGGTCGGGCATTGCAGTGATATGCCGGCCGCATTTGCCCTGTCGCGACTGGTGCTTACGCCATCGGTTGAGCCGGAAGCATTCGGGCGGACCGCGGCCGAGGCCGGGGCCATGGGGCTGCCGGTCATTGCGGCCGATCATGGTGGTGCCCGTGAGGTCATCGTCGACGGTGAAACCGGTTGGCGGGTGGCGCCGGGTGATGCGTCGGCACTGGCGCAAGCTATTGCATCGGCTCTGAGGCTTGACGCGGACGCGCTCGACAATCTCGCCAAACGGGCCAAGGTTCGTATCCGCGAGCGCTTTTCGGCACGGCAGCTGCAAGCTTCGACATTGCGTGTTTACAACGAAGTCTTACAATCGAACTCATGAGCGAACCGCAGCGTGATATCGTATACGTCCTGCACTGGGGCGACCTGGCATCGACCGTGCGCATGCTGGCGGCGGCAGAGATGATCCGCACGGCCCATCGCCGCGACCGCATCGTGCTGCTGACCAAGCCGGACTTCGAGAGTTTCCTGAAGCACTGCCCGTTCTTCAATGCCGTCGAGATCGATGCGGTGCCGGATACAAGGCCACTGATCGGCATGCGTGACAAACGCCTCAAGGCGGCCAAGCCCTCGCGGGTCTACGACCTCATGGGTGATGATAATTCGCGCAAGCTGAAGAAGCTGTTCCGCTTTTCCAAGTGCGACTGGGTCCAGGTCGTGGCTGATCCGAAATCCGGTCAGCACCCGATCGACGAAGTGGCGGGCAAACTCAACGAGGTCCTCGGTCTCGGGGCAACGCATTACGAGCTGGGCGAAGCGCCGCCGCCGGATGCGTCTTGGGTGGATTTCCTGGCCAAGAAATCGCGCATGCTCGAGCCGGAATATTTCGGTCTCAATGGAGCTTATGCCCTGTTGTCTCCGGCCGGCGAGAGCGTGAAGCCGGCCCTGCGCTGGCCTAAGGAGAAATGGGCCACGCTGGCCCATGAACTGCTGCAGGCCGGTGTCACCCCGGCCATTGTCGGCGGTCCGGATACGCGCGAGATCGGCCGCTATGTCTGTCATGTCGCGCCGGGCGCGCGGGATGTGACCGGACGGGCGAAGCTGCCGCAACTGGCCGGGCTGGCCCGCCGGACGCGCTTTGTCTTCGGTGAGGACACGCCGCTGATGCATGTTCTGGTCGCGGGTGGTGCGCCGGCCCTGGCGCTGTACGGCCAGGTCGAGAACCCGGCCCTGATCGCGCCGCGCGGCACCTCGTCGGTCATTCTCATGCATGCTCCGACCCTGGCCCAGGTTGATCCGGCAGAGGCCATGCGGGCGATGAAATTCGCCGGCGGTTTTGCCACCGCGCCTGAAGCGGCGTGACAAGCCACACTTGCTTAATGTGTCTATTTCACCATAGTGCGCGCCTCCGGCACACCTGCGGAGGGATTTAAAGCCTTTGGGGCTTGATCCCGGGCAGCGCCGGGACGATTAGTTTAGACTGAGTTTGTCGGCCACAAAGGAGAAGAGGCCATAGCCCGTAGACCCCATGTTGCGCAGCCGCCCAAAAAAGAGGGCCCCCGCACCAACCAGGACATCCGCGTTCCGCGGGTGCTTTTGATCGACGAAAACGGAGAAAAGCAGGGAATCATGCCCACCGACGCAGCGTTGGACGCTGCCCGCGAGGTGGGACTCGACCTTGTAGAGGTGTCGCCGAACGCTGACCCGCCCGTGTGCAAGATCGTCGATTACGGCAAGCTCAGATACCAGGAGCAGAAGAAGAAAGCCGAGGCACGCAAGAAGCAGAAGACCGTCGAGATCAAGGAGATCAAGATGCGTCCGAAC
>NZ_JASBRW010000057.1 GCF_030149235.1 Maricaulis sp. | reverse complement strand
CGCAAGCTGGCACGCAAGCGTGCTCAGCGCGAAGGCCTGATCGGCAAGCGTGGCGGTCGTCGCTAGGGTCGCCAGGACCTGAACGAGCACATCCGTGCAAGAAAAAACGCTGTCTCCTCACGGAGGCAGCGTTTTCTTGTGTCTGGAGCTCAGTGCCAGAAACGGCCGGCCGGATCTCATGATCCCGCCGGCGTTTTTGTATCAGGCGTTCTGCTTCTTGCCGAAGCGGAACCAGTTCTTGATGGTTTCCTGATTGGCCTGGTTCAGCGCACCCATGCGGAACATCACGCCGGCGCCCCAGATCACCACGATGGCCGTGCCGAGCATCAGGCCCGTGGTGCCGACAAGTTCCATCATGGACGGGTCCTGCGGCAGGCGGGCCAGCATGATGAAGGGCGTCCACACGGGAACCCAGCTGGCGAAGGTGACGATTGGCGAATCCGGGGAATCGGCAGCCACCATGACCAGGAAGAGCGGCACCATCATCACCAGCATGATCGGGCTCATCAGCGTCTGGGCATCCTGCAGCGTGTCGCAGAGCGAACCGACGGCGAGGAAGACCGCCCCATACATGAAATAGCCGATGATGAAGTAACCCAGTGCCGGAACCAGCAGTCCCGGATTGAAGATGGCGCCGATGAGATCACCGATCGGCATATTGGCCGAGGCGGCGGCCTGCTGGGCCAGCGTGCCGCCGCCAAAGGCCAGGAGGCCCCAGAAGGCCAGCAGGGTGAAGGAGACCGCGGCCACTCCGAACAGCTTGCCGGTGAGGATTTCATGATGCCGCGCCGATGACATCATCATCTCCAGGACTTTATTGCCCTTCTCCTCGATCATGGCGGTAAGCAGCATGTTCACCACCGAAAAGATGATGATCCACAGGGCAAAGGCGACGCCGATGGCAACGATGACCGGCAGACGGTCAGAGGCGGTCACAGCCGCGTCCGCACCAGCCCGCTCGGGATTTAGCTCCCGCACGACCGGCCGGAGACTGTCGGCCGCTTCCAGCATGTCCCCGGACACACCCGCCGCCAGCAGGCGTTCCGCGCGCATATAGTCACGCAGGGCACCGCGGATTTCCGATCGCAGTCCGCCATCGGTCAGATTGGTCGACCAGTATTCGATTTCGATCCCGCCCTCGGCGTCCGCGCGCAGATAGATGGCTGCGAAGAGCGGCATTTCGCCCTCCGCCGTATCCAGCAGGCGTTCGCCGAGAAGATAGGGCTTGAGACCGTCGACATCGGTGGCCGGCGGGTCCAAGCGGACATAGCGCCCGTCATCCAGCATGGTCGTCGCCATTTGCTGGTCCAGGGCGGCCGTGATCTGCGGATTGTCGCCGACCATTTCTGAGACGGCTTCGCGCATTTCCGCGGCCTGGCGCTGGCGGCTCTCCTCGACACTGGCCCGGTAGGCGGCGTCCAGGCGTCCGCCGGTCTCGTCGATCATGACGTAATAGCGGGTGGGCTGGGACGACTCGATGAGAATGGGCAGGCCGAAGCCGAGCGCCATGAAGAGCGGCACTGAGGCGAGCGAAAGCCAGAAGCCCCAGGTGGCCACATAGGACAGGAATTCGCGGCGGGCGATGAGATAAATGGCACGCATCAGGCAGTCTCCTCTTCGCCATGGCCGTGAGATTCAACGAGGTGGACGAAGGCGTCGTGCAGGTGGGCGCGCACGGGTTCGAAACGGGTCAGTTTGACGTCGGCATCGACACAGGCCTTGAGCACGTCCTGGGCATCCGATCCGGAGCCCAGATCAATGGTCGAGCAATGGCTGCCATCGCGGGCATCATCATCGCGGCGCACTTCGCCGAAGGGGGCGAGGAGTTCGAGCAGGTTTTGCTCGGACGTGGTTTCCAGATGCACCCGGCGCGGGACTTCGCCCAGGGCTTCGGCCACCGTGCCGTCGAAAATCTTGTTGCCCTTGGCGATCAGCACGATCTTGTCGCAGAGCCGTTCGGCATGCTCCATCACATGGGTGGAGAAGAGGATGGTGCGGCCGGCCTCGGCCTGCGCCCGGACAATGCGTTCCAGAGCCTTCTGATTAACCGGGTCGAGACCGGAGAAGGGTTCGTCGAGGATGACGAATTCGGGCTGGTGGATCAGCGTGGTAATGATCTGGACCTTCTGCGCCATGCCCTTTGAGAGGGTTTTCACCTTTTGCTCGGCGGCATGCAGGAGGTCGAACTCGTCGAGCATTTTCAGCCCGCGCCTGCGTGCCTCACCGGCCTCCACGCCCTTCAGGCGGCCAAAGAAGATGATGACGTCGATCACCTTCATACGGCGATAGATTCCGCGCTCTTCCGGCAGGAAACCAACACGGTCCAGCGTCGATGCGCCCGGTGTCTTGCCGAACAGCTCCACCTTGCCCTTGTCTGGGGTCAAGATACCCAGCGACATGCGCAGGCTGGTTGTCTTGCCGGCACCATTCGGCCCCAGAAAGCCGGTGATCTGTCCCCGCTCCACTTCAAGGCTGACATCCTTGACGGCGTATTGCCCCTTGAACTGTTTGGAGACCCGGTCGAGCCGGAGAATGGTGTCGGACATCGCGTACCCCTAGACTGCAAGCCGCATGAAACTATTGAGATTGCGTGGGCGGTACCACCGGTATTGCACAGGGCAACAGTCCCGCCTTCACCTGCCCAGCAGGAAGAAGGGCATGTCGAGCACCGGCGCCTCGCCGCCGAGCTGGTGGATCATGTGATGGCACTGCCCGCGATGATGCGTGGCGTGGTTGAAAAGGTGCAGCGCGATCAGGCCCTTTTCGAGCTTCAAGGGCATGCCGGCCATATTGCGGTATTTGAGGACTTCCTTGAGCTGTGCGTCGGTCTGGCTGGTGACCAGGGCGATCAGGGCCTCATCCTGATGCCGGCGCGCGGCCTTGAGATGGGTCCAGTTCTCGTGCAGCACCACATCGAGATCCTCATGTGGCGGCGGATCACCGGTCCAGCGCGCCAGCCAGATCTGTTCCGCGACGAGGATATGGTTCAGCGTCAGATGGATGGATTTGAAAAACCCGCCCGCATCACGCCGCCGGGCCTCATCGCCGAGATCGCCTGCGGTCGCGAGGATGCGGTCATTGGCCCATTGATTATAACGGGCCAGTTGCAAGAGATGGTCACGCATTCCACATCCTTGTGTCTGCCAGACAAGTTTCGCCGGGCCGCGTGCCCGTGCTAGGAGAGCGCCATGACCGAGATCGACTTCACGCCTATTTCCGGCCGCGAACAACCCCGTTTTGCCGCCATCAAGACATTCTTCCGCCTGCCGCATGTTCCGCTCGATGCAGGCTATGATGTGGCTCTGGCCGGCCTGCCCTATGACGGGGCGCTGTCCTATCGCCCGGGTGCCCGCTTCGCGCCGTCGAAAGTGCGCGAGCTCTCATCCATGGGCCGTGGCTATCACATGACGCGCGAGATCAATTTCGTCGAGAAGCTTAAAGTCGGCGATGTCGGTGACTGTCCCACCGTGCCGATCGATATGGCCCAGACCGGCGAGCGGGTGGAAAAATTCTTCGGCGACATCCTGGCCCGCGACAAGAAATTCATTGCTGTCGGCGGTGATCACTCCAACACCCTGCCGCTGCTGCGCGCTGTGGCCAAGAAACATGGCCCGGTGAGCTTCATCCATTTCGACGCCCATCTCGACACCTATCCGGCTGCCTGGGGCTGTGAGTACCACCATGGCGCCTTCCTGCGGCATGCGCTCGAGGAAGGCTTGGTGAAGCCGGAGAAGTCCTGGCAATTCGGCATTCGCGGCCCGCTCGCCGCGCGTGATGATCTCGGCGTCGTCGACAAGTTCGGCGTCAATGTCACCACGGTCGATGATGTGCGCATGAAGGGCCTTGAGACCTTCATCGCGGAGCTGCCGAAATTTGAGGGCCCGACCTATATCTCCTTCGATATCGACGCGCTGGACCCGGCCTATGCCCCGGGAACGGGCACACCGGTGCCGGGTGGGCTGACGACCTATGAAGCCCAGCGCATCCTGCGGGCCTTCCAGATCGAAAACCTGGTCGCTGCCGATATCATGGAAGTGTCCCCGCCCTATGATCCGGCCGAGATCACGGCCCTGGCGGCGGTCGATGTCATGTTCGAACAGCTCTGCCTGATGGCCAAGACGGCGTGATTGACCCGGCCGCTGCCCGTCAGCGCCTGCTCGACCTGAAGGCCGAGCTTATTGCCCTGTCGCAATCGGCCGATGAGGACCGCAAGCCGGTCGAGCTGGACCAGCAATCTGTGGGGCGGCTGTCGCGGATGGATTCCATGCAGGTCCAGGCCATGGCCAAGGCGGCTGATGCGCGCCGCGCGCAGGAAATCCGCCGGGTCGATGCCGCCCTGCAAAGGCTGGACGATGACGAGTATGGCTGGTGTGTGCAGTGCGGCGATGAGATCGAGGCCAAGCGGCTCGAGGTCGACCCGGCCGCGCCTCGCTGTGCAGGCTGCGCTTAGCGGGTTTGGTAGCCGGCGCTCTCGATGACCTGCCTTAAAGCCGCGTCGCCGGGCGAGGCGAGTTTGAGCAATTCCGCATAGGGTTCGCCGCCGAGCCCGAGGCATTGAGCAAAGGCGGGCTCGGTTTTCAGCCCTCTGGCTTTCACCGCGCGCACATCGCTGCGTAAACGGTCCTCGGCGAGGCCGAGCAGGCGGTGTTCGGCGAGCCAGTGGATATAGCTTTCGTGCGTTTCGACCGGGCGGACCCGTCCGTAAATCTCGATCGGCAGGCCGTCGCGTTCGAGCGAGGCGATGATCGAAGCTTCGCCGGCATGGGTGTTGGGATTGATCCGGGCGTCGGGGAAGGCGGTTGCCAGCGCGGCCTTGAAGGCGGCCAGATCCGGACCGGCGCTGCAGCAGATGTCGGCATCTGCCCCGGGATTGTGGATGTCCAGCGGGATGGAGCCGACCCAGCGTGGATCGAACGCTTCCAGGGTCTCGAAAATGCGATGACGGTCGAGGATGGCGCGGGCGTCGGCGACGGGGATGGGCGGCTGGTCCATGCTTGCGCTGTCTCGCGATTGCCTTGAGCTGTCAAGCGTGATGGCGCTATCGTGCTGGCCAGGAGGAGCGGGCATGCAACGATTTTTGATGGCGGGCCTGTGTGCCGCAGCGCTGGGGCCGGCGGCTCAGGCCGATCGCGATGATCTGTCCTGGCTCGAGGGATGCTGGCGCGGCGAGGGGCTTGGCGGTGTTGTCTCGGAGTGCTGGATGGCCGGCTCGGGCGGGCTGATGATCGGCAGCTTCATGCTGGAAAGCGGAGGCGAGCTGGCCTTTAGCGAACATCTCCTGATCGGTGAGGCGGGCGGCGTGGACGGTTATCACGTCAAACACTTCACCTCCGAGCTCGTCGGCTGGGACAGCCGCGAGGAATACGTCACCTTTCCGCTTGTCGGATATTCCCCTGGGCGGGCTGAATGGGAGGGGCTGATCTATGAGCAAAGTGAGGACGGCGCGCTGACCATCTCGCTCGACATGCGCCAGGAAGACGGCAGTGTGTCGACCATAGTCTTCACGCTGAGCCGGACCCGATAGCAATGTCCTTTTACGAAGAGCATATCCTGCCGCATCTTATCGGTGCCGCCTGCGGGGCCAAGCCGATCACCAAACAACGCGAGAAAGTCGTGCCGGCCGCAGAAGGGCGGGTGCTCGAGATTGGCATGGGTGCAGGCCCCAATCTGAAATTCTATGACCCGTCCAAGGTCACCCATCTGTGGGGGCTGGAGCCGTCACTCGGCATGCGTCGCAAGGCGCGCAAGGCGGTTGAGGTCAGCCCGGTCGAGGTTGAGTTCATTGACCTGCCCGGTGAGGAAATCCCGCTGGATGATAACTCGGTTGATACCGTGGTCCTGACGTACACTTTGTGTACGATTCCGGGGGCTGTTGAGGCCGTAAAAGGTATGCGCCGGGTGCTCAAACCGGGCGGAAAACTCCTGTTTTGCGAGCATGGCGCGGCACCGGACGAAAGCGTGGCCCGCTGGCAGCGCCGCATCGAGCCGATCTGGAAACCGATCGGCGGCGGCTGTCACCTGACCCGGAACATCCCGGACCTCATCCGCCAGGGCGGGTTCGAGATCGAACAGATGGACATGATGTATCTTCCCAATACGCCACGGCCGATGGGCTTCAATTACTGGGGGAGTGCGGTTTAACGCGGGCGGATTTACCGCGACGCTGGTTTTGTCTGTGGAGCCGCCCGGACCAAGCCGACCCACGCCCCCGAAACCGGGTTTCGCTTTGCCGTCGCCGCGACCCTTACCTTCTACCCGGAAAACTCTCCACATATTCAATCTTGATGTCCGGGAAGCTGTCGACGAATTCGATGGTGAAATCGCCGAAACTCTCGACGAATTCCCACTCGCCGCAGTCGTCGGCGAAACTTGTGACGCGCTTGACCTTGAGATCGGGGAAGCTGGTGACGATCTGGACCCGGATGTCGGCAAAGCTCTCTACCACCTCGACATCGCCAAAGAGCGCGATACCGTCGAAGGTGCAATCCTCCGAGATTGGATTGGTGGCCAGAAGGGTGACAGCAAGCAGCATGGGCGTCAGCCTATCCGACGCTTGATGAACCCCGGCTGAGTGCGGCGCCCGCCGCGATCAATGACCGGGCGAGGCGGTGCGCTAGCCCATCGCCTTGTTGATCTCTTCCGTCATCTTCTTGGCATCGCCCAAAAGCATCATCGTGTTGTCACGGAAGAAGAGCGGGTTCTCCACGCCGGCATAGCCCGACCCCAGCGAACGCTTGACGAAGAAGACGGTGCGCGCCTTCCAGACCTGCAATACCGGCATGCCATAGATCGGCGAGTTCGGGTCGTCTTCGGCTGCCGGGTTGGTGACGTCATTGGCGCCGATGACAAATGCGACGTCGGCATTGGAGAAATCGGAATTGATATCCTCCAGCTCGAAGACCTCGTCATAGGGCACATTGGCTTCCGCCAGCAGGACATTCATATGTCCCGGCATACGGCCGGCCACTGGGTGGATGGCGTAGGAGACATCGACGCCTTCGGCCTTGAGCACATCGCCCATTTCCTTCAGCGCGTGCTGCGCTTGGGCCACAGCCATACCATAGCCGGGCACGATGATAACCTTGCCGGCATTTTTCATCACAAAGGCCGCGTCATCTGCGGAGCCTTGCTTGGCCGTACCTTGCGGGCCGGCCTCCGTCGCGGCTGAACCGTCCTCGCCGAAGCCGCCGAGTATGACCGAGATAAAGCTCCGGTTCATGCCCTTGCACATGATGTAGGAGAGAATGGCACCCGACGAGCCGACCAGGGCACCGGTGACCAGAAGGGCCGTGTTTTCCAGGGTGAAACCGAGCGCGGCGGCGGCCCAGCCGGAATAGGAATTGAGCATCGAGACCACGACCGGCATGTCGGCCCCGCCGATCGGGATGATCAGGGTGACGCCGATGACAAAGGCGAGGATGGTAATGATCCAGAAGGCGGTCTTGTTGTCGCCGCCGGACGCCATCAGGAAGGTGATCATCACGGCAATGGCGACAGCGATACCGATATTGATGCTGTGTCGTGCCGGCAAAAGGATGGGCGCACCGGACATATTGCCGTTCAGCTTGGCAAAGGCGATGACCGAGCCGGAGAAGGTGATCGCACCGATCGCTGTACCGGCGGACAGTTCGAACAGGGACAGCTGTTTCAGATCGCCGACCGCATTGGCGATGCCGAAGGCTTCCGGAGCGTAGAGCGCCGCTGCCGCCACGAGTACGGCGGCCATGCCGACCAGGGAGTGGAAGGCGGCGACCAATTGCGGCATGGCCGTCATCGGAATGCGCCGGGCGACCACCGCGCCAAGCCCGCCGCCGATCACCACGCCGCCGATGATCAGTGCCATGGAGGCGCCGTCGAGATTGACCGCGAGCAGGGTCGTGACCACGGCGATGGCCATCCCGGCCATACCGAAGAGATTGCCCTGCCGGGCCGTTTCCGGACTCGACAGCCCGCGCAAGGCGAGAATGAAGAGAATGCCTGAAGCCAGGTAGAGTATGGCGGCGAGATTGGCTGACATGGTCGGTCTCTTGCGAAGTGAAACGGTTTAGTCGGGATAGACGATGCTGAAACTTGAGATGCCCCAGAGGTTGCCGTCACTGGGGTCTGCGGAGGCACGCATCAGCCGGAGCTCGAGGGTGGCTCCCGGCGTGCGTTGGACCTCGTAGGCGGTTTCCACCAAGCGTTCAGCCAACCAGTCACGCGGAAAGCGAGAAATTCGGCTTTCGCGATAGCGTCTGGGCGTGGCGAAATAATATTCATAGCGATTGTCGCCAAAGCGGTCCTCGCGATCACACTCGATGGTGACGATCATGCTCGAAATGACGACTTCACGGATCGACGCACACTGCACCGTGTAGGTCTGGTCGTTGCGGTTCCGCTCGCGCCGAGCCTGGTCCTGGCGGGCGTCTCGAGCGGCGGCTGCATCCCGTGCCAAATCAGCAGCGCGTTGATCGAGTGCCGGTACCCCGGTGTCCTGGTTCTGAACGGACGGCCGTTGAATGTTTGCCGGTGTCTGCACGGGCGGGCGTTGCTGTGCCATCGCAGGTGCCGCGAAGAGCGTCACTGCCAAGGCAATCACAAGGGGCTGAATTATGCTGCGCATGGCCAGTCTCCTACGCCTTATCCCGTGATCGAAATGGCTTTGACGCAGGTGTAGTCGGTGATCATGCCCCAGGAGGCTTCTTCACAGATCTGCGTGGCGGTGGCGTCCGCGGGCTCGATGTGGATCATCAGCACATCATCATTGTCGCGCCTGTCCATGTGGCTGGCATAGAGCGACATCGCGGCGGAGATGCCGCCGGGCCGCGTACCGCCATTGAAAGCGACGCGATAAGTGTATTCGCCTTGCGTGTTGATATCGATGTGGCCGCATTGGATCGACATGCCCGACGACGTCATGGTCGCATGGCGGACGCGACAGCGGATCAGGGAATGCGGCAGGCTGTCGGCTTGAGATGCGGTTTGCATGGCCCGCATCGGCCGGCGCTGGGCGTCGGCAGCCGGGGCGGCCATGGCGATCGTACCTGCAGCGAGCGCGGTGATGATGGCGTATCTTGCAAACATGTCAGTCCCCTCCCAGGCCGCTTCTACTGCATCGTAACGCGGTACAGACGGCGGCACGGATTGCGGGCACAGCCATCCGTCCCGACCACATGTGGGTTGTAGTAATACATCCGCAGCTGGCTTCCCCGGATCATCGCCGTGCTGCCCACCGTGGCAACGGAATCGGCGTTCGGGCTGTGACGGTCCGGCTCAGCCGGTGCGAAGAAGGCCTGTGTCGTCGCATTCCAGTCCGACTGGATGACGTCGTCGCAGATCAGTGTCGTGCCGCCATGAGTGACCTCGACCCGTTCCAGGGTGCAGACCACTATGCCGCGATCTTCCGGTTCGGGCGCGGCGCGCATCTGGCGCTGCTGGGCATCGGCGATCGCTGGCAGGGTGATCGCTGTTGCCAGGGCAATAAGGATTGTACGCATTGCTACTTCTCCTTTTTCTTGTACATCGCCAGCATGCGCTGGGTGACCAGGAAGCCGCCGAATATGTTCACACTGGCGAGGATGATGGCGAGCGTCCCGGCAATGCGCGAGAAACCCGCGCCGCCATCTGCTGCACCTTCGGGCGCGCCGACGCCGGCGGTCGCGGCGAGCAGGGCGCCGACAATGATCACCGAAGAGATCGCGTTGGTGACAGCCATCAGCGGCGTGTGCAGGGCGGGCGTCACCGACCAGACAACATAATAGCCGACAAAGACGGCCAATACGAAAATCGCCAGGCGGAAAATTGTGGGATCAACGGCTTCCATGCTGTGTTCCTCCTTCAGGCCCCCTAGAGGCCCGTATTCCTGGACTCTACGCCCAGATAGCGAACGTCCGGAACGTCCACGATTTCAAACGAGATACCGTCATTGCCCTGCCGCGTGATGCGGATCAGGGCGCCAAGTAACCGGCAGGTGCCAGTGGTGCTGTCGACCGGTTCGCAGGTGAAGCGAGAGTCGAGGCGCTCATCGTCGAGATAGCGCCGGAAGCTGGGCTCACCACGACGAAAACCGTCGAATACGATACGGCCGCTCGTCGCCATATCGGGCGTCGGTTGAAGGCGCTCGTAAGCAATTTGCGGGGCACGGTCGAGGGCGTGAACGAAGGCCGCGAGATACTGCGAGTCGATGCCGTAAGACCGGGTCAGATAGCGCCCGTCAAAGGTTCCATTGTCGTCGAGGTCGCGGAAGCACTGGACGCGGCGGACCGGTGCATCGAAATCGATGGGCGGACAATAGGCAACGCCATTGGTAACCGACAGGCCGAACAGGACCGTGCCGGCTTCAAGCGGTGCACCGCGGCGCGGCCGCGTGCGCTCCGGGGCCTCATCGACCAGGCGGGCAACATAAACCGGGAAGCTGCGTTCGACCCAAAGCGTGTCACCGCTGCTAAGTACGCCGCTCGCCACATCTTCCGGCGGCAGGACCATCAATTCCACCACCGCGTTTTCCGCGCGGCGGATCATCTGGGCCTCAGCCAGCTGCGGCAGGGCAACAAAAAGGGACAGGCAGGCAGCGCCAAACGCGGCGAGGGTACGCATTACACAGTTTCCTTGGCGAAATTCGGGTGCACCACCGCGCCGTCGCGGCTCAGCGCCATGCCCTGGATGATCTCGTCATCCCAGTGCGGGGCGCGCTTGCCCTCATCATCGACAAGCAGGGGCAGAAGGTTGGCGAGGTTTTTGGCGTAGAGCGCAGAGGCATCGGCGGCCAGGCGGCCGGGCAGGTTGTTATAGCCAGCGATCTTCACGCCCTGGTGCTCGACGACCTTGTCGGCTTCGGTGAGTTCGCAATTGCCGCCCGTCGGCGCCGCCAGATCGACGATGACCGAGCCCGGCTTCATGCTTTCCACCATCGCCTTGGTGACCAGGGTGGGAGCCGGGCGCCCCGGGATGAGCGCTGTGGTGACGACGATATCCTGTTTGGCAATATGGCTGGCGATCAGCTCCGCCTGCTTGGCCTGGTATTCGGCCGACATCTGCTTGGCGTAACCGCCGGCAGTCTCAGCCTGTTTGAACTCCTCATCCTCAACGGCGATGAATTTGCCACCGAGCGAAGCAACCTGCTCCTTGGCCGCCGGGCGGACATCGGTGGCCGAAACCACCGCACCGAGGCGGCGGGCCGTGGCGATGGCCTGCAGTCCGGCAACACCGGCCCCCATGATGAAGGCCTTGGCCGGGGCGACCGTGCCGGCGGCGGTCATCATCATCGGGAAGGCACGGCCATAGAGCTGGCTGGCCTCGATAACGGCGCGATAGCCGGCCAGGTTGGACTGACTCGAAAGCGCGTCCATGGCCTGGGCCCGGGTGATGCGGGGCACGTATTCCATCGACAACGCGTCGAGACCGGCCTGGGCCAGGACCTCTGCGCTTTCCGCGCTGGGTTCGAGATGGGCGACCAGCAGCGTGCCCTTGGCGATCTTGCCCAGCGTATCCGCATCGGGCTTTTGCACGCCGAAGACCGCGTCAGCACCTTTCAGCGTCGCCGCCAGCGTGCCGACATCGGCGCCGGCTTCGGCGAAAGCCGCATCAGGAATGGAGGCGTGTGCGCCAGCATCCTTCTCGACGGCGATCTGATGCCCCGCCTTAATGAATTTCTTGATGGTTTCGGGTGTGGCCGCGACACGCGTTTCATCCGCATGTCGTTCTTTTAGAATGGCAATTCGCATAGGAGCCCGCCGCTGGAAACGTTTGGCGGGTACGATGCGCGATTTCGTGCCTAAGGGGAAGACCTGCCCGGAAAATTACTTCCGGGCGCTGCCGAATTTTTCACAATGCCTCGAAGAAGCAGTCGTTTAGCCGGCGAGGAACATGCCGAACAGGTTGACGATGCCGCCACAGATCAGGCTGAACACGAAGAGGCCGGCCACGGTCACATACCAGGACACCTTCATGCCCAGTGCCATGCCACCGAGAACGGAGACGACGGCGACGCCGATCAGCGAAGCGAGCCAGTCCATGCCGACCGCGAAGACCAGCGTCAGATAAAGCACCGAAATAGCGGTCAGAAGCGAGCCCCAGACGGTCACAACCATGAAGCCGTCGAAAGTGGCTTTGTGGTCGGAAATGTTCATTTCGCCGCGCGAGTAATCAGACGCCATGATCGAAATCCCTGTCGCAAGTCATGTGGTGGACGAGCGGATAACACGCGTTGCCGTCGCCGCCAAGATGCACAGCTGTCGCACATGACAGCTGTCATATCGCTTCGGTGACGTCGGTGAATATCGCCGACGGCTGGATCGGGGGAAAACGAGGCATCTAACCCACACACAGGAGCGCCTGATGTCCCCCTTGATTTCCAATGCTGAACTACAGGCCGAACGCCGCCGCTATTTCGTCGAGGCCGGTGGCGGCATCTCTCTGCCGGTCGCCGGGGCGATCTACTGGATCGTGCTGGGCGTGCTCGGCAGCCGCCTGGAATCCCGCGAATGGGCCCTCGCCGCCGCCGCCGGGTCGGGTATGATCTTCCCCATTGGCCTTCTGCTGCAAGGTCCCCTCAACGCCCGGTTCATGAAAGCCAAATCCCCCGTGGGTGGCGCGGCGATCTGGTCGATCGTGGCCATCAACATGCTCTGGCCGCTGCACTTTGTGATCATGAATCTCGACCCCGAGCTGGTCTCCCTCAGTCTCGCCATCGCCATGACGCTGCATTGGCCGGTCATTGGCTGGAGTTATGATTCCAAGGTCGCCATCGCCCACGCCTTTGCCCGCATCGCCGCCGCCAGCCTGATCTATTACGGCCTGCCCGATGAGCGCCTGACCTTGCTGCCCTTCGCCCTGGCGGGCCTGTATATCCTCGCCGCGGCCGGCATGGCCGCCGAAGTGGCTTGGACACGGCGCAAGCTTGGCGCATATGCTCCGGCCTAGGAGACCAATGATCATGCGCTTTACCGATCGAGCCAGAGACCTTTTCACGACCCGCCGTCCCTGGCTCGACCTAGTCTATTTGAGCTTCTTCTTCTTCCACTGGACCATTGCCCCGCCCGATCTTCTCGAGGCGGGCCTGGGTTTCGCGGCGCTCGGCCTGTTCATCGGCGTCTATATCTTCACCATGCGCCGGCTCGACTGGACCGTATTGGTGGGTGCCGGTTTGGGCATGGCGCTCGCCTTGCTGATGGCGGAGGAAAACTGGGGCGCCGCGGTGTTCATGGTGTTCTCCGCCCCGATGATCGCGCGGCTGCCTGATGCGGCGCTGCGTACCCCGGCCCTGGTCATTCTCGGCCCGGTCATCATCCTGGCCAGCTGGCTGGCCGGCATGCCCTGGTGGTGGATTGCCGCCGTTCTGGTCCTGGCCGCCCTGTCTGCCTTGTCCGCCGGTGCTGCCGCGCGCCGGGCCGAGCGCGAGGCGGATGCTGAGGACCGTGAAGCGGCGGCCAGTCGCATGGGAGCGGAAGCTGAGCGGGCTCGCATCGCACGTGATCTTCATGATCTGCTTGGCCATACCCTGTCTGTCATAACCTTGAAGGCCGATCTCGCTGTGCGCCTGTTCGACCAGGACCCCGTGCGGGCCAAGGCCGAGCTTGATTCGATCCAGTCGATCAGCCGTGACGCCCTGGGAGAGGTGCGTGAAGCCGTGACAGGGTTGAAGGCGCGTTCGCTCAAAGCCGCCTGGGAAGAAACCCGCACCCGTCTGGTCGAGGCGGGGCTCAAGGTTGAGGGCGATTATGTCGAGGTGCCGCTTGGCCCGGACGGAGAACAGGCCCTGGCCATGGCGCTGCGCGAAGGCGTGACGAATATCCTGCGTCATTCCGGTGCCAAGACTGCGCACATCTCGCTTGAATCCAGTGCTGAAGCGGTGACCCTGTCGCTGGATGATGACGGTGTCGGCGGTGCCATTCGGGCCGGTGGCGGGCTCAGCGGTCTTTCCGACCGCCTCGCCGCTGTCGGTGGGCGTCTGGATGTTGAACAGCCCGGCAATGGCGGCACGCGGTTGCGCGCCTCGGTGCCAGCCGCCACAGGAGATGCGCCATGATCCGTGTCATGATCGCCGAGGACCAGGCTCTCCTGCGCGAGGCCCTCGCAGCCCTCATTGGCCTGGAGAGTGATATCGAACTGGTCGGAACAGCGGCGGATGGCGCGGAAGCCCATCGCCTGATCCGCCAGCACGAGCCTGATGTCGTCCTCACCGATATCGAGATGCCGGGCATGACCGGGCTCGAGCTCGCCGCCCTGATGAAGCGCGAACAGCGCAGGACCCGCATCCTGATCGTCACCACGTTTGACCGCCCCGGTTATCTGCGCCGGGCGCTGGAAAGTGGTGTCGCGGGATACCTCCTCAAGGATGGTCCATCGACGGCTCTGGCCGAGGCGGTGCGCAAGGTGGCTGCGGGTGAACGGGTAATCTCGCCGGAACTGGCGCATCAGGCCTGGAGCGAGGATGATCCGCTCTCCGATCGTGAGCGCAAACTCCTGCGCCTGGCCGAGGCGGGGCTCGACAGCGGCGCCATTGCCGAAGAAACCGGCCTCGCCCGCGGCACGGTGCGCAATTATCTGCACGCGGCGATTTCCAAACTCGGAGCGGGGAATCGCATCGAAGCCGCTCGCCTTGCACGCGAAAAAGGGTGGCTGTGACCAGGCAATCCCCTTATGATGGTGGCGAGTAGGGAGCTGTCTTATGCGTGTGCCGTTTGCACTCTGGTCCGGCGTCGTCGCCGCGGTTGTTCTGGCTGGCCTTATGGCCCGGGATTTCATGAATTTCGGCGTGTTCGAGTTGAACCTGCCGCTGATCGGCATGGTCGCCGGCGGCTGGATCGCCGTTGTGCTCCTGGTCGGCTTCATCACGCAGATCCGCAATGCTGCCAAGTCGCGTCCGATCGATGTCCCCAATGATGTCGCGAGCGAAATCCGCCGGCATCCGCAGGATTAAGAGCAATCAAAACCCCTCATCCCGGACTTGATCCGGGACCCCGAGACGCCATTCTAGACGTTGTCGAGGTCCTGACTTGCGTCAGGATGAGGGGCGTTTTGGGTGGATCAGACACCGGTCGGCTCACGCGCCGTGTGGTTCATCCAGCGATGGTGTTTCATTGAAGATCTCCATTCCGCCACCATCCAGACAAGGGTTCTCGCTCGGCCAGGAATTCCTGGCCGAGAGGAGAGGACGTGCGGAATGCCGGCCGTGCCGGATCTCGAGTATTTGTTTGTGTGGCATGACTGGGCATCCCGCACGCGGAGCTTTCCCGGACCGTCGCCGGACCGTGTCCAACCGGGGAAGTAGGAGCGGTCGGTCGTTTAGTGCCGCTGCGACCTCCCTCGACGCCCTGCCGGAGGTGGATGCGCGTCATCACACCCACCGCGGACAGGCTCCGCTGGCCCCCGGGCGATATCGACGTGCACATCGCCTCTCTTCCCGGGAGCTGGGGAGGATTATCACCCAGCACCACCGACCGAGGATTATTTTCCCTCATCCCGGGCTCGATCCGGGGCCTGGTGACAGCAAATCCGTCGATGATTCCAGGAACCGCCCGCGCCAAGAGTCATCCACGCCGGGATAACGCCAGGCCCCGACATGACGTCGGGGAAAGTGTTTGGTGTGATATCAGCCAAATCCACACCAACCCCATACAGCTCATGCTGGAAATGGGGCCGCGTTGAAGCCGGGCGGTCAAGGGTATCAACCGGTCCCCGGCGCGACGCGCCCTTGACCGCCTGACGTCAACACGGCGAACTGGCTGGCATGGGGTTTAAGGGCCGAACTGCACGCTAGTCGTAGATTGCGATTGCCGCGTCTTGCTAGCAGGGTTCGATTATAGGCCTCGTGTATTGGGGACCGTATACGTCATGAAACGTAGCAGCGTTAAATTGATAGCCTATGGCGCAGGAATAGCCGCGTTCGCCCTTATGGGCGCATACTTTTACTATGGGTTTGAGTACCTGTTGTTCCTGGGCGGCTTTGCCGCCGGCATATTTGCTGCTGGGGGTGATGGATTATTTGGTGGACAATAAAGGCCGCCTGCAGATGACCGGTTGATCTGTCGTCCTCCGCGGTCTTCCAGGAACTTGCTCGCTGGAGGCCAAATTCCGGCGCAGATCGACTAGCCCCAGCCCGGTCCCGTCAGCGTTTCAATCGCCGCTGCCACCGCAATCGGCTGGTCCAGGATCACATGGTGCTGGGCATTGGCGATGGAGATCATGCTCGCTTCGGGTCCAAACGTCTCGCGCATGAAGTCCCAGATCTCGTCATTGACCAGCACGCTGTCGGCGCCGCGGAACAGGGCCACGCGGGTCTTCAGGGCGGCGGCAAGCTCGTCCGGGGCGCGGCGGTTATAGGTCAGCTTGGCCCAGAGATGCGGGTCGAACTTCCAGGTCCAGCCCTCGCTACCATCGGGACGTGTGGCCGGTTTGATCGACTGGCGGGCGATATGGTCGAGCAGGAAGAGGTTCTCGCACGGCTGTTCCGGCAGGAGCCGGAAGCGCATCAGCGCCTCGTCGAAACTGGCATAGGTAAAGCCGCCGCGGCTGGGCGGCGAGGAGCGGCGTTGTTCCTGGTGCGGGCGGATCGGGCTGTCGAGTACGGCGACGCCCTTGAGCTGATCGCCGTAATTCACCGCCGTGGCCAGGCTGACAAAACCGCCGAAGGAATGCCCGATGACGAAGGGTTTGCCGGCGTCGAAAGCGCCACCATCGCGGCCCGCCGCCATGACTTCCTCGGTGTAGAGATCCATTTCATAGGCGTCGCGATGATCGCTATCGCCCATGCCGGACAGATCAAGCGCAACGACGCGGCGTGTTTCCGCCAGGAAGGGGGCGATACTGTCCCACCAGTCCTTGTGGGCGACGCCGCCATGCACCAGCACCATGCCCGGCGCGCCGCGCTGGCCCCAGGCCTTCCAGTGGACGCTCGCGCCTTCCACCTCGACCACACCGCGCTCGACCGGGATCTCCAGGGCCTTGGTGAACCAGTCCGGAGCCGGCGGTTTCTCGCCGGCCAGGGCTTTCAGGGGAGCGGGCGGTCGCGGGGAAGGCGCGGTTTTTTCTTGTGTCATGCCCTAGCGCTAAACCCCGCCGCAGGCAGCGTCAATCGCTCGCGGCGGATGGGGGCGCCTCAACTCTGCATGAGTGCCGGCACGGCAAACACGGCCCAGGCATTATTCGCCATATGCCCGAGGACCGGTGCCGCGACCCGTCCCGTCAGCACCCGCGTCAGGCCCAGGGCGATGCCGAGGAAAAAGGTTGAGCTCATGACCAGGAGGCCCTGGCTGGTGTGGATCAGCGAGAAGGCGAGGGCGGAGATCAGGATGGCGAAGATCACCGGGACACCACGGGCAATGATCATCGGCAGCATCCAGCCGCGGAACAGGACTTCTTCAACGATCGGGGCCGCGATGACGGTGAGCAGCAGGACCGACCAGAAGGCCGCACCAGTCATGCCGAAATCATCGACATTGGAGATTTCCTCGATATCGACACCGCCGGACAGGGTCATGCTCTGATCCAGCATGGCGAATTCATGGAACATCACGCTCAGGCGCCCGCCCACAAAGATCACGAAGATCAGGACGAGCAACCCGGCGGCAATCTCGGACGGGCGGACCGGAATAATCGAGAAGGCCGGGCCCGCCGCCTTGTAGCGGTGAAACCAGATCGCCATCAGCAGCGCCAGCGCACCATATGCCGCCGCCGAGGAGGCGAAGATCGCAGTGTTGAAATTCGCCGGGCCGATATCGGGCAGGAAGACGCCGGTCACCACTGCAGTGATGAAGGAAAAGCCGAAGGCGAGAACAAAGAGCAGGATCGGCCAGACGACCATGCCGGGCAGGGCCCGGATAAAGGGCAAACGGTGTTCATGTTCCATACGCGAAAACGCGTCATGGTCCGGGAAGGACCATTTTTCGGTTGGAATATCGGCGGTTTCACTCATCGCATACGCTTTCACTGACACGGTAGTGTAACCCACCGGAACGTTATGCTTAACCGGTCGTTGCCACGCTTTAAACGTGAAATTTAGAAGACTGTCCCATAACGGTGCGCATAGACGCCCTGCCAGCGATGGCAGCGAGGTCAAAAGACCCGGCGGAGAACATAAGCGACCGAAAAGGCGTG
>NZ_JASBRW010000055.1 GCF_030149235.1 Maricaulis sp. | reverse complement strand
TTTAATGGGCATCGTTCAGGAGGGGTCGGGACGGATCGGCTCCTGATGGTGAGGTACCTACACGGGAGTAATAAAAATGAAGTTTGTTTCTCGCTTTTTCAAAGACGAATCTGGTGCAACCGCTATTGAGTACGGCCTGATCGCCGCTCTCATCGCAGTCGTGATCATCGGCGCTGTTACCGCGCTCGGCACCGGCGTCAGCGATAACTTCAACACGGTTGCCGGCGCACTCTAAGCCAGGCCAACCACTGTTGAGTGAAATGGCGGGGCCGTTCCGAAAGGAGCGGCCTCTGCTTTTTGTGCGCGGCTCGGCCCGCACGCCAACGCTCGGTTAAAACTCATCGGCTAGAGTGCCTTTGGAAGTATTCGGAGCGGTCAATGCTTGCGCAGATTTTCATCTACAGTTTTCTGGCGGCCATGCTGCTGGCGGCAGCCTTTGATGCCACGCAGTTCAGGATTCCCAACTGGCTGGCCGGCGGTGTCGCGCTCGGTTTTGTGCTGTTTCTGCCGTTTTCCGGTTTGAGCTGGGTCGGGATGGGGTTGCATCTCGGTGCCGGTTTCGTGGCGCTTCTGCTGGGAATGGCCCTGTTCGCCTCCGGCTGGATCGGTGGCGGTGATGCCAAGCTCTTCGCCGCGGCGGCACTCTGGTTCGGCTGGCCCGGATTGAGCGCTTTCCTGCTCGCCACCCTGCTGGCCGGTGGCGCGCTTGCCATCGTCCTGGTCATGGTCCGTGAAGGATTGCCACGCCTGGTCGGTGAGCCCGGCTGGGTCGAGGGCACATTGTTCGCCCGCGGAGCGCCGGTGCCCTACGGCATTGCCCTTGCGGCCGGCGCATTGTGGGCTGCACCCCAGTCCTGGCTGGCCATTTCGGGCATTTAAGCCAATCCGCTGCAGGATTTTAGGCGAATTCGCCCGATAGAACGGATTGAACCGGTATAATTAACGCGACTTTGAGGAATTCGGCGTCTGATCGCAATCGTGTTTTTGCGTCCTTGAGGTCCCGTAATTCCAATGAACGCGGTCCGAATTGCCATTCTTGTCGCCGCCGCGATCGCCGCGATCGCCGTGGCCTTCTTCGTGCGTCAGGCCATGACATCGCCGGCTCCGGTCGCGGTTCAGGTTGAAGAACAGCGCCCTGCCACCCGCGTCCTCGCGGCGCGCCAGGACCTTGCCGTCGGCGACCGGGTCAGCGCCTCCGACTTCTACTGGCAGACCTGGCCGGAAGAGGGCATGACGCCGGGCTATATCGTTGAAGGCCGAGGCCAGGACGCTTCTGATTTTGCCGGCTCTGTTGTGCGCGCCCAGATCCGCCAGGGTGAGCCGATCACGGGCCGCCGCCTCGTCCAGCAGGGTGATGCCGGTTTCATGTCGGCCGTGCTGTCGCCGGGTATGCGCGCTGTCGCCGTGCCGATCTCGGCCGACCGCGGTGCGGGTGGCTTCATTCTTCCCAATGACCGCGTCGACGTCATCGTGTCCTTCATCGAGGAAGACACGATGGGCATGTCGCGCAATTTCATGGCCCAGACCATTGTCGAGAACGCCCGTGTCCTGGCGATCGACCAGACCTTTGCCGAAGTTGATGGCGAAGGCTCGGTGGTCGGTGAGACCGCGACGCTGGAATTGTCCCCGGACCAGGCCCGTGCCGTTTCCATGGCGGTCATCCGCGGTGAAGTCGCGCTGGTCCTGCGGGCCCTGGCCGATGCCGAAGGCGGTCCGATGCTGGGTGACGGTATGACCCTGGGCGAAGCCACGGCCAGCAGCGAAGGCGCGACCGGTGTAACGGTAATCCGCTTCGGCCGCGTCATGGCCAGCGCCAGCGGGGAGCAATAGGGATGACCGGCATGATGCGTAATTTCGTCCTCGTCCTGGCTCTGGTCTTCGCACCGGCCCTGGCCCATGCCCAGAACACCGAACGCGGCAACACCATGCAAGTACATATCCGCGCGCCGGGTGAGGGACCTGTTTCTGAAGACCTCGATCTGCCGCTGAGCAAGGCTGCTGTCGTCCACCTGCCGGTCGATGTCGCTGATGTGCTGGTGACCAATCCCGATGTGGTTGATGCCGTCGTGCGCACGCCGCGCCGGGCCTATCTGATGGGCATGGGTGTCGGTCAGACCAATGCGTTCTTCTTCGACGCCAATGGCCAGCTGATCCTCGACCTCAACCTGCGCGTTGAGCGTGATCTCGAGCCTTTGCAGGACGCGCTGGAGCGTTTCCTGCCGGGTGCCCGGGTGCAGGCCGAGGCGATGAATGATCACATCGTCCTGTCCGGCTCTGTGCCGAATGCGGCCTCCGCGGATACCGCGCTGCGCATTGCCCAGCGCTGGGTCGATGATCCCGATTCCATCCTGTCCAT
Organism: Maricaulis sp.; assembly: GCF_030149235.1. Classification (GTDB taxonomy): domain Bacteria; phylum Pseudomonadota; class Alphaproteobacteria; order Caulobacterales; family Maricaulaceae; genus Maricaulis. Next base: position 6,818 of record NZ_JASBRW010000055.1, on the reverse strand, counting down.
GGTCAATATTGAAGCGCGCGACCAGGTGATGCTGAAAGTCCGCATCGTCGAAATGCGCCGCACGATCGCGCGTCAGCTGGGTGTGAACCTGTCGACCGCGGCGACCAGTGGCGAGTTCGATGTTCGCGTTGCCACTGACCATGAGTTTTCTCTGACCGGCCGCTTCCTGCGCGGTTTGCAGACGGCCTTCGACTGGACCAGCGGCAATAGCGGCGGTGTGAGCGGCGTGAGTGGCCTTCTTCAGGCCATGGAGCGCGTCGGCGTTGTGCGGACCCTGGCCGAACCGAACCTGACGGCGATTAGTGGCGAAAGCGCCAACTTCCTCGCCGGTGGTGAGTTCCCGGTTCCGGTCGGCCGCGACCGTGACGGCAATATCATCATCGAGTTCAAGCCCTTCGGTGTGGGTCTCGGCTTCACCCCGGTGGTGCTGTCGGAAGGCCGCATCTCCATGCGCATCTCCACCGAGGTGTCGGAGTTGTCGACCCAGGGCGCGCTGAATTTTGCCGAAAGCCTGGTCACCGACGATAGCGGCGCCGTGGTCGGTACGGTGGAAGGCCTGACCATACCGGCACTGAGCGTCAGCCGCGCCGAGACCACGGTCGAATTACCCTCTGGCGGCAGCCTGGTTCTGGCCGGTCTGATCCGAGAGGAAACCCGCCAGAATCTCGATAGCGTCCCCGGCGTGGAAAATATCCCGGTCCTCGGCTCGCTGTTCCGCAGCCGCGACTATGCCAACCAGGAGACCGAGCTGGTCGTGCTGGTCACGCCCTACCTGGTCGATGCGACCAATCCGAACGAGATGGCAACGCCGGCCGACGGTTTCCAGGCCGCTACGGAAGCCGAGGCCCTGCTGTTTGGCCGCCTCAACCGCGTCTACGCGGTTCCGGGTGCGGACACTGAAGGCCAGGGCTGGAACGGCCCAGTCGGCTTCCAATTCGAATAGGTGGGAGGAGCAAAGATGAAAACAAAAATGCTCAAATCCGCAATCCTGGCACTGGTGCTTTCGACCGCGCTCGCGGCCTGCGCCACGACCGATAATCGTGAGGTTGTTTCTGGCCTCGGACTGCCGGCCCCGAGCGCGCAGGCCGAGACCTATCGCTCGAGCATGGTCATCGACCCGCGCGATAATGGCCTGACCTGGGCCCAGGAAGCACAGCTCGCCGCCATTGCCGACGAATACAAGGTGCGCGGTCACGGCCCGCTGGTGATCAGCTATCCGCATGGGGCGGCCAATGAGCAAGCCGCCATGCGCGCGCTCGCCAATGCCCGGACCTATCTCTATGACGCCGGCATCAACTGGCGCCAGATTTCCGGCGGCACCTATCTGGCTGACGGCAATGAGAACGGCGCCCTGGTGTTCTCCTTCGTGCGCTACGAGGCCGTGGGCCCCGATTGTGATATGGAATGGCATAACCTGGCGCTGGAGCTGGATAATGAACATCATCCGCGCTTCGGCTGCGCCCTGGCCACCAATCTTGCTGCGATGATTGTCGATCCGCGCGATCTGATCATGGCGCGCGACGCGGATCCGGTTGATGCCGGCCGCCGCCAGGAGGTCATCGAACGGTATCGCCGCGGCGAATCCACCACCTCTCAGCGTAGCGAATATGAAAGTGGCGCTGTTTCACGGGTCGGGAACTAGGGGGACGAAAGGAACGAGCATGGCTGACGCAAATCGTGCCCTTGATGATGACGGTTTCTATGACGACGAAGACCCGTTCATGGACGCATCTGACGTTGAACGTCTTATGCTGGGCGAAGCAACCCGCGAAGAGCTTGAGGCTCAGCAGGCAGGAACCGATACCGGACACCGTTTCGGGGCCAGCGAGCTGGCCGACGACACCGGTTTTGAAGGCGCCGAGGATCCATTCCTTGACGCCGAGGCCGTGGTCGAAGAGGCGGCTGCGGTCGAGGAAGACCTGACCAATCCGCTCTTTGCCGAGCTGCAGAGCGAGCTGGCGGACGGACTGATGCCGGCCGAGCCGATGTATGGCGAGATCGATGACGAGATCTCGGCCCAGCCGGTGCCGCGCATCACCATTGGTGCCTTCTGCGAGCGTCCGGAAACCGGTGCCCTGATGACCACGGTCGGCGAGGATCGCCGCCTGGCCAAGGCGCACCTGAAGATCGATATGGGCGGGCTGCCTGCCGCCATTGAGCGCTATCATGACGAGACCACGCCGAACCTCTTGATCATCGAGACCGGCATGCGGGGTCGCGGCCTGTTCGAACAGCTCGAACACCTGGCCGGGGTCTGCGATCCCGAGACCAAGGTGGTCATCATTGGTGCGACGAATGACATCACGCTCTATCGCGAGCTGATCAAGCGCGGAGTGAGCGAATATCTCGTGCCGCCGATGACGCCGCTGAACGTTATTCGCACCGTGTCCGAACTCTTCCTGGACCCGGACCAGCCCTTCGCCGGCAAGACGATCGCCTTTATCGGTGCCAAGGGTGGTGTCGGCTCCTCGACGATCGCTCACAACTGCGCCTGGGCGCTGACCGAGAGCCTGGCCCAGGACGCCGTCCTGATGGACATGGACCTGTCCTGGGGCACGGCGGGTCTCGATTTCAATCAGGATCCGGCCCAGACGCTGGGCGATGCCCTGTCGGAACCGGATCGTCTTGATGATGCGCTGCTCGACCGCCTCCTGGTGCGCTGTACCGACCGGTTGAGCCTGTTCTCCGCACCGGCGACGCTGGATCGCGACTGGGATTTCTCGCCGACCGATTACGAGATGGTGCTGGAAAAGGTCCGCCGTCAGGCGCCCTTCATCACCCTCGACCTGCCGCATGTCTGGACGCCCTGGCTGAAACAGACCCTGCTGGCCGCCGATGAGGTTGTGGTCACGGTGACGCCGGATCTGGCCTCCCTGCGCAACGCCAAGAACCTGTTCGACCTTGTCGCCGGGTCGCGCCCCAATGACGAGCCGCCGAAAGTCGTGGTCAATATGGCCGGCATGCCCAAACGCCCCGAAATCCCGCTCAAGGATTTTGCCGACGCGCTGGGCACTCCGCCGGTCCTGGTCATGCCGTTCGAGCCGCAATTGTTCGGAAAGGCCGCCAATAACGGCCAGATGATCAATGAGGTCGACCCGAAGTCGAAGGCGGCCGACGGGTTTGGCCATCTCGCCAGCCTCGTGACCGGCCGCACGCCGGCCGCACCGCGCCGCAAGTCTTTTATTTCCAAGATGTTCGGAGGCTAATCGAGCATGTTCGGCAAGCGCGCCGGTGGCCCGACAGCCCCGGCACCCCGGAAAGAGCCGGTTCCACCGGCCACGACGACCGAAACCCGCCCCAAGCCGGAGGCGGGTTCGGCACGTCCGGGTGAAACGGCGCAAATAGCGCCAAAGCCTGCTGCTGCGCCCAAGCCCAAGCCGAAAAAAGCCGCGCGCCCGGCCGGTGATAGCGGTAATCGCTCCGAAGAATATTACGCGATCAAGACGACGATCTTTAATGCCCTGATCGACACCATCGATCTGGGTCAATTGGCGCGTCTCGACCAGGACACGGCCGCAGAAGAAATCCGCGACATCGTCACCGAGATCATTTCGATCAAGAACGTCGCCATGTCGATCGCCGAGCAGGAACAACTGCTCCAGGACATCTGTAACGACGTTCTCGGCTACGGTCCGCTGGAACCGCTGCTGGCCCGCGACGACATTGCCGACATCATGGTCAATGGCGCCGACAACGTCTTCATCGAGGTCAATGGCAAGGTCGAGAAGACCAATATCCGCTTCCGCGATAACGGCCAGCTGATGAATATCTGTCAGCGGATCGTGAGCCAGGTCGGCCGCCGGGTCGATGAAAGCTCGCCGATCTGTGACGCCCGCCTGATGGACGGGTCGCGCGTCAACGTGATCGCGCCCCCGCTGGCGCTGGATGGTCCGACGCTGACCATTCGTAAGTTCAAGAAAGACAAGTTGACGATGGATAATCTCGTCAACTTCAACTCGATCACGCCGGAAGGCGCGAAGGTTCTCGGCGTTATCGGCGCCAGCCGCTGTAATGTGCTGATCTCCGGCGGTACCGGTTCGGGGAAGACGACGCTGCTCAATTGTATGACCGGTTTCATCGAGGAAGATGAGCGCGTCATCACCTGTGAGGACGCCGCCGAGCTGCAGCTGCAACAGCCGCACGTGGTGCGTCTCGAGACCCGCCCGCCCAACCTTGAAGGTCAGGGCCAGGTGACGATGCGCGATCTGGTCAAGAACTGCCTGCGTATGCGCCCGGAACGGATCATTGTCGGTGAGGTGCGCGGCCCCGAGGCGTTCGATCTGCTTCAGGCCATGAATACCGGTCATGACGGTTCGATGGGCACGCTGCACGCCAACTCGCCGCGTGAAGCCATGTCGCGGATCGAATCCATGATCACCATGGGCGGCTATAACCTGCCGGCCAAGACCATTCGCGAGATGATCGTCGGCTCGATCGACGTCATCGTCCAGGCGGCCCGCCTGCGCGATGGCTCGCGCAAGATCACCCATATAACCGAAGTGGTCGGTCTGGAGGGTGAGGTCATCATCACCCAGGACCTCTTCGTCTACGAAATCCAGGGCGAGGATGCCGACGGCAATATCGCCGGCCGTCATTGTTCGACCGGTATCGCCCGCCCGAAATTCTGGGACCGTGCCCGCTATTTCGGTCTCGATCGCGAGCTCGCTCAGGCGCTCGACGCCTCGGAGGCCTAAGCCATGAATTCAGACATCGCCTTTCTGGTCGCTGCGCTCGCCGCCTTCTTCGCTGTCGGCGGTGTGGGCTGGGTGGCGGCTGGCGCGATGGGCGATGCGCAGGCGAAAAAGCGCATGAGTCGCGCGGTCGGCGGTACCGGCGGTGCTCAACGCGGCCGGCGTCAGAGCGGTCCCCAGGACCAGGCCGCCCAACGCCGGCGTCAAATCGCGGAATCGCTGAAAGACCTGGAACAGCGCCAGAAGGACGCGCGCAAGAAGAAGGTCTCGTTGAAATCACGCATCCAGCAGGCCGGGATGGAGTTTTCCCCTTCGGCATTCTGGATTGGCTCTGCCGTGGCCGCAATGGTCATGGCCGCGATCGCTTTCCTGACCGGCCAGTCGCTGCTGGTTGTCGGCGGACTGGCCGTGGTCGGCGGTCTCGGCCTGCCGCGCTGGTGGCTGGGCTTTTTGTGTGGCCGCCGTCAGAAGGCCTTCACCCGGGAATTTGCCAATTCGCTAGACATCATCGTGCGCGGTGTGAAATCCGGCCTGCCGCTCAACGAATGTCTCAAGATAATCGCCGAGGAGAGCCCGGACCCGGTCGGTTCGGAATTCAAGCAACTGGTCGAGGGCATCGCCGTCGGTGTGTCGCTGGAAGATGGCCTCAACCGCATGTGTGACCGCATGCCGCTGCCGGAGATCAACTTCTTCCGGACCGTGCTGGTTATCCAGCAAAAGACCGGTGGTAACCTGGCCGAGACGCTGGGCAATCTCTCTAACGTGCTGCGCTCGCGCAAGCTGATGCGCGAAAAGATCGGGGCCCTGTCCTCGGAAGCCAAATCCTCCGCCGCCATTATCGGTTCGCTGCCGCCGGGCGTGCTCGGCATCGTCTATGCCACCACGCCGTCCTATATGAGCGCGATGTTTGTCCACCCGACCGGCCAGCTGATGCTGCTGGGCGGGCTGACATGGATGTTCATCGGCATCATGGTCATGCGCGGCATGATCAACTTCAAGATCTAGGGTGGTCGGGTCTTGGATATCAGCTTCATCGAAATCCGGAACTTCCTGACCGACCCGCAAATGCTGGTCGCGCTGATTGCTGGCATTCTTGTCTTCGCCACCATTGTGACGCTGACCTCGCCGGCCATGGGCGGCGACAAGCTCGACAAGCGGATCAAGGGTGTCCAGAACCGCCGCGAGGAGCTGCGTCGCAAGAGCCGTGAACAGCTAGAGCTGGATGCGGCGAGCAAGCAAAACCGCTCGATCCGCGAAATCGAAGCCAAGGGCGTGATGCGCAAGGTCGTCGACTCGCTCAACCTGCAAAAGGCGTTCGAGGACCCGGCCTTGCAGGACAAGCTGCAACAGGCTGGCCTGCGCGGTAACCGGCCCGCCGTTGCCTTCTACTTTTTCCGCCTGGCCTCGCCGATCATCCTGCTGGCCGGTGCGCTGTTCTATCTGTTCGCGGTCAATGATTTCGGCCTGCCAACGATCACGCGCTACTGCTTTGCCTTCGGTATCGGCCTGTTGGGCTATTATGCACCGAACCTCTATCTTCAGAACATCGCCGCCAAGCGTCAGCAATCCATCATGGGTGCCTTTCCCGACGCGCTCGACCTGCTGCTGATCTGTGTCGAATCGGGCATGTCGATCGAGGCGGCCTTCCACAAAGTGTCCACGGAGGTGGGCACGCAATCGGTCGAACTGGCCGAGGAATTGTCCCTGACGACCGCCGAGCTCGCATATTTGCAGGACCGGCGCAACGCCTATGAGAACCTCGCCAAGCGCACCAATCATCCCGGTGTGAAGGCGGTGTGTACGTCCCTGATCCAGGCCGAACGCTATGGCACGCCACTCGGCCAGGCCTTGCGGGTCATGGCAAAAGAGAACCGGGATATGCGCCTGGCTGCGGCCGAAAAGAAGGCTGCATCGCTTCCGGCCAAGCTGACCGTGCCGATGATTGTGTTTTTCCTGCCGGTACTGTTCGTGGTTATTCTTGGTCCGGCCATAATCCGCTTCAATAGTCTGTGACGAAAGTGATTTGGCGCGCTATTTGAATAGTGAGCCTTCATGTTGCACAGGTGGACCCAGCCCATGTTTTCCGGGCGCAAATCGGCGGAGAAACGTCGCGAGCAGATCGAGACC
>NZ_JASBRW010000052.1 GCF_030149235.1 Maricaulis sp. | reverse complement strand
GTCGCGGGAACTGCTTGCCTATCGCTCGCCGTCATCATCCTGGCCATCCATCGTCTCACCGATGAGGTCATCTAGGCGGTTTCGATCGCGTCTGCCATAGGACGTGTCATCATTTCTTATAGTTTCTGCAATCGGGTCGTCGTCCGGGTCAGCCAGGGGGGGTGTTTCACCGATGCGTGAACTTTCCGGCGCGAGCACTTGCAGCGCCCGCGCGGTGGCATTGACCATGTTGTAGATGCGCGCCGAGGTGATCTGTTCCGGCGGACGGCCGTCGACGCCGAATGCCGCGGTGTAAAAGATCACCCCCAGGGCCAGCAGGACAAGGCCACGCACGACGCCGAAGATGAAGCCCAGTAGGCGATCCACAACGCTGACATCTTCTCCCTTGGCCAAGCCCTGGGACAGGGACGAGGTCACAAAGGTGACCGCCAGGTAGATGATCAGGAAGACCAGCGCACCGACCGCAAAGGGCGCGACCCAGTCGGGGTCGATCATGGCTCGGGCAGGCTCGTAGAAGGCCGGCATCGCCCAGAGCGTGGCCAGCGAGGCGGCAACGAAGGCGGTGACGGACAGCGCCTCGCGAACAAAGCCGCGCACCAGCGCCAACAAACCCGAAATCAGCAGGATGGTTCCGCCAATAGCGTCAAATGTACTCAAAGACCCGTCCATGAGGGGATCTCCTTACTCACCGGCAATTGCGCGCAGAGTTTGCACCAATTCGAGCGCGGTGGCCACGCCGTCGACGCGAACGTGATCCAATTCGGAGGCACGCGGCGCAATAGCGCGTGTAAAACCAAGCTTTGCGGCCTCCTTGAGACGTGCCTCGGAGCGGCCGACGGGACGAACATCGCCGGAAAGACTAATTTCTCCGTAAACGACACTCTTGGACGGCAGGGACACGTCCAGGGCCGAGGCGACGATGGCGGCGGCGACGGCCAGGTCGGCAGCCGGTTCATTGATCTTCAGACCGCCGGCGACGTTGAGGAAAATATCCTGATTGCCAAAGGCGACGCCGCACCGCGCTTCCAGCACGGCTAGGACCATGGCGAGGCGGCCGCTATCCCACCCGACCACAGCGCGGCGCGGGGTGCCGAAGGCGGCGGGGGCGACCAGGGCCTGGATCTCCGAAAGCACCGGGCGGGTTCCTTCCATGCCGGCAAAGACCACCGAGCCGGCGGTGCCATCCTCGCGCCCGTCGAGAAACAGCGAGGACGGGTTGGGGACTTCGCCCAGCCCCTTATCGCCCATCTCAAATACCCCGATCTCATCGGTCGGACCGAAGCGGTTCTTCACGGCGCGTAGGATACGGAACTGGTGCGAACGCTCGCCTTCGAAATAAAGCACCGCATCGACCATATGCTCGACGACGCGCGGCCCGGCGATCTGACCGTCCTTGGTGACGTGACCGACGAGGATGACGGTGCAATTGCGCTTCTTGGCATAACGCACCAGTTCCTGGGCACAGGCGCGCACCTGGGCCACCGTGCCGGGCGCCGCGGTGAGCTGGTCCGACCACAGCGTCTGGATCGAATCGATGACCACCACGTCGGGCTTTTCCGACTTCAGACCGTCGAGGATGGCGTTGAGCGAGGTCTCCGCAGCCAGTGAAACCGGGGCTTCGGCGAGGCCTAGACGTTTCGCGCGGCGGCGCACCTGGGCCACGGCTTCCTCGCCCGAGATATAGATCGCCCGGGCGTCCTGCTGCGCGAGGCGGGCCATCAGCTGCAGGAGCAGCGTTGACTTGCCAATGCCCGGATCACCGCCGACCAGGATGGCCGAGCCTGGCACCAAACCGCCCCCGGCGACCCGGTCGAGTTCGGTGACGCCAGAGATCAGGCGTTGTGGTTCCGGCGTGTCGGCTCCGAGATCGACCAGATCGAGCTTGGAGCCCCGGCCGCGGGGCTTGCGCGCGGTCGCCTGCGTGCCCAGCGGCGCAGCTGGCGCTTCCTCGACCAGCGTGTTCCATTCCCCGCAAGCATCGCACTTGCCCGCCCATTTCGAGTGTACGGCGCCGCAGGATTGGCAAACATAAAAGCTGTCAGAACGGGCCATTTCAATGTGTCTCCTCTGTGGTCGCGCCAGTTAAGCGGACCCGGGTGACAAAATAAGTCAGGTGGGCGCAGGCGGGCTGTGATCTTGCACACGATTCCCGCCCGTTCGTCCGGCTTCGGTGTCAGCCCGTATAGACGCGGTTGAAGCGCAGGCCGAGGCGAACGAGGAGTTCGTAGGAAATGGTGCCGGCATGGTCGGCAAGCGCATCGAGGTCGGCGCCGAGGACATGGACATAATCGCCGGGATGCACCTCGCCTTGATAGTCGCTCAGATCGACGGAAATCAGGTCCATGGAAACGCGCCCGAGAATAGGTACGGGCTGGCCGTTCAGGCGCGCCATGCCGCCTTCGCCGCATGCCCGCAGTATGCCGTCGGCATAACCCGCAGCGATCGTGGCCGTGCGGATGGAGCGGCCGGCGGTCCAGCTGGCGCCATAGCCGACATTGTCGCCGGGCTGTAGTGTGCGGACCTGCAACACCGGCGCTTCTATCCGGACGCAGACATCGAAATCGGCACCGGGCGCCGGGGCGCCGCCATAAAGGGCCAGACCCGGGCGGGTGACGTCGAACTGGTAGTCGGTACCGAGCAGGACGCCGGCGGAATTTGCGAGGCTTGCGGGAAGGCCGGGCAGGGCGTTGCGGATGGCGGTGAAGCGGTCGAGTTGCTGCTGGTTGAGGGCATGACCGGCCTCGTCCGCACAGGCCAGATGGCTCATGATCTGGCGGACATCGAGACCGTCGAGCAAATTCCCGTCGAGCACGGCCCGGGTTTCGCGCGCATCGAGGCCAAGCCGGTTCATTCCGGTGTCGAAATGGATGGCGCAGGGCAGGTCAGGCGCATGCTCACGCAATTGCTGTAACTGGCCGAGATCATTGATCACCGGAATCAGACCGGCGGTGCGCAGAGTGTCGATCTCGGCCGGCCAGAAACCGTTGAAGACGAAAATCTCGCCCGACCGCTCGGCCAGGGCCTCGCGGGCTTCACGGCCTTCGGAGGTGTGGGCAACGAAGAACTGGCGGCAACCGGCCTCGGCCAGGGCCGGTACGACCTGTTCGGCGCCCAGCCCATAGGCATTGGCCTTGACCACAGCCGCGGTCTCAGAGCCCGGCGCCAGCGCCTGCAGGCGGCGGTAATTGGCGCGGATAATGTCCAGATCAACGACCAGGCGCGGGGCCGGGGCGGTGTCAGTGAGCGCTGTCTTCAAACCGGGTATCAATATCGGAGAACTTCGTACGGGCACCATCAAAGGCCACTTTGGCCGTGCCGATGGCCCCGTGGCGCTGCTTGCCGATGATGACCTCCGCCAGCTTCTCGATCCTGCGAAACTCTTCTTCCCAGGCGAGATATTCCGGCGTGTCCTCACGCGGCTTCTCACGCTCTTTGTAGTACGCTTCGCGGTAAACGAACATCACCACGTCTGCGTCCTGCTCGATCGAGCCGGATTCACGCAGGTCCGAGAGCTGCGGTTTCTTGTCCTCGCGCTGCTCGACCTGACGGGAAAGCTGCGACAGGGCGATGACCGGGACGTTGAGTTCCTTGGCCAGGGCCTTCAGGTTCTGGGTGACGTCGGAGATTTCCTGCACCCGGCCTTCACCGCTTTTCGAGGAGGTGACCAGCTGCAGATAGTCCACCACGATGAGGTCGAGCCCATGGGTGCGCTTGAGGCGGCGGGCGCGTGCGGCGAGAGCGGAGATGGGCAGGCCACCGGTATCGTCGATGTAAAGCGGCAGGCCCTGGATCTCGAGCACCGCATCGCGGATCTCTTCATACTGGGTCGCGTCGATCGTGCCCTGGCGGATCATGTAGCCGGGAATGCCAGTGTAGTCGGCGATCAGGCGGGTCGCGAGCTGTTCGGCCGACATCTCGAGTGAATAGAAGCCGACAACGCCACCATTGGTCGTCTTCTTGGTCCCGTCCGGCTGGATCTCGAACTCGTAATTCTTGGCCACGTCAAAAGCGATATTGGTCGCCAGCGCCGTCTTGCCCATCGAGGGGCGGCCAGCGAGGATGATGAGGTCGGAGGGGTGAAGCCCGCCGAGCTTCTCGTCCAGCGCCCGGATCCCTGCCGAGATACCTGACAGGCCGCCATCACGCTCATAGGCTGCCGCGGCGGTCTCGATGGCCTCGGCGAGGGCCTGCTTGAAGCCGACAAAGCCGCGCTGGGCCGAGCCTTCCTCGGCGAGGTTATAGAGCTGTTGCTCGATGGTCTGGATCAGTTCGCGCGATTTGCGCTCCTGGTCCGTTGAGGCGGAATTGACCAGCTCGTTACCGACCCGGATCAGTTCGCGGCGAAGCGCCAGCTCGTAGATGATGCGGGCATATTCCGGCGCGGCCGCACTGTCGGCCGCGCTCTCTATGAGGATGGCGAGATAGGTAGCCCCGCCAATCTCGCGCAGTCCGTCATCGCGGTCGAAATGGGTCTTCAGCACAACCGCATCAGCCAGCGAGCCCTTGCCGATCAGGTCCGTGGCTGTGTCATAGATGCGCGCATGCACCGGGTCGTAGAAATGCTCCGGCTTGAGCCAGTCGGCGACGCGGTGAAACACTTCGTTGTCGTACAGAAGCGATCCGAGAAAGGCCTGTTCCGCATCCAGATTGTGCGGGATGGTCTCCAGCTGGGTGTCGTCCTCGAAGGGCAGAAGGGCGGTACTCATCTAGACGTATATCCCCAAGACAGCGCGGTTGAGCGGAACCGTCGGTGTTAGTCGCGGCGGCGGCCTGAAGAAAGAGTTGAGGTCATCTTCAGGTGTGAATTCCCAGTGGCTGTGGAAAACGTTGATAACCGCGAATCGAAATCGTTTTCAGGGTATTGCACCGAGCGGACAAAACCGGTCACCCCGCAAATGCCTGTTGGCATTGATCAAAGTTTTCCACAGGCACTCGCACGTCAGGCACGAAAAAGGGCGGACCCTTGGGCCCGCCCTTCAAACTCGTCCGGATCGAGAAAAGGCTTACGCCTCGTCTTCACCGGAAGCGTCTTCAGCAGCCGGAGCCGCTTCGCCGCCAAACTCTTCGTCTTCACGGTCCTGGCCGGCTTCGAAAAGCTCGGCAGCCTGAGCGTCAGCGATGGCGCGATCTTCGTCAGCGGCAGACGCGATAACGTCCTCACCGGCTGCCTGGCGCTCGGCTTCGTCTTCGGAGCGAGCGACATTGATCGAGACATTGACGGAGACGTCAGCGTGCAGACGGATGCGGACCTCGTGCAGGCCCAGCGTCTTGATCGGTGCGTTGATGGCAACCTGACCGCGGGAGACAGAAACGCCGCCCTCGGTAACGATCTCTGCGATGTCGCGCGAGGTCACGGAACCATAAAGCTGACCGCTTTCACCTGCCTGGCGGATAATGACGAAGCTTTCGCCGTCAATCTTCTCGCCGTCGGTGGCTGCAGCAGAAGCGCGCTCGGCGTTACGCTTTTCCAGCGCATCGCGTTCAGCTTCAAAGCGAGCCAGGTTGGCTTCGGTGGCGCGCAGGGCTTTTTCCTGCGGCAGGAGGTAGTTGCGGGCGAAACCCGGGCGCACGGTGACAACATCACCCATGGCACCAAGATTTTCCACGCGTTCCAGAAGAACCAGTTTCATTGCCAGGTCTCCTTAGTCAGCAGCGTACGGCAGCAGGGCCAGCTGGCGGGCGCGCTTGATGGCGCGAGCCAGTTCGCGCTGCTTCTTAGCAGACACGGCCGTGATGCGGGACGGAACGATCTTGCCACGCTCGGACATGTAGCGGAGC
>NZ_JASBRW010000046.1 GCF_030149235.1 Maricaulis sp. | reverse complement strand
GCGGGTCGCAGCGCTGCGGACGCCGTGTTCAAGATTTAATCAAGGTATTGGGGGATTCTGGCCTCGGGCTTGCAGTGATTCGAGCAAACTACGCAGGACAGATGGACGCGTTATGACCCAGTCGACCCTTTTCTCCGCCGGCACCGGCCCGGCCGTTCGAGCCCGCGAATTTGCGGCCTCGGAAATGTTCGAAAAGCTCTTCAGCGAAGGCATGGAGCTTGTCGAGGAAACCGCCAGCTATCTCGATGGCCCGGGCCGCGCTGACAGCAAGCAGCTCGATCGTGCCGGCGCTCTGTCCTACGCCACCGAGAGCATGAAGCTCACCACCCGGCTGATGCAGGCTGCATCCTGGCTCCTGGCCCAGCGCGCCGTCGCCGAAGGCGAAATGAGCGCGGAAGACGCGACCGACGGCAAATACCGTCTCGGCATGGATCGCCCGACCGATAATCTCTGGCCGGAAGACGAAAGCCCGCCGGCCTATCTCGGCACGCTAGTGGAGCGCTCTCGCTCATTGTATGCCCGCCTCAAGCGGATCGATGACAATCTGTATTCGGACGCAGGTGGTGAGGTCGACGCCAACCCGGTTGCCGATCAGATGGCCATGCTGCGCGGTGCCTTCTCGCAAAGCTAAGCCCGGCGGTTTCAGACATGAAAAAAGCGCGGCCCATTCGGGTCGCGCTTTTTTGTGTCCGCTGGACGTTCGATAAGGCTTAGACGAAGCCTTTGAACTTGTCCTTGAAGCGGGAGACGCGGCCGCCGCGGTCCATCAGCTGCTGGTTACCGCCGGTCCAGGCCGGGTGCGAGGTCGGATCAATATCGAGGTTCAGCGTATCGCCTTCCTTGCCCCAGGTGGACTTGGTCTGGAAGGTCGTGCCGTCAGTCATCACCACGTTGATGATGTGGTACTCGGGATGGATATCGCTTTTCATCGATCCGGCTTTCTTGTCTCCGCCGCGCTACACCGAACCTTAGCCGGGCACGCAGCTCAATAAACTCAGGAGCGGCGCTCATACAGGAAGATGCAAGGCCGGGCAAGCGAAGACGTGAGTCCGGTGTATCAGGGTCCGGACAGATTGCGGGGCGGAGCCCGAGTGTGTATTTTTATACGCATACATGGAGTGCAGCATGAGCGATCACGACTACAGCCAGACCCCGCGCCGTAAACGCGTGAACCTGACCGTCCGGGAGGACGTGATGAAGGAGGCCAAGGATTTGGGGCTGAACGCATCGAAGGCCGCAGAAGCCGGGATTGAGGCCGCCGTGCGCGAGGAAAAGGGACGACGCTGGCTGGAGGAGAATCGCGAGGCCATAAAGGCGCATAACCGCCGTATCGAGCGGGAGGGCACGGTTTTCACGCCCTGGTGGGCAGAGGAAATTTGAGTGGCCCGCTTCGATATCTATGAGACCAATCGCGGCCCCTATCCGCTCGTCATCGATGTCCAAGCCGGCCTCTTGAGCGAGCTGGGCACGCGTGTCGTTATACCACTGGCAAAGCCCGACGGCCGGGCGGACCAGGTCGCGCCGCGCCTTTACCCTGTCATTACAATAGACGGCACTGACTATCTTCTGATGACTTCGGAAGTCGCGACACGGCCGGTCCGCGCCTTCAAGTCCCCCGTCGGAAATATCGAAGCCGAGCATCGCGATACGATCACCGCGGCGATGGATTTCCTGTTTCAAGGGTACTAAGCGCGCAGACTGAAACGTGATTTCAGGCCTTATCGAATGATCACCTTGCACAGGGCCAACACTGCTCCGAGCCCCATTGCAACTAGCGTTGCGACAAACAGACCATCGAAAACGGCCGAGGAGAACGACACCTCCCCCAACCAAGCGTTCAATTGAAGCAGCACAAAACAGAGCAACCAAACACCTGCCAACAGCCTGAAGACACTTCCGCCATTCACAGATTTCAATCGGCGCCCCGGCATGCCCTACCGCGACGTCAGCTTCAGCTCGATCCGGCGGTTCTGGGCATTCGCCGACGCCGTGCGGCCCTCCACCAGCGGGTGGTGCTCGCCAAACCCCGCAGCAACCAGCCGCTCAGACGGAACGCCGAGATCTTCCATCCAGTTGACCACCGAGATCGCCCGGGCGGCCGAGAGGTGCCAGTTGGATGGGTAGGTGGTGCGGATCGGCACAGGGTCGGTATGGCCGTCGATGCGGATGACCCATTCCAGATCATCAGGGATTTCCGTCGTCAGCTGCATGATCGCATCGGCGATCGGGCGCAGGCTTTCACGGCCTTCACTGGACAGCGCGGCCGAGCCCGAGGCGAACAACACGTCGGTCTCGAAGACAAAACGGTCACCGACAATACGCACCCCGGTACGATTGCCGAGAATGGCGCGCAGGCGGCCGAAGAAGTCGGAACGGTAAACGGCCAGCTCGGCAGCGCGCTCGGCCAGGGCCGCATTGAGGCGCTCACCCAGATTGATCACCTGCGCCTCGGCCTCCTCGGCACGCAGCTCGGCGGCATCAAGGGCGGCGTTCAGGGTCGCGATCTGGTCGCGCAGCACCGCCATTTGCTGGTTCAGCAGCAAAAGCGCGCGGCGGCTTTCCTCGGAGAGTTCCTGTTGGGCTTCCAGCTCGGCATTGAGCTCCTGTGTACGGACCTGAGCCATCGCCAGGGCGCCGGTCAGCTGGTCACGCTCGTCTTCCAGACCAGCGATATCGGTCTCCAGGCCCTCAATGCGCAGATTGAGCTCCGCATTCTCGTCACGGGCAATGTTGAGTTCATCAGCCAGGGTCGCCAGCTGGGCATTGAGCGCCGCAAGCTGCTCGTCCCGGCCGGTCAGCGCCTGGCTGAGGGAAACCTGGCTGACGACGAACACGGCAAGCAGGAAGACGATGACCAGCAACAAGGTCGCCAGGGCATCGACGAAACCCGGCCAGTGATCACCGTTATCGGCCTCCTGGAAGCGCGCGAAACGCGGAGCGCTCATGCCCTATTCGCCCCCTTTGTCGCGCGCATTCATGGCCCGGATCAGTACCCGGATCTCGTCCCGCAGCATGCGCGCCGATTCTTCCTGGCTATTGCGG
>NZ_JASBRW010000037.1 GCF_030149235.1 Maricaulis sp. | reverse complement strand
ACGCACCACTTTCAAGTTCAACAGATTGTCTGGAAAAAAGTGGCGCGAGTGACGGGACTCGAACCCGCGACCTCCGGCGTGACAGGCCGGCGCTCTAACCAACTGAGCTACACCCGCAATGGTGCTCGCCGAAGCGAGGTGGGTTGTTTATGCGCGCCGCCGCGGTGGGTCAAGCGGCTAATCGCACGCAATGCAGGTCTTCTGCAGATGGATTGCAGATGACGCCCTATTCGGCCTGTTCCTGAAGCAGATCGGGCGAACGCCCATACGCTTCCGTCTGGTGGTGCGTATGGAAGGCCTCCCACGCCACGCCGTCCGGATCCATGGTCCAGCTCTTCTCGGATTTGGCGTAGCAGCAGGTGGTCACCCCTTCCGGCAAATAAGGGGCTTCGGCCTGTTTCATGCGGTCAAAGACCTCGCCGAGCTCCTCCGCGCTTTCGGTCTGGATGCCCGCATGGGTAAAGCCCGGCTTCCCACCATTGGCTTCGATAACAAAATTCATGCGCGGATCTTCAAGCAGCCACTTGGCATAACCCTCGCGGACGACACTCGGCTTGGCTCCGAACAGGTTCTCATAGAAGGCAATGGAGCGCTCCAGATCGGCGACGTTGAAGCTGACATGCAGGCGTTTCATGAGACATTCTCCTGGGCAGGTGGGATTGAGACAGGCAGTCCCCGACAACAATCTTCGAGTAAAAAACCGGCGAGCTCGCGCAAGGTGGTCAGGCTGGCACGGTAGCGTATCGAGCGCCCTTTCCGCTTGCCGGTCACCAGGCCGGCCTGGGACAATTCCTTGAGATAAAATGACAGGGTTGGCGCAGGCACATTGAGGAGTGCAGCGATCTCGCCGGGTGTAAGCCCTGCCGTGTCCGGGTCCGGGTCCGGAGCCTCGGCGGTCACCAGCAGGCGAAAAACATCGAGGCGACGATCATGCGCCAGGGCGCCAAGCGCCTGTATGGCTGAATTCTTTTTCATAATTTCAATATAATGAAATCACTTTCTGGTACAAGGTCCATTTTCAATATTTTGAAAATAAAGTGATCAGAAGTGCCGTTCAGCCCAGCTGCGGGTCACGTCGACCGTCGAGCGGATCAAGCGTTCAAGATCATCCGCCGTAATGATGAAAGGCGGCATCAGATAGATGATATTGCCGAACGGGCGGACCCATACACCGGAGTCCACAAAACAGGCTTTTAGCCCGTCCAGATCCGGCAATCCGCGCATCTCGATCACACCGATCGCACCCTGCCAGCGCACATCAACAACACCGGAAACACCCCGGGCATGGGGCAGAAGGCGTGCAAAAGCATCCTCAATTTGCGCCACCTGCTCCAGGCGTGGCTCGGTCTCGAACAGGTCCAGCGAGGCATTGGCAGCCGCGCAGGCTGCCGGATTGCCCATATAGGTCGGCCCATGCATCAGCGCCGCCCCGGCATCATCGGACCAGAAATCATTGAACAGCCGGGACGAGGCGATCGCTGCAGCGAGGGGCAGCGTCCCTCCGGTCAGTGCCTTGGAGACCGTCATGATATCAGGAACAACGCCCGCCTTCTCACAAGCGAACATCGTTCCCAGGCGACCGAAACCGGTCATGATTTCGTCGAGGATCAGGGGCAGGCCATGCTTGTCACACAAGGCCCGCAGGCGCTTCAGCGTTTCCGGGCTGTGAAAGCGCATGCCCCCCGCGCCCTGCACCAGCGGCTCGGTTACTACACCGGCCAGGGATGCGCCATGCTTCGTCATGAGCGTATCCAGCGCCTCAGTCGCCTCATCATCAACCGGCAGTTCGGCAATGATCTGGCGCTGCAGGCCGCCGGCAAAAAGCGCGTGCATCCCCTCTTCCGGATCGCAGACCGACATCGTTGCGAGCGTGTCGCCGTGATATCCGCCCTTGAAGGCCAGGAACTGGGTCCGCCCGCTTACACCGCGATTGATCCAGGACTGCATGGCGATCTTCATGGCGATCTCGACCGAAACCGATCCCGATTCACAGAAGAAGACGTGGTTGAGATCCCCAGGCGTAAGCGCCGCCAGACGCGCAGCCAGGCGCTCGGCCGGGGCGTGGGTCAAACCGCCCAGCATGACATGAGGAACCTCATCGAGCTGCGCCTTGACCGCATCGATTATGTGCGGATGACGATAGCCGTGGCACACAGTCCACCAGGACGAAACGCCGTCGATCAGTTCCCGCCCATCCTCCAGCTTGATACGTACGCCTTCGGCGCTGGCAACCGGTAGACCGGCGGGCGTCGTCTTCATCTGCGTATAGGGACGCCAGACATGATGCTGCGCAGGATCGAACGGATAGTCTTGTGTGTTTTGAGGCATGTGCGGGCTTTAGCAGCCGCCCGGAGTATGCGACAGGGCTTGCATGAGCTCGAACACCTCCTCTCTGGAAGAATTTGCAGCACGCAAGCTGTCCGGCCTGGAGCGGCGCCATTTACGGCGGCGCCTGGTTCAGTCCGAAAACCGCCCCGGTATGGTCATCCACCGGGATGGCCGCGAGCTGGTAAACTTCTGTTCCAATGACTATCTGGGCATGACGCACGACCCGTCCGTCATCGCGGCATCGCAGGCCGCAACCCAGCGCTATGGCGCAGGCTCCGGGGCCTCTCGCCTTGTCACCGGTGGTCACCCGCTCCTGTTCGAGCTGGAGCAACGCCTGGCTGCATTCAAGGGCACGGAAGACTGTATCATCTTCGGCTCGGGCTATCTGGCCAATCTCGCCATCACGCCGGCCCTGGCCGGCCCGGGGGACCTGGTCCTCGTCGACGAACTGGCTCATGCCTGCCTGCACTCCGGCGCCAAGCTGTCCGGTGCTGAGGTCATCGTCTTTCGCCACAATGACCTCGCCGACCTTGAAGTCCGTCTTGCAACAGCGCGTGCGGGTGCAAGGCACGCCATGATTCTGACCGATGGCGTGTTTTCGATGGATGGCGACCTCGCCCCGGTCCCGGGTCTGATTGAGCTGGCCGAGCGGTTCGACGCCTGGCTGCTTGTCGATGACGCCCATGGCCTCGGCGTGGTCGCGCAGGGGCGCGGTACCGCGCATGCGTTTTCGCCGCCGGCCCGTGCGCATCTGCAAATGGGCACGCTTTCGAAGTCGCTGGGCAGCTATGGCGGCTATCTGTGCGCGAGCCGAACTGTGTGCGAGCTTTTGCGGACGCGGGCTCGACCTCTGGTTTTTACCACCGCGCTGCCACCGGCGACGATCGCCGCGGCATTGGCCGCGCTTGAGCTTGTTGAAACCAGTCCGGAACGCTGCGGGCGCCCGGTCGAGCTGGCCCGCCGCTTTGCCCACCAGTGCGGGCTTGCGGAACCGGCATCGCCTATCGTCCCGGTGATCATCGGTGATGAGGCCGAGGCGCTGGCGGCGTCGCAATCCCTGCAGTCCGCCGGTTTCCTGGTCACCGCCATTCGCCCGCCAACCGTGCCGCGGGGCACAGCGCGCTTGCGGATCACCTTCTCTGCCACACATCAGGACAGCGACGTCGATGCCCTCGCCCGCACGGTTGCGCCGATGCTGCACACCCTGGAGGCCGCATCATGATCCGACGTCCGATTTTCTTCACAGCGACCGGGACCGATATCGGCAAGACCCACATTCTTTGCGCGTTGCTGAAGGCGCAACGGGCCCGCGGTCAGACCGCCAAGGTCCTCAAACCGGTCCTGTCGGGCTTTGACGCCGCGGCGCTTGAAACCACCGACACCGTTCGCCTGCTTCAGGCCAACAAACAGGAGCTGTCGATAGAGACCATCGACGCCATCACTCCCTGGCGCTTCAAACCGGCCCTATCACCGGACATGGCGGCCCGGCGCAGCGGCCAATCGCTGAGCGTGACCGCCATAGCAGACTGGTGCATTGAGGCCATCGCCCGGGACCGGCCGACCCTGATCGAGGGGGCTGGCGGGGTCATGTCGCCGATTGCGGAGGACGGTCTCAATCTTGATCTCATCCGTGAAGTGGACGCCCACCCGGTACTGATCGCGGGCGGCTATCTCGGGGCGATCTCGCATACACTGACGGCCCTACGAGTGCTCGATGGCCGAGCCAGTATCATTCTGAATCCATGGGGCGAAACACCAGTACCCATCGAGGAAACGCGCGACGCCATCCAGCGCTTTGCGCCACGGGCCCGGGTCATTATTTTCAACGCCGAACAACCGCACGAGCTGCTCAGCGTTATCGATGGCAACAATTCGGATTAAATCCCGATCAAATCCCCGGTAACAGAATCAACGCCTCTTCACCGTGTCGCCACAATCGCGACGGAATCTGCCTTAATCCGTCGTACCTGATGGTGTGAGAAGTTTCGCGGGTGGGCCAAGACGTCCTCTCGCGCGTGTGAGAGAGCCGTATGATGATCCACTCCAGTCTGCGCCCCGTTCTGAAAACTGCGCTTTTGGCGCTGACCCTTACCCTCGCCGCTTGCGGCGGTGGTGGCGGCAGCGGCGGCTCTGGCTCGAGCGGTGGCGGCACGCCGCCACCGCCCCCTCCACCTCCCCCGCCGTCGGGTCAGGAGTACAACGCAGCCTCGAAATTTCTGAATCAGGCGACATTCGGGCCAACTTATACCGAGATCGAGGACCTGGTTTACGGGTCGCAATCGCTCTGGCTGCGCAACCAGTTCGACATTCCCCCGACGCTGCATGTCGATGACCTGATCGCGGCCGGGGTGGCCAATGACTTCGAGAGTTTCCGGGCCGCATCCGACAGTTACTGGGCGGCGATGATCAGTGGCGACGATCAGCTGCGCCAGCGCATGGTCTATGCCCTGTCGCAAATCCTGGTGATTTCCGAGGGCCAGACCTCCGTTCTCGCCGGCCTGCCGCTGACCACCGCACACTATATGGACATCCTCTCGCGCAACGCCTTCGGCAATTATCGCGACCTGCTCGAAGAGGTGACCTATTCGCCGGCCATGGCCGCCTATCTGACCTATCTCTACAACGCGAAGGGCGACATGGAGACGGGGCGCGTCCCGGACGAGAATTATGCCCGAGAAATCATGCAGCTCTTCACCATCGGCCTGGTCGAACTGAGGATGGATGGCAGTGTGGTAACCGACGGTCAGGGCCAGCCGATCGAAACCTACGACAACACCGACGTCACCGGTCTGGCGCGGGTTTTCACCGGCCTCGGCCTCAACGGCCCGAATTTCTGGCCCGGCGACACCGCCCCCGATGCGACCTATACACCGCTGGAGATTTTCGAGTTCTTCCATTCCGATCTGGAAAAGAGCTTTCTCGGCACCACCATCCCCGCCGGGACCCGCGCCAGCGCCAGCATTGATACGGCGCTCGACACCCTCTTCAATCACCCCAATCTCGCGCCCTTCCTGAGCCGCCAGCTGATCCAGCGTTTCACCACCAGCGCCCCCTCGCCGGCCTATATCAACCGCGTCGCCAATGTGTTCGAATCCGGCAGCTATCGCCTGCCTGACGGTACGGTTGTCGGAGAAGGCCAGCGCGGAGACCTGGCGGCGACACTGGCAGCCATCCTGATGGACAGCGAGGCGCGCCAGGACCCGGCGACCTCGCCCAATGACTGGGGCAAGGTGCGCGAACCGGTGTTGCGCTTCACCCATTGGGCCCGGGCGTTCGGCATTGATGGCACCCAGGCCTGGCGCGAGGATTTTCTCTGGGATACGTCCAGTTTCGGAACGCTGGGCCAGCACCCGTTCCGCGCGCCTTCAGTCTTCAACTTCTATCGTCCGGGCTATGTCGCGCCGGGTACCGAGACCGGCGCTGCCGGCCTGACCGCGCCGGAGTTGCAGATCGTCAATGAGGCCAGCGTCATTGGCTTCGCCAACTTCATCAGTGTCTTCATCACCGGGGAAACCTGGGGCGACAACCGCACCGATACGCTCGGCTTCCACGCCGATTACACGGCGGAACTCGATATCGCCGATGACCCGGACGCCTTGCTCGACCGCCTCGACAGGATCTTCACCTACGGCACGCTGACAACCGCAACGCGCGAGCGCATGCGGGAGATTATCGCCGGCGTTCCAATCGACGCCCAGTCGCCTGCTGAAGGCCGCCTCGGCCGCGTTCAGATCGGCGTGCTGATGATCCTCACCGCCCCCGAATACACCGTGCTGCGCTAGGGAGACCCATCATGTCATTATCTCGCAGACATTTCCTCGCTCGCGCTGGCGCCATGGGCATGCTCGGGGCCTCCGGCCTTAGCTCCAGT
Source organism: Maricaulis sp. (assembly GCF_030149235.1). Lineage (GTDB taxonomy): Bacteria > Pseudomonadota > Alphaproteobacteria > Caulobacterales > Maricaulaceae > Maricaulis. The sequence continues at coordinate 84,656 of NZ_JASBRW010000037.1, read as the reverse complement.
CTGATTTCCATGCCGGCCCTCGCTGCCGACACGACAGGCTATAAGGCCATTGTGTGCCTCTTCCTGTTCGGCGGTATGGACAGCTATGACGCGGTCCTTCCCTACGACCAAACCTCCTATGACGCGTTCGCGGCGATCCGCCCCTCCCTGCTCAACCAGTACGCCAGCAATGGCGCTGCGCGTGACCCGTCAACGCTCCTGCGCCTCAATCCGGACAATGCGGGCGATCTCGGCGGGCGCCAATTCGCCCTGCCGCCGGAAATGCCGGGCCTACACGCAGCCTTCGAGAGCGGTAATGCCGCGATCATGGCCAATGTCGGTCCCTTGCTGGAACCGACCACACGCTCGGCCATTGAGGCCGATACGGCCCGCCTGCCGCGCCAGCTGTTCTCCCACAATGACCAGCAATCGACCTGGATGGCTTCGGCGCCGGAAGGTGCACAGTTTGGCTGGGGCGGACGTTTCGCTGACCTCGCTTTGACCTCCAATGCCAATAGCAATCCGCTGTTCACGGCGATGAGCGCCCAAGGCAACACCGTCTGGCTGTCCGGCGAGCAGGCTCAACAATATCAGCTTTCCCCGGATGGGCCGCCGGAACTCTTGGCGCTGCAATACCCGCCGTTTTTCGGCGTCACCCAGGTGGAAGCCAGTGCCGCCCTGGAAGCGCATTTCCGCAATCAGGGTGTCTCCTCCAGCAATCTGTTCGAGCGTGACGTGACCAATGCGATGCGCCGGGCCCTCGACAGCAACGCGCAATACGCCGAGGCCCGCGAACAGGTCACGCCGATCACGACCCAATTCCCGCGCGGCAGCTTGGGGGACCAGCTCCGGGCCATTGCCGAGTCGATCTCGCTGCGCGGCGTCCTCGGCGCCTCCCGCCAGGTCTATTTTGCGGCCACTGGCGGGTTTGATACGCACTCGGCCCAGGCGACCGATATGCCCGGACTCCAGGGCCGGCTTGATGCAGCCATCACCGCCTTCACCGCAGCCATGGCGGAGATCGGGGCCAGTAATGACGTCACCCTGTTCACCGCATCCGATTTCGGCCGCACGCTTTCAATCAATGGCGATGGCACCGATCATGGCTGGGGCGCCCACCAATTCGTCATCGGCGGCGCCGTAAACGGCCGCCGAATTTATGGTCAGATGCCGGAATATGAGCTGGGTCACGAGCAGGAAATCGGCAATGGCCGCCTGATCCCGACGACGTCAGTAGAACAGTTCGCCGCCCCGCTTGGCCGCTGGTTCGGATTGAGTGAGAGCGAGCTCAATCTCGCGCTTCCAGGCCTGAGCAATTTCTCTGGCTCAGGACCGGGCGTGGTCTGATAAGGAACCGGAGCAGTGGTTGCCCACCTAGGCTAAAACTTCGGTGGACACCTCTTCGCTCCGAGTGCGCGCTTCGTGTGGCTTGCCACGCGTAGCCCGCAGGGCGAAGGGTGGTGGGCGGTGACGGGCTCGAACCGCCGACCCTCTCGGTGTAAACGAGATGCTCTCCCAACTGAGCTAACCGCCCGGATAGTCCGGAGGGGCGTTCTAAGCGGCTTGCCCGGCCGGGGCAAGCCTTGATGCAGCAATTGCTCTCGCCCTCGCCCATGATCCCGCACAAAAGCGCCAACGATCATCTCGATCTGTCTCAGCGTATCGGCCGCGGGGTCGGCCTGGAGGCTGTTGAGCAGGGTTTGCACGACGATGCCGTAGACGCTCGCCCTTGCCATGCGGTCGCTGTCACTCCCGTTGATGCCGGCCCAGTCAGGACGGCCTTCTTCAAATGCCCTATTCCGCCGCACTCACGGCATCGATCGCGTCGGCGACATAGCAACCCAGCTGCCGGATCTCGCGCGTGTGCGATTCAAGCACCTTGAGCGCATCGCGCACCGCCTGGTCCTCGATATGCCCCTCCACATCCATGATGAAGCGTTCTTCCCAGAGATTGCCCGGGATCGGGCGGCTCTCCAGCTTGACCAGATTGACGCCGCCATCGCGGAAACCGGTGAGCGCGTCAACGAGCGCGCCCGGCGTATCGCGGGTGGTGAACATGAGCGAGGTCTTGCACTCCACTTCCCGCGTCGGGTTGCGGCTTTCGCGGGCGATGACGATGAAACGGGTAATATTTTGCTCGTGATCCCCCACGCCTTGTTCCAGCACGTCAAATCCGAACAGGCGAGCCGCATCCGCTCCGGCAATCACGCCCGCCGTGTCATCATCTTCCAGCAAGCGTTCCAGCGCCCGCGTCGAACTGGCGGCCATATGGGTCTCGATTTCCGGATGTGAGGCCAGCCAGCTGCGCGACTGCGCCAGCGCCTGCGGGTGGCCATAAACGCGGGTAATGCGGCCAAGGCCGCTGGAGCGGCCAATGAGGCAGTGATCGACGCGGAGCAGGAACTCTCCGACGATGTTGCAGCGCCCGCCGAGCAAGAGGTCGTAAACCTCGCTGATCGAACCGGTCGTGGTATTCTCGATCGGGACCACGCCATAATCCACCTCACCGCTCTCTACCGCGCGGAAGACCGAAATGAAATCGCGCTTGGGAGCCGGAACAACGCTGGCATTGCGGCGCTCGAAAATGCGCTGAGCGGCGATATGGCTGTAACTGCCCGGCCCACCGAGATAAGCGACATTGGACTCGTGCAATTCCTCGTCGCGCAAACTGTCGAAACGCGTGCGCTGGCGCTGGATTGAAGCCTCGAACAGCGCCTTGAACAGCATCTCGATCAGATCCGGCTCGACGCCTTGCGCCCGCCCCCGCTCGATAGCCTCGCTCAGGACGGCCTTCTCGCGCTCACGATCGCGCACAGGCAGGCCCTGACGCGCCTTGGCCTCCAGGATTTGCTCAACCAGATCGGCCCGCTTGGCAATGGTGTCGATCAAGGTGCGATCGAGCTCGGAAATCGCTGCCCGGATCTCGTCGCGCTTCTGTGTCTCGGTCATTCTCTTTCCTCAAAAGAAAAGGACCTCCCCGTTTGGGGAGGTCCTAGAAACTTGCTGCTTGTCGCACGTAACCGGTCACCGCTCCCCAAGGGATGCGTTGCTAAAATAACCGAAAAAGTAATTCGTGCGGTAAGTCATGCAGAGAGCTTGGCGGTGCTGTTGCGCCGCGTCAATCCCCACAGGGTTAACCCCGACAAATTAATTGCCGGGGCCGGACCGTTGTCAGATTGTGTTGCGCAAGGGCCGCGCTAGTGAGCAACCGGTGTACCTGTGGCGTCATTACCCGGGGTACCCAGGGCGGCCAGAGCCGCCTCATCGGCCTCGGTCCATTCAACCGGTTCGACAGGCTCCACAAGCGCCCGCGTCAGAACCTCGTCTGCCGTCTCGACCGGAACAATCTCCAGACCTTCCTTTACATTGTCCGGAATTTCCTCGAGATCCTTCTCATTGTCTTTCGGGATCAGGACGGTTTTCACGCCGCCACGCAGGGCTGCGAGAAGCTTCTCCTTGAGACCACCGATCGGCAGGACGCGGCCGCGCAGGGTGATCTCGCCGGTCATGGCGATATCCTTGCGGACCGGCACGCCGGTCAGAACCGAGACGATCGCCGTCATCATGCCGATACCGGCAGACGGGCCATCCTTCGGCGTGGCGCCTTCTGGGACGTGGACGTGAATGTCGGTCGCCCGGAAGACCGTCGGCTTGACGCCCAGCGATGGCGCACGCGACTGGACGAAGGAATTCGCCGCAGAGATGGATTCCTTCATCACATCGCGCAGATTTCCGGTGACCTTCATCTGCCCCTTGCCCGGCATGCGCACGGCTTCGATGGTGAGCAGATCGCCACCCACTTCGGTCCAGGCCAAACCGGTGACCAAACCGACCTGATCGGAACTTTCCGTTTCGCCGAAGCGTAATTTGCGGATGCCGGCGAAGTCCTTGAGATTGTCCGGTGTAATCTCGATCGAGGCCTGCTCGCCGCTTTCAATCTTGCGTACCGACTTGCGGGCGAGATTGGCGACTTCCCGCTCCAGGCTCCGCACCCCGGCTTCGCGGGTGTAATAGCGGATCAAATCGCGCAAACCATGCTCGGTCAGCTGCCACTCGGTCTCCTTGAGCGAATGATTTTTCATCTGCTTGGGGATCAGGTGGCGCTTGGCAATCTCGACCTTCTCATCTTCCGTGTAGCCGGCGATACGGATGATTTCCATCCGGTCGAGAAGCGGCTGCGGCAGGTTGAGCGTGTTCGCGGTTGTGACGAACATGATGTCGGACAGATCGTAATCGACCTCGAGATAGTGGTCGTTGAACGTCCCGTTCTGTTCTGGATCGAGCACCTCCAGCAGAGCCGAGGCCGGATCACCGCGATAATCGGCGCCGAGCTTGTCGATCTCATCGAGCAGGAAGAGCGGATTGGCCGAGTTCGTCTTCTTCATCGACTGGATGATGCGGCCCGGCATGGAGCCGATATAGGTGCGGCGGTGACCGCGAATCTCGGCTTCATCGCGAACGCCGCCCAGCGACATTCGGACGAAATCACGGCCCGTCGCCTTGGCGATTGACCGGCCCAGAGAGGTCTTGCCGACGCCCGGAGGACCGACAAGGCACAGGATCGGACCTTTCAGCTTGCGCGTACGAGCCTGCACTGCGAGATGCTCGAGGATGCGTTCCTTGACCTTGTCGAGGCCATAATGATCCGCTTCCAGCGTGTCTTCAGCGCGCTTGAGGTCATTCTTGAGACGTTTGCGCTTGCCCCAGGGCAGGGCCAGGATCCAGTCGAGATAATTCCGAACGACCGTGGCTTCCGCCGACATCGGGCTCATCTGGCGCAGCTTCTTGAACTCCGCCTCGGCCTTGGTTCGGGCTTCCTTGGACAGCTTGGCTTCAGCGAGGCGCTCTTCAAGCTCAGCGAGCTCTTCACGCCCGTCATCGCCTTCACCCAGCTCACGCTGGATCGCCTTCATCTGCTCGTTGAGATAATACTCGCGCTGCGTCTTCTCCATCTGGCGCTTCACGCGCGAGCGGATCTTCTTCTCGACCTGCAGCACGCCGATCTCGCCTTCCATCAGGCCGAGCACACGCTCGAGGCGACGGGCGACATCGCCCTCTTCCAGCAGCGACTGCTTTTCATCGATCTTGACCGCGAGATGCGCCGAAATCGTATCAGCGAGCTTGCCCGGCTCGGTGATTTGCTCGAGCGAGGCCAGGGCCTCCGGCGGCACTTTCTTGTTTAGCTTGACGTAATCATCGAACTTGGCCGCGACCGAGCGCATCAGGGCTTCATGCTCGCTATCGTCAGCGCTGTCATCACCGACCGGCTCACAAGCGGCCTGATAGTAGACCTCATTGTCGACATAACCGGTGATGGAGACGCGCGTGCCGCCTTCGACCAGCACTTTGACTGTGCCGTCAGGAAGTTTGAGCAATTGCAGGACGGAGGCGATCACACCGGTGGTGTGAATATCGTCCGGTTGCGGCTCGTCATCGGACGCATTCTTCTGGGTGGCGAGCAGGATCTGCTTGTCCGCCTTCATCACCTCTTCAAGCGCTTTCACGGATTTTTCGCGGCCGACAAACAGCGGCACGATCATGTGCGGAAAAACGACGATATCGCGCAGAGGTAAGAGCGGAAGCGTCTTGGTCGTGGACATAATCTCTCCTATCGCGCCGAGCTATTCGAACACGACAGCCCTGCCAGACAGGGTGACGCGATTCGAGCGCTGGCTGCGTTCGTAAACTATGACAGTTTGGGACTGCCGTTCACCCTAACAGGTGGAAGCAGGACCGGCCGAGTTCAAGCCCCCTCGGCCTTGTCGTCCTTGCGTTCTGCATAAATGTGCAGCGGTTTGGCATTGCCCTCAACGACTTCAGCGTTGACGACGATTTCCTCGACGCCTTCCAGGCTGGGCAGATCGAACATGGTTTCGAGCAGAATGCCCTCCATGATCGAGCGCAGACCACGTGCACCGGTCTTGCGTTCAATAGCTCGCTTGGCCACGGCCTTGAGCGCGTCCTCGGTGAAGGTGAGCCCGACGCCCTCCATTTCGAACAGACGCTGATACTGCTTGACCAGAGCATTTTTCGGCTCGGTCAGGATCTTGATCAGGGCGTCTTCGTCGAGATCTTCCAGGGTCGCAATCACCGGCAGACGGCCGATGAATTCAGGGATCAGGCCGAAACGGTTGAGATCATCCGGCTCAACTTCGCGCAGGATTTCACCGGTCCGGCGCTCATCAACCTCGCGCACATCAGCACCGAAGCCGATCGCCGCGCCCTTGCCGCGCTTGGCAATGACCTTGTCCAGTCCCGCGAAAGCGCCACCAACGACGAACAGGATATTGGTCGTATCGACCTGCAGGAATTCTTGCTGCGGATGCTTGCGGCCACCCTGCGGCGGAACCGCGGCAACCGTGCCTTCCATGATCTTCAGCAGCGCCTGCTGCACGCCCTCACCCGAGACGTCCCGGGTAATGGACGGGTTGTCGGACTTGCGGGAGATCTTGTCGATCTCGTCGATATAGACGATGCCACGCTGGGCCCGCTCGACATTGTAATCGGCAGACTGGAGCAGTTTCAGGACAATGTTCTCCACATCCTCACCGACATAACCGGCTTCGGTCAGGGTCGTCGCATCGGCCATGGTAAAGGGCACATCAAGGATGCGCGCCAGCGTCTGGGCCAGCAGCGTCTTACCGCAACCGGTCGGACCGATAAGCAGGATGTTGGACTTAGCCAGCTCGACATCCGCATTCTGGGTCGAGTGGTTGAGGCGCTTGTAGTGGTTGTGCACGGCGACGGCCAGCACGCGCTTGGCGTGGCCCTGGCCAATCACGTAATCGTTCAGGATATCGAAGATTTCCTGCGGCGCCGGAACGGAACCCTTGGACTTCACCAGCGAGGATTTGCTCTCCTCGCGAATGATGTCCATGCACAGCTCGACGCATTCGTCGCAGATGAAGACGGTCGGTCCCGCAATTAGCTTGCGGACCTCGTGCTGGCTCTTGCCGCAGAACGAACAGTAAAGCGTGTTCTTGCTTTCGCCTTCGCCGCCGCTGGTCGTCTTACTCATATCCGCTCCAATTCAACCGCGAGCACCACTAGGACCTCCCCTGGTCCGGCAGTCACCCGCTTATATGTTCGACCCCTGTAAGATCGCGGTCGAACTTTAGCGAAAGGTTTCCATCCGCAAACATTCGACCATAGTGTTACAGCTGGGATCAAGCATGATCCGCGCCAGAACAGGGTCTAGTCAGCGGATTTCTCGTCCGCCGTCCGGTGTTTGTCGATGACCTGATCGATCAGGCCGAAGTCTTTTGCCGCCTCTGCCGACATGAAATTATCGCGGTCCAGGGCGGATTCAATCTCTTCGTATTTGCGGCCGGTATGGGTCACATAAACCTCGTTGAGGCGCCGCTTGGTCTCGATGATATCCCTGGCGTGACGTTCGATATCGGACGCCTGGCCACGGAAACCGCCGGATGGCTGGTGCACCATGATGCGCGCATTCGGCGTCGCGAAACGCTGGCCCGGTTCACCGGCCGTGAGCAGCAGCGAACCCATGGATGCGGCCATGCCGATGCAGATCGTCGACACCGGGCAGGAGATGTATTGCATGGTGTCGTAAATCGCCATGCCCGCCGTGACGACACCGCCCGGCGAGTTGATGTACATGGAGATTTCTTTCTTCGGGTTTTCCGCTTCCAGGAACAGAAGCTGCGCCACAATGGAACGCGCCATATAGTCCTCGACCGGGCCGGTCAGGAAGATGATGCGCTCGCCCAGCATCCGGGAATAGATGTCGACTGCCCGTTCGCCGCGTCCGGTCTGCTCGACGACATAGATCGGCAATTCCATCATCGTTTCCTGGGGGTCTCTCATCTTATGCTCCTTGGGTGCTCGCCACCGGACGGCGCGAGTCGTGTTCTAGGCGTTGCGAGAACTATCGCGGTGGTCGCGATCACTGGCAAGGCACGGCTTACAGCTGTCGCAAACCGTTCATGCACCCGGAATCAAAACGCCGGCCCCTAGATAGGCGCCGGCGCTTGAGGTTTCAATTCAGGACTGAACGCTAGTCGGCTTTCTTGGCCGGGGCCTTTTTCTTAGCCGGAGCCTTCTTTTTCGCCGGTGCCTTCTTCTCGGCAGCTGCATCGTCCTTCTTGGCCGCAGCCTTTTTCGCCGGAGCTTTCTTGGCCGGAGCCTTCGCCTCAGCGGCTTTCTTGGCCGGAGCTTTTTTCTTGGCCGGAGCCTTCTTCTTCGGCTTTTCTGCCACCTCTTCCTCGTCGTCCGAGAAGAGCGCTTCGCGCGAAACGGTGACATCGGTCACATCGGCAAGCTCGAGGATGTAGTCGACGACCTTTTCCTCATAGATCGGAGCGCGCAGCTGCGCGACGGCACCCGGATTCTTTTGGTAGAACTCGACCACCTGACGCTCCTGACCCGGATAGCGCATCGCTTCCTGGTTGATCGCTCGGGACAGTTCTTCTTGCGTCACATCGACATTATTGCGACGGCCGACCTCGGCGAGAACAAGGCCCAGACGCACACGGCGCTCGGCAATCTCGCGATACTCGTCCTTGAGCTGGTCTTCCGGCTTGTCCTTGTCTTCGTCTTCCAGATGACCGTGCTCGATCGCATGGGAGACTTCACGCCAGATGTTTTCGAACTCCGCTTCCACCATTTTCGGCGGCAGATCGAAGCTGTGCAGCTTGTCGAGCTCGTCAAGCACGGCGCGCTTCACCTTCATACGGGATTGCTGCGTGTGCTCGCTGGCGAGGTTCTTGGAGATCGTGTCCTTCAGCGTGTCCAGACCGTCGAGACCGAAACGCTTGGCCAGCTCATCATCAACAGACGGCTCGTCCGGGCTTTCCACGCCCTTCACGGTCACTTCGAACACGGCGTCCTTACCAGCCAGCTGCGCCGCCTGGTAGTTCTCCGGGAAAGTCACGTTGAGCTCGCGCTCTTCGCCAGTCTTGGCACCGACCAGCTGCTCCTCGAAGCCCGGAATGAAAGCGCCGTCACCAATGGCAACACGGCTGTCTTCCGCCGAACCGCCCTCAAAGGCCTCGCCGTCAATCTTGCCGACGAAGTCGATGACCACGACATCACCCTCAGCTGCCTTGGCGTTCTTGCCGCCTTTCTTGGCCGAATAGGTGCGGTTCTTTTCCGCCAGATCCATGAGTGCTGCATCAAGCTGCGCATCTTCAACATCGGCGACCGGGCGCTCGACCTTGAGCTGGGCCGGATCGGCCGGCTCGAAGTCCGGCATGATTTCAAGGCTGATCTCGAAAGTGAAATCGCTACCGCCCTTGGCCACGTCCTTGGCTTCGGTCTTAACCTCGATTTCCGGCTGGGAAGCCGGGCGGATATTGCGCTCGTCGAGGGCCTTCTGGGTCGTCTCCGGGACCAGTTCATTGAGCAGATCGCCCATGATGGACTCACCGAACATCTTGCGGATGTGGTTGGCCGGCACCTTGCCCGGGCGGAAGCCCTTGAGGCGTACTTCGGGACGGATTTCTTCGATTTTCGCATCCAGGCGAGCTTGCAGATCGTCGGCGGCAAACACGACTTCGAAAGTGCGGCTCAAGCCTTCAGATGCTTTCTCGATGACGTTCATGGGTTGGACCTTGGTGTTCTGACTGGTGCGGACGAGCCGCATTGAAATTCGAGCGCGCGTTATGTCACGCCGATTCACGGTGTGCAACGCTGTGGAGCGGTTGGGAGGCAGATGGGGTGGAAAACAGAGCCATTTCCCGTGCAAGAGCGCTTGTTCTCCGAGGCCTTCGGGGTCGCAAGCGCGACTGCAGGTCGGGCAGCCAGGCCGCCCCATCGGAGGCGGCGGCAAAGCGAACCGCCATGATATCGAAGAATTGGTGCGGATGGAGGGACTCGAACCCCCACGCCTCTCGGCACCAGAACCTAAATCTGGCGCGTCTACCAGTTCCGCCACATCCGCATGTGACCGCCCGCATGGCGGGCCGGGCCGCGGGTGATGCCATGGCTTATCGGCCGACGCAAGCTCTACAAACCCATCGTTATCCGATCTTAACCCTGACGTGATTAGGTCTGCGTCGAGTACGGGAAATAGCAAACGGGAAACCGATGGGCGTGGATATTAAGACGGTGCTCAAAGCAGCGCTGGCAGGCAAGACGAAAGTCGATATCGGGCAGTTCCAGATGCTCAATGTCGATGAAATCAAGGCAGCCGCCGGCGAAAACTGGCCGAAACTGCGCCAGCGCGTCGTGGATACGGCAACGCACTTCATCCAGAAACGCCTGTCCACCAAGCATGTCACCCTCGCCTGCGCCGACGGGTTCCTGATCGTCTTCGCTGACGAGATTGAAAACCCCAAGGAAGATATCGCGGAAATCCGCGAAGCCCTGATCGAGTTTTTCCTTGGCTCGCCGGATCTGCCCAATCTGCAACTTGTCACCAAAACGCTCGCTGTTAGCCCGGAAGAACTCGTAACACTGGCTGGGCCGGCCAAGTCCAAACCGCCTCAGCCGCGCCCTGTTGCCAAGGTCAAAGCCCAGCCGGACCAGCCTGCGCGCAAAATCCCGCCGCCGGACCGCAAGCCGGAGCCGGTCGCTCCGGGGCACAAAACGACCTTTCTGCCGATCTGGGACGGGCAATCCCAATCGGTGGCCGCCAATCTCTGCATTGCCAAGGTACAGGTTGAAGGCCGCTGGATTGACGGCCGCCGGGCACTCCAAACGCAGATGGCCGACACCGATCACCTGACGCTGGACATCACGGCCGCGTCACAGGCGGTACAGAATTTCACCCTGGCCATGCGCAAGAAGCGCAAGGTTGCCATGGCGATTTCACTGCACGAGACAACCCTGCTCGACCCGGCCGCACGCGACACCTTCCTGGACTGTTTCAGTGCCCTGCCCGAACCTGTGCGCAAGGCGTTCTGGCTGCGTCTGGAAAGTGCCGATCTCAACGCGGCTGATACGGCGCGCGCAGTCGAACCACTGCAATCGCTAGGCTATCAGATTCTGGTGGAACGCCGTTTTGGTGACTACGACTTCTCGGCTTTCCAGGAACTCGATGTGGCGCAGTTCGCCTGCCGGGCCTTGAAGCCGGCCAACGCGGAAACTGAAGGCATGCTGGATCAGGATACGACGGCGCTCAACGCCGTTGTCGGAGCCGCACGCGATCGCTTCGCGACCACATTCATGGATGAGATTCGCGACCTGAAGACTCTGAAACAAGCCATGGCGTGCGGCGTGCGCTATATGTCGGGGCCGGGCCTTCTTCCGGAAGCCGGTGCCCCCATGCCATGCCGGACGCTGGGCATTGTTGACCTTTGCCGCATGGCCCGCGCGGCCTGACCGCGCTTATTGCCGGAACCGGCCTGTCCGCCTATCCCTTATGCAAAAGGGGTGAGTATGAGCGAGACACCAGAACGCAGCGCCATGGATTGGGAGCAACGCTTCCGCGACGATGACACGCCCTGGGAGCGCGGCCAGACGCACCCGTTTCTCCAGCACTGTATCGATAGTGGCGAAATCGGCCCCGGGAAGAGCGTCATCATCCCCGGCTGCGGACGCTGCCCGGAAGTTGCGATCATCGCCCGTCACGCCACCCATACAATCGCGGCAGATCTGTCAGAGACGGCGATCGCCTGGCAGGGCAAGCAGCTGCAATTAGAGCGTCTCGACGCCGAACTTATCGTCGGCGATATCCTAGAGTGGCGGCCGGAGGCGCCGATTGATGCGGTCTATGAACAGACCTTCCTGTGCGCCATTCCACCCCGTCTGCGCATTGAATACGAACAGGCGATGCATGCCTGGCTCAAGCCCGGCGGCAAACTGCTCGCCCTGTTCATGCAGAAGGAAGAACGCGGAGGACCACCCTATGGCTGCTCGCTTGAGGCCATGCATGAGCTGTTTCCCGAGGAGCGCTGGATCTGGCCGCCCGACTCCACTTTTGCGCCCTACCCGCACCCGCATTTAAACGACAAGGCGGAGCTGGCCGGCTTCCTGACCCGCCGCTAGGCCGGTTCTTCGTCGGCTTGCTGAGCGTTGGCACGCCGGGCCTTGCCATGCTTGGCCGTCATGGGCGCCTTGGTCAAAACGAAGAGCACCGTGACCAGACCTGAGACCAGATTGGCCGCTGCAATCCCCAGGATAACGCCCATCGGCGCCCCCACGACCATCGCCCCGACAATGACAGCCGGAACCATCAAGCCAAGCGCGCGGCCGGCCGTGATGACCATGCCATGGCCCGGCCGCCCGAGCCCGTTGAAGCCAGCGCTGGCGGCAATCGTGATGCCGTATCCGGCAACAGTGAGCGGGACGATATGCCAGTAATCAATGGCGACAGCCCGACCTTCTTCAGACGGCAGGAAGGCGGTCGCGAGCAAGGGCGCACAGAGCCAGAGCAGAACCGCCATGGCGAGGCTCCAGCCGGCCGCGAACAGGAAGCTGGAGCGGAAGGCTTCGCGCACACGCGCTAGATCAGCGGCTCCGCCATTCTGACCGGTGACCGCACCGATCGATGCGGACAGTGCAAATAACGGAACGATGGCAAAGGCTTCGATCCGGCCCGCCACGCCAAGCCCGCCGACGGCGGCATCCCCGAACCGGGCCATGGCCACACCGCTCATGGCCACGGTCATGGCGAACGGATTGAAGATATTGGAAATGCAGGCGGGAATGCCCACCCGGGCGATATCGGCCCAGTGGTGCCAGACCTCGCCGAAACCGGGCCAGGAAAAGTCGATCAGCTTTTCCTTAAAGACCATGTAGGCCCCGACCATCAAAAAGGTCACGCCATTGGCCGCGACGGTCGCCAAGGCAGCCCCGGACACCCCCCAGCCCAGGCCTGGAAACAGCCCGAAAACATCGTCGAGAATAAAGATCGGGTCGAGGATGAGATTGACTACGGCCGCAGCGATCATCATCAGGCTCGGAATGATGGCATTGCCCAGCGCCCGCAGGATATTGCTCGCCACCATCGGCCCCACGATCAGCACAATGCCGGCAAACCAAACCGTCATGTAGGACACGACATGCGGCATCATCGTGTCGCTGGCACCGAGCGCGCGGAAAATGTCTTCCACAAACACTATGCCGAGCAGTGAGACTGAGCCGACCGCAATAAAGGAAAGGCTCAGCGCGTCTGTCGCCATGCGCGGGATCGAGGTTCCATCCTTGCGCCCGGCGGCGCGGGAGACCGCTGAGACTGCTCCGGCACCGAGACCGATCGAGACGCTCATCACCAGCATGGTGACGGGGAAGCTCATCTGGACCGCCGCCTGTTGCGCCGTTCCGAGCGTTCCTACCCAATAGGTATCGACAATGCCGACCAGCATCATCGCCAGGATACCGAAACTCATCGGTATCAGCATGCGCAGGATATGGCCGAAGACCGGCCCCTGCGTCAAATCACGAGCCGCGCGTCCGGCCATATGCTCATCCTTCCCAAGACGAGCCCCCTAGATAGGGCCTCCCCATCCGCGGCGCACCCCATCGTGCACAGCGATCACGCGAATATGACTTATACGCGCTCAGGCCTCGACCGTGTTGAGATCATAGGCGGCGATGCCGGCGAGATTGACGATGTCTGTCACGGATGCGCCGAGCCGGGCGATCTGTACCGGTTTTTCCAGTCCGACCAGCATCGGCCCGATCACGGTAGCACCGCCCGCCGATTTGAGCAGGCGAAGGGCGATCGAGGCTGAATGAATGGCCGGCATGACGAGGACATTGGCCGGCCGCGTCAAACGCGAGAACGGGTAAAGATCGTGGTGATCCGGGCTCAGGGCGATATCGGCCGCCATCTCGCCCTCATATTCGAAATCCACATCCAGCCTGTCGAGAATACGTACCGCCTCCTGGATTTTCTCGGTCCGCTCGCCGGGCGGATTGCCGAAACTGGAATAGGACAGGAAGGCCAGATGCGGCGTGATGCGCAGGCGTTTGGCGGCCTGTGCCGTCGCGATAGCAATCTCGGCCAAGCCTTCGGCATCGGGGAATTCGCTGATCGAAACATCGCCGAACAGCAAGGTCCGGTCCTGGCCGATGGCCGCCGCTATACCCACCGCGCGGCTGCCCTCTGCCGGTTCGAGAACAAGCGTGACATCCTTCATCACCACATTGGAGTGGCGGGTGACGCCGGTGACCATGCCATCGGCATGACCCATTTTCAGCATACAGGCGGAGAAGATATTCCGGTCGTTATTGACGCGGCGCTGCACATCCCGGCGCAGGAAACCGCGGCGTTGCAGTTTCTCGTAAAGGAAGTCGGCATACTCGGCATTGTGCTCCGAGAGCCGTGCATTGCATATCTCCAGCGCATCGTCCGGCAGGCCGACCGCGCGCATGTTGGCCCGCGCGATATCTTCCCGGGCAATCAGGACCGCCTGACCCAGCCCCTGATTCTGGAAGGCATAGGCGGCACGGATAACGCTCGGCTCTTCGCCTTCGGCAAACACAATCCGCTTCTGGGTTTTGCGAATGGAGGCAGTGATACGTTGCTGGATCGAGGCTGACGGGTTCGAGCGACGCTCGAGCTCTCTGCGATAAGCCTCGAAGTCTTCAATAGATTTCCGGGCCACGCCGGTCTTGACCGCCGCTTCGGCAACATTGGGCGGGATATAGTGAATCAGACGCGGATCAAACGGGGTCGGGATGATGTAGTCGCGGCCATATTGCAGCCGGTCCCCACCATAGGCCTCGGCCACCTCGTCGGGCACATCCTCGCGCGCCAGGGCCGCCAGGGCCTGGGCCGCCGCAATCTTCATCTCTTCATTGATAGTGCGTGCCCGAACGTCGAGGGCACCGCGGAAGATATAGGGAAAGCCGAGGACGTTATTGACCTGGTTGGGATAATCAGAGCGCCCGGTAGCCATGATCGCATCATCACGCACCTTGGCCACCTCTTCCGGCGTGATCTCCGGGGTCGGATTGGCCATGGCGAAAATGATCGGATTGGGCGCCAACCGGGATACGATTTCCGGCGTAAAGGCGCCTGCGGCCGACAGCCCAAGCAGGCAATCCGCCCCCTCAGCCGCTTCGAGCAGGGTGCGCTTGTCGGTCTCGATGGCGTGGCTGGCCAGACGCCCATGATCGCCCTCACGCCCCCTGTACACTACACCGTCAATATCCACGACCGTTGTGTTCTCGTCTTTCACGCCCATCGACTTGATCAGCTCGATCACAGACAGTCCGGCTGCACCGGCGCCGCAGAGGACGACTTTCAGGTCCTCGAATTTGCGCCCGGTGAGATGGCAGGCATTGATCAGACCGGCTGCCGCAATAATCGCAGTCCCATGCTGGTCGTCATGGAAGACAGGAATATCGAGCAATTCGCGCAGGCGTGTCTCGATCTCGAAGCATTCCGGCGCCTTGATGTCTTCCAGATTGATGCCGCCGAAACTATTGCCGAAGCCCTGCACGCATTCGATGAACCGGTCCGGATCGGTGTACTCGACCTCAACATCAAACGCGTCCAGATCGGCAAAACGCTTGAACAGGACCGCCTTGCCTTCCATTACCGGCTTTGATGCCGCAGCCCCCAGATTACCCAGACCGAGGATAGCGGTGCCATTGGATACGACGGCGACCATATTGCCCTTGGAGGTATAGTCATAAACGCTGTCCGGGTCCGCAGCGATAGCGCGCACCGGCGCCGCAACGCCCGGAGAGTAGGCCAGAGCAAGGTCGCGCTGGGTCGCCATCGGCTTGGTCGCCGCAAGGCCGATCTTGCCGGGTTGTGGACGCATGTGAAAGCGCAGCGCTTCCACATCAAGCTGACTAGGATTTGGGTCGGTCGAATCGGGGGGCATCGAGTCACCTTATGTCGGGCAGATGGGCGAACATGAACCGCTTGCCCGCGCAGGCCAACCCCTCAGCCTGTCAGAGCTCTAACAAGCCAGCAGGCGCCTCTGGGCGCTTTGACGCCGCAAGCGGGCATCCAGAGCATTGCGGGACAGGCCGACCTCCTCAAGCAGGCGCTCAGCCGTCAACCCCGTTCCGATGCGCATTCCGGCATCGCCATGCAGCCAAGCCGCCGCGCAGGCAGCATCAAACCCGCCCATCCCCTGGGCCATCAGACCGCCAATCACGCCGGCAAGCACATCGCCGGAACCGGCTGTCGCCAGCACTGGGCTGGCATGCCGGTTGATTACGGCCATCCGTCCCGGCGCTGCGATAATGGTGTCAGGCCCTTTCAGTAGAACCGTACAACCCGCCTGCTCCGCGGCCCGGCACGCGGCTTCGAGCTTGTGGGCGCTGGCCTCGAGAACACCCGGGAAGACCCGGCGAAACTCCCCTATATGCGGTGTCATCACATCATCCGGACGCAAGGAATTGAGAAGTTCCGGGAGATCGTTTTCGTAACTGGTCAGAGCATCGGCGTCGAGCACCGCCTTCGCCCGCGCCGTCAGAAGCGATTCGACGGCCTGTTTGGTGCCGGCACCGATACCGGCTCCCGGCCCGATAACGGCGACGTCCGCTCGGCAAGCCTGCGCAATCGCCTCGCTCTCATAGCCTCCTGCCCAGGGCCGGACCATCACGGCGGTCGACTGCGCCGCGTTGATCGGTAGCGCATCGACAGGGCTGGCCAGGGTCACCAGACCGGCTCCGGCGCGCAACCCCGCCTCGCCGGCCAGCCTCCCCGCTCCGGTTGAACTGGCGCCCCCGGTGAAGACAACAAGACGGCCGCGTTGATGCTTGTGGGACAGCGTTGCGGTGGCCGGTAGTTCTTCTGCCCAAAGGGCTGGCGAATTGCGCAAAGCCAGAGGTGCGGCCCGGCTGTCCCATCCGTCCGGGATACCGATATCGACGACGACCAACTCACCGCAGGTCGAAGCCGCCGGTTCGAGCAAGTGAGCCGGCTTGGCGGTGTGGAAGGTGATGGTGAGATCGGCGACGATCACGGGCCCGTCTGCCTGTGCGGCATCACCCTTCTGCCCGCTGGGCAAATCAACGGCGACGACAACAGCAGAGCTGGCATTCACGCGCTGGCAGAACTCCGCGACGGCGCCGGTCAGCGGCCGGTCCAGCCCAGCCCCGAACAAGGCATCAACGACAAGGCCGAACTCGGACGGATCGGATTCCTCGACAGACTGCACTGGCCCGCCCCAGGCCAAGTAGGCCTTTCGCGCATCGCCCTTGAGCTGTTCCGGATCACCCAGTGCAGCAACCGTCACCGGCCAGCCTGCCTCAAGCAGGCGGGCTGCGCAGATATAGCCGTCACCCCCATTATTCCCGGGGCCGCACGCTATCAGGGCAGGACGCATATGCCATCGCTGCAGGATGGCCGCGGCCAGCTCGGCGCCAGCCGTCTGCATCAGGCTGAACGAAGCCACGCCGCTCTCGACGGCATAAGCATCGCAGACCGCTGTGTCGGCGGCCGAAAGCACGGCATGCTCACCCAGTGCTCGCTTGCGCAGCAGTTTTGCCTCACGGTCGAGCAGTCCAGCCTTCATCGCAGCCTCCTCGCCTGATCGACCTTGCCCGGGCGCGGCAAACACCTAGCGTGCATCCCGGCCACAGGGAGTCGGTCATGAAGAAAATCGAAGCCGTCATTAAACCGTTCAAACTCGATGATGTGAAGGAGGCGCTCCAAGAAGTCGGCGTGCAAGGCCTGACCGTCCTCGAGGCCAAGGGATTCGGTCGCCAGAAAGGTCATACCGAACTCTATCGCGGTGCCGAGTATGTTGTCGATTTCCTGCCCAAGATCAAAATCGAACTCGTCGTCCCGTCTGACCGCGTTGAAGCGGCAATCGAGGCGATCCAGAACGCGGCCCATACCGGCCGTATCGGCGACGGAAAGATCTTCGTCAGCCCTGTCGAAAGCGTCATTCGCATCCGGACCGGCGAAACCGGCCGGGATGCGCTTTAAATCCACAGTCCAAGTCAGAGCGGAGCTCGAACCATGTCGGAAGACATTCTCAAGAAAATGCATGATGAGGAGATCAAATACGTCGATCTCCGCTTCACCGATCCTCGCGGCAAGCTGCAGCACGTCACGTTCGACCGCTCGCAGGTCGATGAGGATTTCTTCGAAGACGGTGTGATGTTCGACGGCTCCTCGATCGCCGGCTGGAAGGCGATCAATGAGAGCGACATGGTGCTCAAGCCGGACACCAGCTACGTCGTCGAGGATCCGTTCTACCAGCAACCGACCCTGACCATGCTCTGCGACATTCTCGAGCCGGGCACCGGCGAGAGCTATAATCGCGACCCGCGCACCACGGCCAAGAAGGCCGAGGCTTTCCTGAAAGCGTCGGGCATTGGTGACCAGGCGTTTTTCGGCCCGGAAGCGGAATTCTTCGTGTTTGACGATGTGCGCTGGTCGACCGAGCAGAACGACACCTTCTACAAGTTCGACAGCGAGGAAGGCCCGTACAATTCCAGCCGCGCGTTCGAGGGCGGCAATATGGGGCATCGTCCGGGCCCGAAGGGCGGCTATTTTCCGGTCAACCCGATCGATAGCGGCCAGGACATGCGCACCGACATGCTCGGTGTAATGGAAGAACTCGGCCTGGAGCCGGAGAAGCACCACCATGAAGTGGCACCGTCCCAGCACGAACTCGGCATGAAATTCGCCGGCCTGACGACGATGGCCGACCGCATGCAGATGTATAAATACACCGTGCACATGGTGGCCCATGCCTATGGCAAGTCCGCCACCTTCATGCCCAAGCCGGTCTGGAATGATAACGGCACCGGCATGCACGTGCACCAGTCGATCTGGAAAGACGGCAAGCCGATGTTTGCCGGCGATCGCTACGCCGATCTGTCCGACACCTGCCTTTATTATATCGGCGGCATCATCAAACACGCTCGAGCCATCAACGCCTTCGCCAACGCCTCGACCAACTCTTACAAGCGCCTGGTCCCGGGCTTCGAGGCCCCGGTCCTTCTGGCCTATTCCGCGCGCAACCGATCGGCCTCAATCCGTATTCCGTGGGTCAACTCGGCCAATGCCAAGCGCCTGGAAACCCGCTTCCCGGATCCGGCCGGCAACCCCTACCTCACCTTCTCGGCTCTGCTCATGGCCGGCCTCGACGGGATCGAGAACCGCATCGATCCGGGCGATCCGATGGACAAGGATCTCTACGACCTGCCGCCGGAGGAGCTGCGTGATGTTCCGACAGTCTGCTTCTCCCTGCGCCAGGCGCTGGAAGAGCTTGATGCCGACCGCGACTTCCTCAAGAAGGGCGGCGTCATGGATGACGACCAGATCGACGCCTATATCGACCTCAAGATGGAAGAAGTCGAACGATTTGAGAGCCATCCGCACCCGGTCGAATTCGACATGTATTACAGCTGCTGATCCTCAAGGGCAGCATGACATCAAGCACGAGGCCGTCGGCATGTTCCGGCGGCCTCGCTGTTTTGGGGGCAATTGAGCGGTCGACGAGGCGCTTTGCATTCGCTACAACTTCGCGCAAGTTTACCAAATCCCTCATGGGTTGTTCGTCAGGAGTCGGTATGCGTCGCCGTTTTTTGTTCGCCAGTGCACTTGCAACGCTGACCGTTAGCGCGCCGGCGGCTTTTGCCGATCGCGAGATCACCGAAGAGATCACCACGCCGATCGCGACGTCTACCGCTGGCGATGGCGGTGGTCCGGACAACATCATCATTTCCAACACCGGGCGCGTCGTGCTGAGCACGCCGGGTACGGCCGTGACCCTCGATAGTGACAATACCGTCACCCAGGACGGCCGCATCCTCGTTGAAACGGATGATGATGGCGGCGTAGGCGTCCACATCCAGGGCGGCAATACCGGCGCTTTCACATCGAACAACTCGATTGTGGTCGGCGATGTCACGACCCCGGAAGACACGGACGAGGACAATATCGTCGACGGCCCGCTCGCCGTGGGCAGCGGCCGGATCGCTGTCCTTGTTGACGGCACCGAAGTCTTCACCGGTGATATCCTGTTCAATAGCGGCAGCTCGATCACCGTCCGCGGCGATGATTCTGCGGGCATTCGCGTTCTGACCGGCATCGATGGCGACCTGATCTATAATGGCCGCCTCGACATCACGGGTGACGATTCCACTGGTATCGAGGTGCTGGGCGATGTGTCCGGTGATCTCGGCATTGGCGGCGTCATCACCTCGCTGGGTGACAATAACAATGCGGTTGTGGTCGCAGGCGATGTGGGTGGCCGCATCACGATTGACGGCGACGTCCGCAATTCCGGCTACCGCTTCCCGTCGCGTCCGCCAGAGGATTTTGTCGAACAGGTTCTCGGCGATCCTGACGATGTCGGTTACAGCGGTGCTGCGGTCCTGGTGCATGGTAGCTCTGCCGGCGGTCTGCTGATCACCGGGCCGGCCGAGGACAGCCCGAACGAAGCTGCATCGTCAATCAACTCGGCGGGCCCGGGAGCCGCGCTGGACATTCTGGCAAACGCCACCTACGGCGACATCGTCCTTGGCGAAGTCGTGATCGAAGCCGTGGCAGATGACCCCGATACCGAGGAAGACGAAACACGCGCGGCGATTCCGCTTGGCTATTCTCTCGTCAACCGGGGGGCGATAGGCGGCCGGGGTGAGCTCGATGGCGTTGAGCCGATTGGGGTCAGCATTGGCGGTAGCGATGGCTTCACCGCGACGCTGACCAACGGTTTCCTCAATGCGGGCCGAATTACGGCTGTCGGCTATTCCAGTCTGGCGACGCCTGCCGTGTCGCAAGCACTCTATCTTGGCGAGGGCGCGATCCTTCCGGTCTTCACCAACCAGGGCATCGTCAGTGCCCTGAGCAATGGCCGGGACGGTGTCAGCCGCAGCATCAACATCGCCAGTGGCGCCTTCCTGCCGACACTGGTCAACGAAGGCACGATCTCGGCCACATCCATTGATGGCGGACGCGCGATCGCGATCGAAGATGCCTCCGGCACCCTCACCTTTATCGAAAACTCCGGCATCATCTCGGCCGGCCGCACGGCACCGAGCGAGGGCAGCGACGACACCGACATCTCGACGATTGCCATCGACGTGTCCGGCTCCTCGGCCGGCGTCCTCGTGCGCCAGTATCGCCGAGAGAATTCACCGGACGACTTCTTCCCGTCCATCACTGGCGAATTCCGTTTTGGCAGTGGCGATGACGAGTTGCGGATCGAATCCGGTACGGTCACGGGCAACATGTCGTTTGGCGATGGCGCCGACCAGCTCAACATCTCCGGCGGCTCGACCGTCAGCGGCGTCCTGTCCGACAGCGACGGCGATTTGGTCGTCAATGTCACCGATTCCACGCTGAGCCTTGGCTCCGGCACGAACACGACCCTTCGCGAAGCCACCTTTGGCGATGGCTCGACCCTGATTTTCGAGATCGACGACGATTCCGGCGAAGTCGCCCAGCTGGTCGCGACCGGCGAAGTCCGCTTCGAAGCCGGCTCACGGGTCTCCGCGGCCCTAAGCAATCTGATCGGTGAGGGCGCGGAATTTGCCGTGTTGCGTGCCGATCAGCTCACCATCGCGGAAAGCATTGAAACGCTGCAGGACACGACCGCGCCGTATCTTTACGAGGCCGACCTGTCGCTCGACCCGGTCGACAGCAATATCATGCTGCTCACCCTGCGCCGCCGAAATGCTGAAGAGCTCGGCATGAACCGCAACCAGGCCGCCGCCTATGGCGCAACCCTGGCCGCGTGGAATGCCAATGATGAGCTCGGCGCCGCGATTGCCGGTCTCCTGACGGAATCAGAATTCTTCGACGCCTACGATCAGCTGCTGCCGGAATACGCCGCCAGCGCGATCCAGTTTGCCCAGGCGGCCAATGACAGCGCCACCGGCGCCCTTGCCTCGCGCCTCGAAGCGGTTCGCCAGAGCCCCGAGGACACCGGTGGCCTTTGGCTGCAGGAATTCGGCTATTTCGCCGACCGTGCCGGCACATCCTTCGGCCCCGGCTATCGTGGCCATGGTATTGGCGCAGCAGTCGGTTTCGACCGCCCGTTCGGCCCGTTCTACGCCGTCGGTGTGAACATTATCGGCGCCGCCAGCGAAATCTCGGAAGCCGAAGGTGTGGACGATCCGATGTCAGCCATGTTCGGCCAGATCGGCGTTTATGCCGGCGCCGAGTTCGGTGGCTTCAATCTCGACCTCTATGGTGGTGTTGGCATCGACAGCTTCGAGCATAACCGCCGCGTCCTGATCGGCAGCTTCGATACGGCTCCGGTCGCAGAATGGGATGGCTACCACTACACCGCATCCATGCGGATCGGCCGGGACATCCAAATGGAGCGCCTGTTCTTCCGTCCGTCCTTCTCTGTGGACTACCTCTCCCTGCATGAGAGCGAATACACCGAGACCGGCGGCGGCACCGGCGTGGACCTGTTCGTCGACGAACGTGACAGCAGCAGCTTCACCGGAACAGCGATGCTCGCCTTCGGCACGCGCTTTGAGCGGGACGATAGCTGGTGGGCACCGCAAATGCGGATCGGTTATCGCAGCGAGTTCTCCAGCTCCGAGCTTGAGACCTATGCCCGCTTTGCCGGTCTGGATGATGAGTTCCTGCTGCGTTCGGACACCATGCCGGGCTCCGGCTTCATCTTCGGCCTCGGCGTTGGTGGCGGCTCGGGTTATTCGACCTTCTCGCTCGATTATGACGCGGATGTCCGTGACGACTTCATCCGTCATACCGCTCGTCTGGTGATGCGTCTGGTTTTCTAGGCGCCCTCACCGGCTCTGTTTTCAACACAAGCGGCACGGATCGCAGCTGATCGCCTGCACTGGCGTTCCCAATTGGCGTGCGACTCGTGCAAACTAGGTGCATGTCCACGTCCTCCTCTTCCGACCTGTTTGGCGGCGAGCCCGCCCCGCAACCTGCAGAAACACCGTCTGGTGGTTATTCCGCCGCGCAGATCGAGGTCCTTGAGGGCCTTGAGGCCGTGCGCCGGCGTCCGGGTATGTATATCGGCGGCACCGATGAACGCGCCTATCACCACTTGTTCGCCGAAATCCTCGACAACTCGATGGATGAAGCCGTGGCAGGCTGGGCTGACCGGATCGAGGTCGCGGTGGACGCCGAGGGCTATATCACCGTCACCGACAATGGCCGCGGCATTCCTGTCGACCCGCACCCGAAATACCCGGGAAAGTCAGCGCTCGAAGTGGTTCTGACCGTGCTGCATGCCGGCGGCAAATTCTCTGACAAGGCCTACCAGACCTCCGGCGGGCTGCACGGCGTGGGGATTTCCGTCGTCAACGCCCTTACCTCCACCATGGAGGTCGAGGTGGCGCGCGAAAAGACGCTCTGGCGCCAGACCTATTCACGCGGCATTCCGCAAACAGGCCTGGAAAAGGTCGGTGCTGCCCCGAACCGGCGCGGCACCAGGGTCCGCTTCCTGCCGGACCCGGAGATTTTCGGTGAGAAAATGCGCGTCAAGCCGGCCCGGATCTACGCCATGGCCCGCGCAAAGGCCTTCCTTCGCCGGGGCGTGAAGATCCAGTGGCGTTGTGCGCCGGAACTGGTGGAAGGCACGGACACGCCCGCTGAAGCCTTGCTCTGCTTCCCGGGTGGTCTGGCCGATAGACTGGCAGAAATCACCGCCGGTCGCGCCCTGGTCACCGCGGAGAGCTTTACCGGAAAGGTTGAGCGTCAGGATGGTGCTGGGGGTGTGGAATGGGCTGTTGCCTGGTCCACCAACGGTTTCGGCAGCGAAGCTGACGGCTTCACCCAATCCTTCTGTAATACTGTCCCGACACCACAAGGCGGTACCCATGAACAAGGCCTCAGAGCGGCGCTGACCAAGGGCCTGCGAGCCTATGCAGAACATAGCAATGCCAAGAAAGCGGCCCTGATTACACCGGACGATGTCCTCGGCGGTGCCGGCGCCCTTTGCTCGGTGTTCATCAGCGATCCGGAATTCCAGGGTCAGACCAAGGAACGCCTGGCCACGCCCGACGCGGCCAAGCTGGTCGAGACCGCGGTACGCGATCAGTTTGATCATTGGCTCGCCGGCTCGCCCAAGGAAGCCACCAAGCTGGTGGAATGGGCCATTGAGCGCGCTGAGGACCGTGTCCGCAGGCGGAAGGAAAAGGCGGTCAAGCGCCAGACCGCGAGCCGGCGCCTGCGTCTTCCGGGCAAGCTGGCCGATTGTTCGCGCAACGACGCCGACGGGACCGAACTTTTCCTGGTCGAGGGTGACTCGGCCGGCGGATCGGCCAAACAGGCCCGCAATCGCGAGACCCAGGCCATCCTGCCCTTGCGTGGCAAGGTCCTGAACGTGGCGTCGGCAGCAGCCGACAAGATCGCCGCCAACCAGGAGATCAATGACCTGCTGCAGGCGCTGGGTTGTCAGACCGGCTCGCGCTTCTCGCTTGACGATCTGCGGTATGAGCGCGTCGTGATCATGACTGACGCCGACGTCGACGGGGCGCATATTGCGGCCCTTCTGATCACATTCTTCTATCGCTCCATGCCGGAGCTGATCCACGCCGGACGCCTGTTCCTGGCCCAGCCACCGCTTTATCGCCTGACCCTGGGCGGAACCACGCTCTATGCGCGGGACGACAAGCATCGCGAGCAATTACTGCGCGACGAGTTCAATGGCTCGAGCAAGGTTGATGTCGGGCGCTTCAAGGGTCTCGGCGAGATGACCCCGTCGCAGCTGAAGCAAACCACGATGGATCCCAATCTGCGCACTATGGCTCGGGTGACCATCCAGGAAGACGAGCTGCCAACGCTGGAGAAGCTGGTGGAAACCTTGATGGGCAAGAAACCGGAATTGCGTTTCGCCTACATCCAGGAGCACGCGCCGGAGATCAGCGGGCTCGATATCTGATCGTCTGCCGGTTTGACGCCCGCTCACCGATTGCGTTCAATAGAGGTCGCATTCGCGACTCAGGGGTAAAGGGAGGCACTCCCCAATGATATTCGATACTTGGAAGACCACAGCGGCGCTTGCTTCTGTGCTAGTCCTGTCCGCCTGTTCCAATGGCGGCGGCGACAGTACGAGCAATGACAGCGCTGGCGGTGATGAGGGTGAAACCACCATTGTCCGCCATGAAACCGATCCCTATCCGTCTACCTATGTACCGCGCCCCAGCACGCCGACCCTGATCCGGGGCGCCACCGTGTTTGACGGTATTGGCGGACGCATCGAAAATGGCGACGTGCTAATGGTCGACGGCCGTATTGCTGCCGTCGGCACGGGCCTGGAGGCACCGGAGGGCGCCACAGTGATCGATGGGGCGGGCCGTTTCGTCACCCCGGGCGTGATCGATATTCACTCCCATCTGGGCGTCTATCCCTCGCCGGGCGTCAGCGCCCACAGCGACGGCAATGAAGCCACCCAGCCGGTAACATCAGAAGTCTGGGTCGAGCACAGTGTCTGGCCGCAGGACCCCGGTTTTGAAGCCGCGCTGGCAGGCGGGATCACCACCCTCCACATCCTGCCGGGTTCGGCCAACCTGTTCGGCGGGCGTGGTATCACGCTGCGCAATGTCAGCGGCCGCACGGTACAGGAAATGAAATTCCCTGATGCGCCCTATACGCTGAAAATGGCCTGTGGTGAGAACCCGGCCCGCGTCTATGGCAATCGCGGCCGTTCACCGGCTACCGATATGGGCAATATGGCTGGCTATCGCGCCGCCTGGCAGCGCGCCTCAGACTATCGCGATCGCTGGCATGAATACTGGGAAGATGCGGAAGCGGGTGAAGATGTTTCCGCACCGACCCGCGACATCGAGCTGGATACGCTGATGGGCGTGCTTGACGGCGATATCCTGGTGCATATGCACTGCTACCGGTCGGACCAGATGGCGCAGATCATCGATATGTCGAACGAGTTCGACTATCAGGTCTCGGTCTTCCACCACGCGGTCGAGTCCTACAAGATCCCGGACATCCTCGCTGAAGCCAATGCCTGTTCGGCGGTGTGGGCCGATTGGGGTGGCTTCAAGATGGAGGCCTATGATTCCATTCGCGAAAACCTGCCGCTCCTGCATGCCAATGGCGCCTGTGCCATGATCCACTCTGATGATGCGTTCAATATCCAGCGCCTCAACCAGGAAGTGGCCAAGGCCCTGGCAGACGGACGGGCCGCCGGTCTCGACATCAGCGAGGCGGAAGCCTGGAGCTGGCTATCCTCAAACCCGGCGCGAGGGCTTGGCATTGATGATCAGACGGGTTCCCTCGTCGAGGGACTGCGCGGCGATGTCGTGCTCTGGTCGGGCAATCCGTTCAGCACCTACACGCGGGCGGACCAGGTCTGGATCGATGGATCCCTGCGTTATGACCGTTCCAATGAAAGCTTGCAGCCGGTCCGCGACTTCATGGTCGGCCAGCCGGGCGAAGGAGATCAGTAATGAAACGCACACTCAGCGCGATTGCTCTCAGCCTGGCCTGCACCCTGCCCGCCATGGCCCAAACCTACGCCGTTACCAATGGCCGCGTCGTCACCAATACCAGTGCCGGGATCATCGATGATGGCACTGTGGTGGTTCGGGACGGCGATATCGTGGCCGTTGGTGCCAATGTTCAGATCCCCGCAGGCGCGACCGTCATTGATGCGGATGGTGGCTGGATCACCCCGGGCATTTTTGCCCCGGTGACCCAGCTCGGCCTTGTTGAGGTGGCTCTGGAAAGCTCCACCAATGACTCCGGCGCAGACGATTCGCCCTATTCGGTGGCGCTCGACGTCGCCGACAGCTTCAACCCGGCCGGGATGCACATCCCGACCACGCGGGTTGAAGGCATTACCCGGGCGGCCCTGGTGCCCTCTACCGGGCATAATATCTTCGGGGGTCGCGGTGCCCTGATCAATACCAGTGGCGAAACCGACTCGGTCTTCGACACGGGCAGTTTTGTCTTTGCCGATCTGAGCCAGTCCGGAGCCAGTACTGCAGGGGGCTCACGCGCAGCCGCCTGGACCTTCCTGGAAGCCGCCTTCGGCGACACCCGTTTCTACCCGGGCCGTTATGCCGCGCACCCGGAGGGCGACGCCCTGCATCGCTATGATGCGGCCGCTCTGGTTGACGTCGTGCGCGGCCGCATGCCGTTGATGGTTGAGGTTGACCGCGCGGCGGACATCCGCCGGGCCCTGCGTTTCCAGGCCGAAAACCAGCCGGTACAGCTGATCATTCATGGCGGAGCAGAAGCCTGGATGGTGGCCGACGAGCTGGCCGCTGCCAACGTGCCGGTTCTGATCGACCCGATCTCGAACCTGCCCGGGTCCTTCGACCGCATCGGCTCAACGTTGGAAAACGCTGCGCGCCTGCATGAGGCTGGCGTGACCGTGGCCTACACCACGCAAACCGCGGACGGGTACTGGAATGCCCGGCTCCTGCCCCAGCATGCCGGCAATGCCGTGGCCAATGGCGTTCCATGGGATGTGGCCTTCCGTTCCATCACCCTGACGCCGGCCGAAATCTACGGCGTCGGTGCCCGTTATGGGGCCCTGGCCGCCGGCTATGCCGGCGATGTGGTGGTCTGGAATGGCGACCCGCTCGAGGTCATGTCGGCGCCGACCCACGTCCTGATCGATGGCGAGGAAACCGACATGGAAACCCGCCAGACGCGCCTGCGTGACCGTTACATGGATATCACGGACGACACGCCTTACGCTTATCGGCGCTAACGTTTCAGCCCGTGCGCGTTGACAGCGCGCACCGGGCCCGTATGTTGCGCCACCAAAGCGGCCGCGCCACCCGGCGCGGCCGTTGCTTTTGGACCAGTCTTTAAAGGACGCCATGACGTTCGACACGCTCGGGCTCAGCCCGAAACTCCTCGCGGCCATCGAAGCCGCCGGCTACACCGAACCGACGCCGATCCAGGCCGGTGCCATTCCGCTCGCCCTGCAGGGGCGCGACGTCCTTGGCATCGCCCAGACCGGCACTGGCAAGACCGCGTCTTTCACCCTGCCCCTGATCGAGAAGCTGGCGCGCGGCCGGGCCAAGGCCCGCATGCCGCGCTCGCTGATCGTCGCCCCGACCAGGGAGCTTGCTGCGCAATGCGCGGAGAATTTCGAGACCTATGCGACCGGTCAGAAACTCTCCATGGCACTGCTGATCGGCGGCGTGGCTTTCGGTCCGCAGGAGGAAATCCTCAATCGCGGCGCTGACGTCCTGATCGCAACGCCCGGGCGCCTGCTCGACCATTTCGGGCGCGGCAAACTGCTCCTCAATGGCGTACAAATGCTGGTCGTCGATGAAGCCGACCGCATGCTCGATATGGGCTTCATTCCGGATCTGGAGAAAATTTTCTCCCTGACCCCGCCGCGCAAACAAACGCTCTTCTTCTCGGCGACGATGCCGAAGGAAATTCAGTCGCTTGTCGATCGGTTCCTGAATAATCCGGAGCGTATCGAGGTGGCCCGTCCGGCGACAACGAGTGCCAACATCACCCAGTTCCTGGTCCGCCTCGACACCAATGTGCCGAAGGCCAAACGCACCGCACTACGCCTTGCCATGTCCCGTGACGGTGTCCGCAATGGCATTATTTTCGCCAATCGTAAGCGCGATGTGGACATCATCGCCCGCTCTTTGAAGAAGTATGGCTTCTCGGCGGATCCGATCCACGGGGATCTCGACCAAAGCGCCCGCACGGCAACGCTGGACAATTTCAAGTCCGGCGAGCTCAAATTCCTTGTCGCCAGCGACGTCGCGGCGCGCGGGCTGGACATTCCCAATGTCAGCCACGTCTTCAACTATGACGTACCGCACCATGCCGATGATTACGTGCACCGTATCGGCCGCACCGGTCGCGCTGGCAAAACCGGTGAATCGGTAACGATCAGCACACCGGCAGATTCCAAGTCCCTCGACGCCGTCCTCAAGCTGATCAAGGCCGACGTTCCCGAACTGGCACTAGAAGGCCTTGCAGACGCTTTGGCCGATGCTGGCGAAAAACCGCGCAGCCGGTCCTCCAAGCGCAGGAGCGAAGATCGCCCCAAGCCCAAGGAACGCTCCGAGAAGCCGCAAATCACCGAAGAGAAAAAGCCCCAGGCCAAGCCCGATCGCGGTCGTTCCGCACGCAAGGACAGACCGGATGAGCGGGAGAACAAGCGCGTCGTCGGTTTCGGTGACCACGTTCCCGACTTCATGCGCGCCGGTTCCTAAGCGCTGTAGCCGACCGTAATACAAGTGCTCTGACCGCCAAAAATCGCGGCTTGGCTCTGAGCTTATGCCCGATTTTTACCTCTTCTTTTCCTTTAGACGCTAGCTTCCGCTCCAAGGGGTCGAACAAGATCGATTCCGCGAATGGAAGGGTTGGCAGTGAACGGTCGATTGCTTGGAAATGAGGGGCAGGAGCTCGCGTCTAATGCGCTTGAGCTCATGGCAGAGCATGACGTCCCGCCGACGCCGGAAAACTACGCCGTCTGGATTTCCTTCGCCACAGAGAGCAACCCGGAGCTTTGCGCCAGCATTGCGGCGCGCATCGAAGCCCAAGAGGCGTTCTCCGAAAGTTTCAACGCCGAACTATTCGCCCAGTATTTCCAATGGCGGGCCATCCAGGATGCGGTCCTGGAAAGCGGCGGCGCCATGTCCCGCGAGCTTGGCGCCGTAAAGGAAAGCCTGGCCGCAGCCGAGCGCGATACAGCCGCTTACGGTCAGGCCCTTGAAGGGGCCTCCAGCAAGCTTGAGGGCGTGAAAGACGAGAATGGTATCAAGACCCTCGTCGAATCGCTGGTGTCGGCTACGGCCAAGATGCAGCGGCGCTCGCAGGATCTCGAAAAGCGACTGCAGGAGACCTGCAACGAGGTGACCCAGCTGCGCTCGAACCTGGAAAAGGTTCGCGAGGAAGCCATGACGGATGCCCTCACCGGCATTGCTAATCGCAAGCGTTTCGATGAAAGCCTGCGCAAGGCCAAGCGCCGTGCCGACAGCACCAAGGAACCGCTCAGCCTGGTCCTTTGCGATATCGATTTCTTCAAGCGCTTCAACGACACCTGGGGCCACCAGACCGGTGACCAGATCATTCGCTTTGTCGCTGGCTGCCTAACCCGGCATTCGATGGAGAAACATCTCGTCGCCCGCTATGGCGGTGAGGAATTCGGGATTGTCATGCCGTCGACGTCGATAGCCGACGCGTCCCTCATCGCCGAGAAAATCCGCAAGACGGTCGAATCTAAAAAATTGCTGCGCAAATCGACCAATGAGGATCTCGGCAATATCACCGTCTCGCTTGGTATCGCCAATTATACGGGCGAGGAATCGATCGAAGAATTGATCGAGCGTGCAGACACCAATCTGTATCGCTCCAAGACCGAAGGCCGCAATCGGGCAACATCTGATACGGCAGCTTCGTCACGCGACGCAGCCTGATCAGGCGTCCGCCGGCGGACGTGTGACCGCAAAACTCTCCCGCTGAGACCAGAAACCGTGCAGTGCGATCAGATGCGGTCGCGCCTCGCGCCAATTCGCCTCGGGATAGCGAAAATCCAGATAATCCAGAGCAACGGCTATGGTCAGCCCGGCAAAGCCAAGGGGCTGGGACAGTCCCGCCGCTTCGGGCTCGAGCTGGTCCAGAGCCCGGGCGATCCCGCGCTCGCGGCGCCCGATCCAGTAGTCGCTGTAAAGCGCTTCATCCCGGACCATCTCCACCCGGCGACCAACCGCAAGATCAATGAGACCGGAGCCGAGAGTCTGCAGACGCCATTCATCCCAGTCCTCACCCCAGGGCTGGTCCGCTTGGGCTGCCAGATAAGTCCCGATCAACAGGCTCTCAGTCAGCGCCCGCCCATCATCCATGATGAGGGCGAGGACACGCCCGAGCGGATTGGCTTCCAGAAGGATTTCGCCATCCTGAAACGGATGCGCATCAACCTCCTCAACCCGGTCACCCAGGCCCAGTTCGTGCACCAGAATGCGGCATTTTCGGGCATAGGGCGAAGTGTCAGAGACGAGGAGTTTCAATGGGCTAGACTTCCGTCACCGGAATGATTGTTACGCTTTCGCCGCAGCCACACGCATCCGTCTGGTTCGGATTATTGAAGGTGAATTTCGCATGCAACGGCGTGACTTCATAGTCGATCTGGGTGCCCAGAAGGAAAAGCAAGGCCTTGGATTCAAGCACGATTTCAACGCCCTTGTCCTCGACGCGCTCGTCCAGGGCTTCCGGCGCCTCGACGTATTCCATGACGTATTCCATACCGGCACAGCCGCCATTCTTGACGCCGACGCGAAGGAATCCCTTCTCGCGGCTGGCCATGATGGATTTGACACGCTCAGCGGCGGCATCGGTCAGGCTTACGGCTTTGGGGCGTTCACGCATGATCGCTCTCCCTAGAACATGTTGAGCGCGAGACGCGCTTCATCCGACATCCGCTCCGGCGTCCAGGGCGGCTCAAAGGTCAGCTCGACGACAGCCTTCTCAACACCATCGACCTGTTCCACAGCATCCTTGACCCAGACAGGCATTTCCCCGGCCACTGGGCAGCCCGGCGCCGTCAGGGTCATCTCGACCTTGAGCGAACGATCATCTTCCAGATCCACCTTGTAGATCAGGCCAAGTTCGTAGATATCGACAGGAATTTCCGGGTCAAAGACGGTTTTGAGCTGGGTGACGATGTCATCAGTAATGCGCGCCAGTTCGGCTTCCGGGATAGCGCTGACCGGCGCAGTCTCGCCAGCCTCCGGCGCCTCAGTCACCGGCTCGGCCGGTGCCGGCATTTTTGAGCCAGACAGGTCAATCACATCGCGTTCGGAATTATCAGTCATCTTGGATCCTAGATGAGGAAGTCTCGGGCCTTCTTCAAGGCCTCGACGAAGGCATCGGCTTCTTCGACGGTATTGTAGACGGCAAAGCTCGCCCGCCCTGTGGAGGAGACGCCCATACGGCGCATGAGCGGCTGAGCGCAATGATGTCCGGCCCGAATGGCCACACCATATTTGTCGACGATCTGGGCGATGTCATGCGCATGCACGCCCTCCATGTCGAAACTGATGATGGCGCCCTTCTCCTGCGCGGTGCCAATGACGCGCAATCCATCGATCTCAGCCAGGCCGCGCATGGCACGATCGAGCAAGGCCCGCTCATGTTCGAGAATCGCCTTGCGGTCATAGCGCTCGACCCAGCGAATGGCGGCGCCGAGACCGATCGCATCGGCGATCGGCGGTGTACCGGCTTCAAACTTGTGCGGTACGTCGGCAAAGGTGACGTGGTCCTCGTAGACATCGGCAATCA
This sequence comes from Maricaulis sp., assembly GCF_030149235.1. Taxonomy (GTDB): domain Bacteria; phylum Pseudomonadota; class Alphaproteobacteria; order Caulobacterales; family Maricaulaceae; genus Maricaulis. Next base: position 52,633 of record NZ_JASBRW010000037.1, on the reverse strand, counting down.
TCTCGCCGCCGCCATGGTAGGGCGGCAAACGGTCAAGCCAGTCGCCCTTGGAGTAGAGCGCGCCGATACCTGACGGGCCGTAGAGCTTGTGACCGGTGAAGACGAAAAAGTCGCAATCGAGCGCCTGAACATCGACATCGAGGTGCACGGCTGACTGGGAGCCGTCGAGCATGACCGGGATGCCCGCAGCCTTGGCCATCTCGATAACCCGGCACGCATCAACCACCGATCCCAGCACATTGGACATGTGAGTGACGGCGATCAGCCTGGTCTTAGGCCCGATCAAATCGGACAGGTGTTGATAGTCGAGCTCGCCCTCATCGGTAACACGAGCCCATTTCAGCTCTGCACCGATGCGATCGGCAATCAGGCGCCAGGGCACGATATTGGAGTGGTGCTCCATCTGCGAGATGATGATCTCATCACCGCTTTTCCACAGCTGGCCGAAGCTGGCTGCGAGCAGGTTGATGGCCTCGGTCGTCCCGCGCGTGAAGACGATTTCCTTGGTCGAGCGGGCATTGAGAAAACGGCGCACATCCTCGCGCGCGGCCTCGAAAGCCTCGGTCGTCTCATTGGCCAGCGTATGCAGGCCCCGGTGCACATTGGCGTATTGCGCGCGATAAACACCGGCCACGCTCTCGATAACGAACTCCGGCTTCTGCGCCGAGGCGGCGCTGTCGAGATAGACCAGCGGCTTGCCGTTCACCTCGCGCTGAAGGATCGGGAATTCACCACGAATGCCGTCGATATTGAGCGGCAGCTTGATCGGGGTCTGGGCCGTCATCGGATAGCTCCCAGACGCTGGCGCAGGATCGCGGCCAGTTCCTCACGCAGGACGTCATCACTGATCATGTCCAGCGGTTCGGCAAGGAAGCTCTCGATCAACATCGCCCGGGCCTTGACCTCGGACAGGCCACGCTGACGCATGTAGAACAACGCCGTCTCGTCGATCGCCCCCAGGGCATTGCCGTGTGCGCACTGGACGTCATCGGCATAAATCTCGAGCTCGGGCTTGGCATCGATCTCCGCGCGATCATCCAGCATCAGCGCGCGGTGGGTCATTTTCGCATCGGTCTGCTGGGCCGCTTGCTCGACCTTGAACTTGCCCTGGAAAACGCCCTGGGCATGCGCGGCAACGGCGCCCTTGAGCAGCTGATGGGTTACTCCGCCCGGTCCGGTGTGGGTTACGGTCGAGGTGAAATCGGCATGACGGCCTTCCTCGAGCAGATAAACACCGCCCAGCTCAACCTCGGCGCCCTCACCGGCATGGGTAATGTGGGTTTCGTTGCGAGTCAGCTTGGAGCCGAAAGTCAGCGTTGCTTGGCGATAATGCGCCTGCTTGGCGACAACTACTCGGCTGCGCACGACCGGGATAGAGTTCTCCGGCGTATCGCACAGCACCACGCGTTCCAGCTCAGCGCCCTCGCCCAGCGTAATCTCCAGCCGCGCTGTCGGAAAAGCGCCTTCGGCCAGGCTGTAGCGCTCCTTGAGCACAACACGGGTGCCAGCGGGAATATCAATCTCGATGCTGGCGACCGAGATACCGGCCTCAGCGGCTAGCTCAAGCTCGGCATCCGCATCGATCGTCAATCGATCCGCGGCCGTCGCACCGTTCAGCCGGAATTCTGCTTGGCCGGCCGTCTCGATCCCGTGGCTCGCCCGTCGCAGATCCGACCATTTCCAGGCCTCGGCCCGCTTGGTCGGCAAACCGAACCGCACGACGGCATCGCGGGCTGCCGCGCGCCAGTCCTCGGCCCCGTCGAGCAGGTCGATCAGCGTTTTTTCTGCTGGCGTATGCGTGATTGCACCCATTTAGGCCGCCTCACCGATGAATTTGTCATAGCCTTCCGCTTCCAGCTCATGGGCCAGTTCCGGACCGCCGGATTTGACGATACGGCCATTGGCCATGACGTGGACGACGTCCGGTTTGATATAGTCCAGCAGGCGCTGATAGTGGGTAATCACCAGCATGCCACGGTCGTCAGAGCGCAGCGTATTGACGCCTTCGGCCACAGTCTTCAGCGCGTCGATATCCAGACCGCTATCGGTCTCGTCGAGAATGAGGAATTTCGGCTGCAGGATCAGCGCCTGCAGGATCTCCATGCGCTTCTTCTCGCCACCGGAAAAACCGACATTGACCGGACGTTTTAGCATGTCCATCGACACGCCGAGCGCCTTGGCCTGCTCGCGAATGAACTTCATAAAGTCTGGCGCAGACATCGCCTCTTCGCCGCGCGCCGTGCGCTGTGCGTTGAGCGCTTCCTTGAGGAAGGTGATGGTCGGCACGCCTGGGATTTCGACCGGATACTGGAAGGACAGGTAGAGCCCCTTGGCGGCACGCTCCTCCGGCTCCAGCTCGCCCAGCTCCTCGCCGAGAAATTCCATCTCGCCGTCCGTGACTTCATAGCCATCCCGGCCGGTCAGCACATAGGACAGCGTCGATTTGCCGGAGCCGTTCGGGCCCATGATGGCATGCACCTCGCCGGCAGGCACTTCGAGCGAGAGCCCCTTCAGAATGACTTTCTCCTCGCCGTCCTGGGTCTCGACCTTATTGTGGAGATTATTGATTTTCAGCATTTTATTCCTCTCCCATGCCCGCGTCACAGCGCGTGAGAATGTCATTTGTATTCAGGCCACTAGCGGCAAAGGCCGGGCCCTGGTCCAGGGAGCAGGTCTGCTCCGCCATATCGGTATTGAGCGTGTAGACAAGCGCCAGACCCGCCTCATCCAGGCGGTAACGCTGAATGGCCCAACTGACAGCACTGGAGCGCGCCGAGATCGCCGCCAGCCCCGACTGGTCATCGTAAGAGAGACCCAGACCGCTCACCTCGCCCGCCTTGGCCAGACCACCGCCCAATTGCTGATAGACCGACCAGCTGGTGTTCACATTGCCCAGATAGGTCGGCACCATCAGCTCAAGCATGCCGTCATTATTGACGTCGGCGACCTCGGGAATTCTGGAGGTCGAAACCGTCTCTTCAAAGACTTGGTAGTCGCCGTCGTCGACGAGGTTCACCGCGATGGTCAGCGCGGAAGCCCCTCGGAAGCCGTCATCTTCAACGGGGCCATAGTCGAAAAAGACAATCAAATCTTCGCCCAGAGCCAGGACGCAGTCTGTCCGACCTTGGTCATAGCCCAGACTATCACAGGCCGGTGCCGCCTCGAATCGCGCCGAGATCGGCTCTTGCTCAGCATCCGAAGTGGCCGCCACGTCCTCAACCGGAGTGGACGCGACCTCTTCGACCGTGTCGCTCAAGCCGCAGGCCACCAGCGACACACTCGCGAGACCAAGAATCAAGCCCTGTTCGAGCCTCATCAGCCCACACTCCCCTCAAGGCTGACCTTGAGCAATTGCTGGGCCTCGACCGCAAACTCCATCGGCAGCTCCTGCAACACCTCGCGAACAAAGCCATTGACCAGGAGAGCGGTCGCCGCCTCCTCGTCGAGGCCGCGCTGACGGGCGTAGAAGAGCTGGTCCTCCGAGAGCTTGGTCGTCGTCGCCTCGTGTTCGAGCACCGCCTTAGACGTCTTGCACTCGACATAGGGCACGGTGTGGGCGCCGCACTGATCGCCGATCAGCAGGCTGTCACACTGGGTGAAATTGCGCGCGCCTTCGGCCTTGCTGTGGACCGAGACGAGACCGCGATAGGTCTGATCCGAGCGCCCGGCCGAAATACCCTTGGAGATGACGCGGCTGGTCGAGCCCTTGCCGAGATGGATCATCTTGGTGCCGGTATCGGCCTGCTGGCGGCCATTGGTCACGGCGATGGAGTAGAACTCGCCGCGCGAGTTCTCGCCGCGGAGGATGCAGGACGGGTAATTCCAGGTAATCGCGGACCCGGTCTCAACTTGGGTCCAGGAGATCTTGGAATTCTTGCCGCGGCAATCACCGCGCTTGGTGACGAAGTTGTAGACCCCGCCCTTGCCGTTTTCATCGCCCGGCCACCAGTTCTGGACCGTGGAATACTTGATCTCGGCATCGTCCAGCGCGACCAGTTCCACCACGGCAGCGTGGAGCTGGTTCTCATCGCGCATCGGTGCTGTACAGCCTTCCAGATAGGAGACGTAAGCGCCCTTGTCGGCGATGATCAGGGTGCGCTCGAACTGGCCGGTGCCTTCTGCATTCATGCGGAAATAGGTCGAGAGCTCCATCGGGCAGCGTACGCCCGGCGGGACATAGACAAAGGACCCGTCCGAGAAGACGGCAGAGTTCAGCGTGGCAAAGAAATTGTCCGAGGTCGGCACGACCGAACCGAGATATTTCCTCACCAGTTCCGGGTGATCACGCATCGCTTCGGATATCGAGCAGAAGATCACGCCGGCCTTGGCCAGCTCTGCCTTGAAGGTCGTGACGACCGACACAGAATCGAACACCGCATCGACGGCGACTTTGGGCGCCTGACGCGCTTCTGCAGCGCTCTCTGCGGCACCTTTTACGCCGAGCAGGACTTCCTGCTCCTTGAGCGGGATGCCCAGCTTTTCGAAATCCTTGAGGATTTCTTCCGGAACATCATCAATGGACTCATACTTCGCGCCGGCCTTCGGGGCGGCGAAATAGTGGATGTCCTGATAGTCAATCGGCGGATACTCGACCTTGGCCCAGGTCGGGTCCTTCATCTGCTGCCAGCGCTCAAACGCATCGAGGCGCCATTCCAGCATCCACTCCGGCTCATTCTTCTGCGCCGAGATATAGCGAACGATATCCTCGTTCAGCCCCTTCGGCGCGAGCTCGGTTTCAACGTCCGTGGTGAAGCCGTACTTGTACTTGTCGGCTTCGAGCTTCTTGACGTCTTCAATGGTTTCTTTGACTGCAGCCATGATCAGGCGGTCTCTTTTATTTTCGGTTGGATGCGGGCCCAGGCACCGGTCCAGGCGCTGATGGCCGCATCGACATCGTCTTCTGTTGTCGGCCAGCCCAGGCTGATCCGAATGACACCCTCAGACAGCGTCTCGTCGAGCCGCAGGGCAGTGCCGATCTTCGAGGCCTTGGCCTTGCCAGAGGAACAGGCCGCCCCGGCAGAGATCGAAACACCGGCCAGGTCCATGGCCAGCACCTGGGTTTCCCCGCGCCAGCCCGGAACCGCAAGACCGATCGTATTGGGCAAGCGCGGCGCGGTTTCGCCCAGCACGACAACACCGGGATGCGCGCTGCGTATCGCGTCGATCGCCTTGTCGCGCAAGGCGGCAAGCGCAGCGAAATCTGCAAGGCTGGCAACCGCTTGTTCAAGCGCCAGACCCATGCCGGCAATACCGGCCACATTCAACGTACCCGAGCGTCGGCCCTTCTCCTGACCACCGCCATGGCTGTGACGCGACACAGGCGCATCACAGGCCGCGACCAGTGCACCCACGCCTTGGGGACCGCCGAACTTGTGACCGGAGATCGCCATGTAGTCGGCCCCGAGACCGGCGAAATCGACCGGGATCTTTCCCGCAGACTGGACCGCGTCGACAATCAGCAGGCCGTTCCTGGCCTTGACCAAGCCCGCCGCCTCCGCGACCGGCTGGATCGTGCCGATCTCGTTATTGGCCAGCATCAAGGCGAGAACAGGAACACCCTCATCGACATCATTCCAGCGCTGCAGGCGTTCACCCAGCCAGGCGAGATCCGCCACGCCGGCTTCCGTGGCCGGCACGGTTTCGACCGGCAGCCCGCTCGCCTCAGCCGTTACAGCGATCGCCTCATGCTCCACGGCCGACACCAGGAGCCGTTTGGCTCTGCCCGAAGTAATCACGCTATTGAGTGCGAGATTGAGCGCTTCCGTACCGCCACCGGTAAAGATCACATCCTCAGCCCGCGCTGACAGCGCCTTGCCGATTTGCCGGCGGGCATTTTCCACCCGCTTGCGCGCCGCTTGACCATGCGAATGCACCGAGGACGGGTTCCCCTCCTCGGTCATGATCTCGGCGATCAGCGCGGCCACATCGGGCCGCACACGCGTCGTGGCGTTGTGATCCAGGTAGACAGGCATGAATTACTCGGCGGCCTCAGCTCGCAGACGGTCATTGGCCCCGATAGCACCGGATGCCGCACCGAGAAGGCGCCGTTCCAGGACATCTTCAAGTGTGATCGAACTCAGGAAGAGGTAGATATGACGACCGAGCTCATCCCACAAATCGTGGGTGATGCAGCGACGACCATCAGCCAGGCACCCCTTGGCTTCCGAGCAGCGCGTTGCGCGCAGCGGCTCATCCACGGCGACGATAACGTCGGAAACGCGGATTTCGCTCGGCTCGCGGCTCAGGCGATAACCGCCACCGGGACCGCGGATCGAGGACACAATGTCCGCGCGGCGCAGTTTGGCAAACAGCTGTTCCAGATAGGACAGAGAAATTGATTGGCGCGATGCGATATCGCTAAGAGTGACCGGGCCATCCTGGCTCGCCGAGGCGAGATCAGCCATCGCCATGACGGCATAACGTCCCTTGGTGCTGAGCTTCATGTATCTACCTCCTTAAATGCTCGCATCTTTTGCCGTGATTATGCTAAGACGCGTCGCTTCGGGGCGGGGTTTGGTGCTTGCTGAAATCAGTGCGCAGCCAATACCCGACCTAAACAGTCAAGTAAATGCGCTCGGTCAATCAGGGTTTCAATAGCGCAAACCCGATTTTTTCACCGTGACGCACACAGACAAGGAAAAGGCCCGTTGAATGCCTGACGTGATCATTCCCGGCCCGGCCGGTCGGCTGGAAGGGCGCTACAGCCCAAGCGAAGACGAGACCGCACCGATTGCCCTTATTCTGCACGCTCACCCGCTCGGCGGCGGCAGCATGGACAATCCCATTGTCGAGATGCTCTACGACAATTTCCGCAAGCGCGACTACGCGACCTTGCGGTTCAATTTCCGCGGTGTCGGTCGCTCCCAGGGCAGTTATGATCAGGGCCTCGGTGAATTGTCCGACGCGGCGACCGTGCTTGACTGGGTTCAGGGGTATAATTCCGGAGCGCGCTTCTGCTTCGTCGCCGGCCATTCCTTCGGCGCCTGGATCGGTATGCAGCTCCTGATGCGCCGTCCGGAGATCGCCGGCTTCATCTCCATTGCCCCGCCGACCAATATGTATGATTTCACCTTCCTGGCCCCCTGCCCGGCGTCTGGCATCATTATCAATGGTGGCGCCGACAAGATTGTGCCGCCGGACGATGTCGAACGGGTGATGTCGAAGATCCGCGTCCAGAAGGGTATCGAAATCACGCGCGAAATCATCCCGGACGCCAACCACCTCTTCACCGAACACCAGGAAGTCTTGGAAACCCGCATCAATACCTATCTTGATGACCGCCTGCCGATCGTCGAGAAGGAACGCTCCGAGCGGCAAATGACCGGCAAGCGCTAGGCAAGATCAGCTCTACCCAACAAAAGCCCCGGTCGATGCCGGGGCTTTTTTGTTGCCTTTATGCCGGTTCGGCCCTGCGCCCACCACATACCGGCGCCGCGCACCCCGTAGTGGAGGGAAGGCTCGTCGGCAGGCCTCTCTCGACGCGAGCGGCCAGCCAGGCAAAGGCCGCAGCTTCCATCAGGTCGCCATCCCAACCCCTGGCCTCGACCGGCTGCACTTCAAACCCGAGTCGCGCACTGAGGCGCTGCATCAAATACGGATTGCGCCGACCGCCTCCAGTGATGAAAACTTGGCGGGTCTGACCAACCGCGTTGAGAGCTTCAGCAATGCTCTTCGCGGTGAACTCGACCAGAGTCGCAGCGCCATTTTCCGTCGACATCCCCCGAACCGGATCAAGAGAAAAATCCCAACGGTCGAGCGATTTGGGGGGATGTTTGGCGAAATACGGATGCGCCAGGAGCTGTTCCAACACGGCAAGGTCGGCCTGCCCCCTGGCGGCCAGCTCCCCGCCCTCGTCATAGGGCTTGCCGGACTGGTCCAGGCACCAGGCATCGATCAGCCCATTGCCCGGTCCGGTATCGAAGGCGATCGGGTCTCCCGTCTCGGGCACCCAGGTCACATTCGCCACGCCACCGATATTGACGATCGCGACCGGGCCCTTGAGCGCGGAACCCTGCACAAGCGCCTGATGATAGAGCGGGACGAGGGGCGCGCCATGACCTCCGGCTTGCATATCGGCAGAGCGGAAATCATAAATCACCGGGAGGCCAGTGGCGTTGGCCAGCGCCGCACCCGAGCCAATCTGCAAGGTCTCGCCCTTGCGACCATGGTCCGGCGCACGATGAATCACGGTCTGACCATGAAAGCCAATTAGATCGACCTCGTCCTTAAGCAACATTACATCGCCCAAGAGATCCCCCACCACATCGGAATGGGCGCAGGTCAACACCGCTTCGGCGTCAGTGAAATCAGGTCGGGGGCCGGAAAAACCCCAGGTGAGAGCCGCGTCGACAGCGGCCTGCAGGATCGCGCGTTCCTCGGCACTGTAGGCGCGATAGGCCGACGCCAGCTGGGCAATGACCGCCTCGCCATCCGTCGTGACCAGCGCGCCATCCACACCATCAAGTGACGTCCCGCTCATCAAGCCGATCACACGCTTCATGCCCTCTCCTCTTTTCACGTCCCCAAACGCGTCCTAGAAGCGCTCTATCAGGAGAAGTCCAATGAGTGAATACAAGTCCGATCTGGTCCGCACACTGGTTGAACGCGGCTATCACTTCCAGTCCACCGATCTGCATGCGCTAGACGAGCGCGCGCAGAAGGGCCCGATCACCGGCTATATCGGCTTCGATGCGACCGCATCGAGCCTGCATGTGGGTTCACTCGTGCAGATCATGATGCTGCGTGTCATGCAGAAGACCGGACACCGGCCTATCGCCCTGATGGGCGGCGGCACGACCAAAATCGGCGACCCGTCAGGCAAGGACAAATCCCGCTCCATGCTGACTGAGGGTCAGATCGAGGCGAACAAGCAGAGCATCCTCAAGGCCTTCCGTCCGCTCATCGATTTTGGCGACGGACCGACCGATGCCATTCTCTGCGACAATGACGAATGGCTGTCCGAGTTCGGTTATATCGATTTCCTCCGCAAATTCGGCCCCCACTTCACCATCAACCGGATGATGACGTTTGAGTCGGTAAAACTGCGCCTCGACCGCGAACAGCCGCTGACCTTCCTGGAATTCAACTACATGCTCTTGCAAGCGGTCGACTTCCTCGAGCTGAACCGTCGCTATGACTGCACCCTGCAGCTCGGCGGCGGTGATCAGTGGGGAAATATCATCAATGGGGTCGAGCTCTGCCGGCGTGTCGACCAGCAGGAAGTGCATGCCTTCACCACGCCGCTGATCACCACCGCCTCAGGCGCCAAGATGGGCAAGACGGCAGATGGCGCCATCTGGCTCAATGCCGATATGTTGAGCCCGTATGAGTATTGGCAGTTCTGGCGCAATACAGAGGACGCCGATGTTGGTCGCTTTCTCAAGCTTTTCACCGATCTGCCGCTCGACGAAATCGCCAAACTCGAAGCGCTCGATGGCGCCGCGATCAATGAAGCCAAGGTGCGTCTGGCCAATGAAACTACCGCGATGATGCATGGCGCGGACGCGGCACGCGAAGCGGAGGAAACCGCCAAACAAACCTTCGCCCAAGGTAAAACCGGTGCGGCATTGCCAACGGTAGAATTTGAAGGGTTGGACAGTGGCGAGGTCGGCCTGATTGGCCTATTCGTTGAAGCCGGTCTTGCCGGCTCCAATGGCGAGGTTCGCCGGCACATGAAATCCGGCGCGGCCAAGGTCAATGACGAGCCGCTGACGGACCCCTATGCCAAGGCCAGCGCTGACCTCCTCATCGATGGTGCGATCAAGCTCTCGGTCGGCAAGAAGCGGCACGCCCTCGCCAAACCGGTCTAACGGTTTCCAGCTTCCGGTTCAGGCCCGGCGGGTTCCTCACTGTCGGGTTCCTCTGCGCTCTGAGGCTCTGATCCCGCCTCAGGCGCCGCCGCTTCAAGCTCGCGCTGGAGCTGCTCTACCAATTCTGCCGGCAATAGCTCGGGCAGCGAGGCAGCATCCGCCTCCGCTTCGCGTTCGCGCGCCGCGCGCTCGGCTGCGGTCCCCTCGAATATGCGCCGGAATACACCCGGCGCGATAACCGAGAGTGGATTGGCGAAAACGGTGAGGCTGTCAAATGGGCCTTCAACGGAATAGGTGATCCCGAATATCCCCTCGCCCGGCCGCGAGACCAGGATCTCGCCAATGACCGGCAAATCGCCCAGGAGCGAATTGACCGCGTAGGACGGTGCCAGATTGCCGTCGATCGCTGCCTGCTCCCCATCAAAGTCCACCGTGCCGGATGCGGTGACGCCGAGCGAGCTCCCAGTCGCCTGGGCTTCGCCGACGGTAAGCAACTGATCCTGCATCATGATGTCGGCGCTGACCGTGTCAAAGCGGATTCCATCGCCATTGAGTAAGGCGCCGAGACCTTCAAATGAGCCCGCCGCCAAAATGCGAGCGAGGACCGGGACTTCGACCAGGGTGAGATCATTGATCTCGACGCGGGCTTCCAGCGGCCCCGGCATGCCAAGCGGCGGGGCCTCGCCGAGGACGGACATCTGGCCGCCTCGAATATAACCGTCATAACCAAGCAGACCGGACAAGCGTTCAAGAGACTGGGTTTCAATCCGCAGCTCGCGGCTCCCGCCCTCCTCGGCCGCGCCGAAATTAACAAAGAACGGCCCGGCGTCGGACCGACCAGAGATGGATGAAGCCCGTACCCCGGCCGCCTCAGAGCGCCAGACCACACTGAAATCATTCAAAACCGAGGTGTCGGAGACCACGAGACTGGCGACGTCGAAGGTAAGCGATAAGGGCAGGCCGTCCTCGCCGCCCTGGAAGCGGTTGATGTGCGGAAGAATTTCTCGCGCGTCGACATAGTCGCCTGACAACCGAGCCGTAAACGCGGCGCCGTCCTCGGCCGGCGCTGCGAGACGCCCTCCGATATCCATAAAGCCCTCGATGTGGAGCTGGTCGATGACCGCTTCTACCAGACGACCCTCTGGCGACAGGACCGCCGAGGCTGCAATATCGACGCCCTCGGTCCGGGCCAGGACTTCCTCAAAGACATAGTCGGACTGATCATTCCGGCTCAAGGTGAAGCCGGCCATGCCGGCGACCCCGGCCTCCTTCACCCAAACCGATTCCGGCGCTTCCAGCACGGCATTGGTCAGGTCTGCGTCGACATCGATACTGACTATATCAAGACCGTTCGACCGGGCCCGGGCTTCCAGGCCGACCTCGCCGCTGAGATATCGACGGGCCGGAATTCCGAACAGATCCAACGCCCTTGCACCGACATCGGCGGAAAGCTCGACCGTGGTCGATGGAGTATCGTCAGCGGCCTGGAAATTTTCGAGCCAGACGATGGAAACCGGCGTGTCTGCGAGCAAGGCGGTGCCATTGGCCCGCAGGCCGCCTTGGTCGACCTCGACATCGACGACACCCTCGCTCAAGGCAAACGGCGTGTCGGGGACGCTGATCGACGCCTCGGTAAAACCACCACGAATAACAAAGGGAATATCTTCCGGAGCGACCTCGGTAAGCATGGCCCGGCGGATTTCGAACTCGATCTCGCCGCTGCCACCAACCGCCTCAGGGTCGATACCATAATCTGACGGGAAGCCGAGCGGCTCTTCGTCGATGAGGCTGAGCAGGTCAGACGCCTGACCACGTGCCCGGCCGCCATAGCGGGCCATGGCCCCTTTCGGATTGAGACGCGGAAAATCAACATACCCGTCGAGCAGCTCGATATCGCCGATCCGGCCATCAGTGAGAAAGACTTCAAACGCATTGCCATACAATACGGCACGTCCGACGCCTTCCGTGATCGGCGTCATGGTGGAGATATATCGGACACGGGCGTTCTCGACATCGAAAGACAGGTTGAGACGCTCATTGGCGAGCTCCCCAGCCGCGATCGACTCAGCGTCGATATCCATGAATACGCGTGCATTGTAGAAGCGCCCGCCCAAGATACCGTCGACAATCCAGCTGCGTGCGCTATCGGCGAGCTCGACCGGCCAGTAGGCCAGAACCGTATCGACCCTGATATCGCCCTCGACCGGCCCTTCCAGCCTGAGATTGGGCAGCCAGCGCCCTTCCTCAATCTCGCTGAGCGAGGTCTCGCCGGTAAGACGGGCCGCCACCCCATCGAGCTCGAAATCAAACCGGTCAAAGACCAGGCGCCGCTGGCTCAAATCTGCCTTGCCGGCGACGGTCAAACCCTCCCAGCGCGGCGGCCGCGAGAAAATCTCACCCATATCGATGAAACCCGGCCCAGCCGCGAACTCGTAATTCCACTCGGTCGGCAGCGCGCCGATATATCCGCCAAGTTCCGAGATCTGACCGCTGAGACTGCCGGCCACGACATCGGAGTCGACCGCGCCCTGTGTAACCGTGAGCGCGCCTGCAATCGGGTCGAAATCAAGTGCCAGCTGGGCGCCGCGGAAGTCACGGTCCACGCCCTGAGCGAGAATTCGGCCCGCCCCGACCTCCAGCTCCAGCGATGCGTTGCGGATGCCGGAATCACGCCGTGCATCCATCACCAGGTCGAGACGTAAGGGCGCATCGAGCCCGCCGAGAAACGCCAATGGCCCCTGATCCGGCGCTACTGTGGCGAGAGACAAATTATCGATTTGTGTTTCCAGCAACAGGGCATCCAGGTCGGCGCCGGCCTGGAGCCGGATATCGAGCTGCGCAAAGCCGGATGGGGTCGCCAGCTCGCCGTGTAGCTCGGTTACGATCCGGCTCTCATTGCGGTCGAGCATGACACCAGCGCGATTGACCAACCAGGCAATGCCGCTGATCTCATCCACGATCCTGACACTGGCATTCTCGACCCGGACAAAACTGAGCTGTCCCAGACCGCCATTAGTGGTTTCCGGGTCCTGCAAAAGGGCGAACAGCGTTGCACTGTCATCGCTGCCGCCTTCAGGCTGACGGGCATTGGCACGAACGCGCTCGACACCGCCCAGCCCGGCACCGACGGCGCCATCGGCCCGGCGCACAACGGACAGCGAACCGCCATTGATCATCAGGCTGACGGCTTCGATACGGCCAAACAGCAAGGGCCCGACAGCAACGCCGGCCTCGATCCGCGGTGCCCGTGCAACCAGTTCCCCATTTTCCTGGGCCACGCTGACATCAGCCGCGGTGACGATAAGTGCGCTGAGCTCTGGGTCATACCGGGCACTCAGCTCTCCCAGAGCGACAACGTCGCCTTCAAACACATCGGCAATCATCGCCTGGGCATCAGCCCGGAAGAAATCGAGATCGAAGGGGCCGGACGATAATCGCCAAAAAATCGCACCCAGGCCGAAGATCGCCAGCGTAATTAGGACGACCACCGCTTCGAGGAGGTAAATCAGCGTCCATTTGAGCGACTTGCGCACCATTACCCGGTCACCTTTGAGCATTGCGCACTGGACGCGGACGCAAACCCGCGCAATTTACCGCCTCGGCGACACCGAATGGTATTCGATCGAAAGGACATTGCGATGAGCGAACTCAAGACTGGCGACCTGGCTCCGGATTTCAACATGCCGACGGATGGTGGCGGCACGGTCGAACTATCAGCCCTGAAGGGCAAGACTGTCGTGCTATATTTCTATCCCAAGGACGATACGCCGGGTTGCACGACCGAGGCCATCGACTTCAGCACGGCAAAAGCAGATTTCGACTCCGCGGGTGCCGTTGTGATCGGCGTGTCCAAGGATACGGTTGCCAAACACGACAAATTCAAGGCCAAACACGACCTGTCTGTGATTTTGGGGTCCGATGAGGATAGCGGCGTGTGCGAGGCCTATGGCGTGTGGGTCCTCAAAAAAATGTACGGCCGGGAGTATTTGGGTATCGAGCGCGCGACTTTCCTGATCGGACCGGACGGAACCCTGCGCGAAATCTGGCGCAAGGTGAAAGTGAAGGGGCATGTCGAAGCGGTACTCGAGGCCGTGAAAACCGTCGCCGCATGACGCTGGCCGGGACCGACATCCAGAGTGCTGCGCTGAAGGTGCTGGCCACGGCCGGACCGCGCGACAAGGCCGCTGCCGCGCGCGCGGCCGCCGCCGCCTGGCGCGAGGATGCCCTGACGCTCCCCGTTCACTGGCGGGCCGGCGGTGACATGCCGCCCCCGGCTCGGCCGTCCGCGCCCGCTCTGGTGCCACCGGGCGAGGTCCCGCGCCGTCGGCTCAATAGTCAACAGGGCCGCGTCGCCCTGCTGCATGCCATCGCCCACATTGAGTTCAACGCCATCGATCTCGCCTTCGACCTGATCGCTCGCTTCGGCGGGGACACGCGGATTTGCGAATCGGAACGGCAGGCCTTCATCAGCGACTGGATCGGTGTGGGCGATGACGAGGCGCGACATTTCGTCATGGTCGAAAACCGGCTCAACCAGCTCGAGGCGACCTATGGCGACCTCCCCGCCCATAGCGGGCTTTGGGATGCGGCACAGTCCACATCGCATGATCTGGCCGCGAGACTAGCCGTGGCTCCGCTGGTCCTGGAGGCCCGTGGCCTCGACGTGACCCCGGGCATGATCGAGCGGCTCCGCTCGGCGGGAGACCAAGCCAGTGCAGCAGTTTTGACCGTTATTTACAATGAAGAGATCGGTCATGTCGGCGCCGGAGCGCGCTGGTTCGGCACAATCTGCAGCGCCATGTCTGCCGATCCGCAGACCACCTATCAACAGCTGGTGCGCAAGCATTTCAAGGGTGGACTGAAAATGCCCTTTAATTTCAAAGCAAGACAAGATGCCGGCCTGCCGGAAGCCTTTTACTTACCGTTGGCACAAACGGGCCCGGGTTTTGCATAAGTGTCGGTTGATATTTGGACGAGTTTTGTGTCACATCCCTTCGGGGCCTTGGGGCAAGCGTAGACAAGCGGCGTACGAATGTTCGCAAGCGTGAAAGACGCGATTTGGGGAACGGCTCAGCGCTGGTTCCCGGATCGGCAGATATACCATCGCAGCGATGGTCAGGTGCGGTATTTCGCTATCTCGACCGGACTGCAGATCTCGGCCCTGCTCAGTGCAGCTGTGCTGGCCTGTTGGCTATGCTTCACTACTGTCTCGGTTGCTTTCCACGGCGCGGCCCTGGCCGAAAAGGACCAGGAAGTCGATGAAATGCAGCGTGAGGCCGAGCGCATTGTCGCCGAAGCCCGCGCCAATGAGGTGTCCGCCCGCGCCTTCGTTGAATCGCAGATGCAGACCTTTGACGAGACCGCCGTTGAATTTGAAGTGCGCCATGAGCGTCTGCGCCGGCTGCTCGATTTTGTCGAACGCATCAGTGGTGACGAAATCATGCCCTCCCCCACCGGCACGGATGGTTCGGTCCTTATGGCCGCCACCCCGGCTGACCCGGCACCGCGCGAAGCCCGGGATATCCCGGTCAGCGTCGCCGCCCTTTCGGATTCACCGGAAGACCAGATTACTTTCTTGATGTCCGAGCAGGATGTCGCCCTGGCCCGCGCAGAAAACGCGACGGAAGCACAGCTCGAAAACCTGCGGGCCATCCTGCGTCTCACTGACCTCGATATCGAAGAAGTGGTTGCCAGCGAGCGCGACAGCGACGAACAGGGCGGTCCCTTCCTGCCGATCAGTGAAAGCAGTTTCGCTCCGGGCATCGAGCTCGACGGTCAGTTCGAAGGCCGCATCAACCGCATCGCGGCCCGCCTGTTGGAAGTCAATGAGCTGGAAGAATTCGCGGCTCAGGGCCCGTTTGGCCCGCCAATCTCAGTCCCGCATCGTCGCACCAGCGGCTTTGGATTGCGTCGCGATCCGTTCAATGGCCGCCCAACCCAGCACCGCGGTCTCGATTATGGCGCCTACCGCCGCGCTCCGATTGTTGCAACCGGCCCGGGCGAGGTCATTTACGCAGGCTGGCGAGGCGGTTATGGTCGTACCGTGGAGATTGATCATGGCTATGGGTTTGTAACCCGCTATGCTCACCTTCACGAAATCGCAGTGCGTCGTGGCGACGTCGTTGAGCGCGGTCAGCAGATCGGGGGCATGGGGTCGACGGGTCGAAGCACCGCAACGCATTTGCACTACGAAATCTGGTACAACGGTTCGGCCATTGATCCGGACAGATTATTGAGAGCGGGACGCTATGTTCAATAAGTCTAACAAAGACACCTCCACCCCCGATATGCTGCAGCCAAGCAGCGCGCCGCCGAAAAGGACAGCCATGAAATCCAAAGCCCCTTCCATTCTTTCCGGCGACCTCGTGCTGACCGGTTCCATTGCCTCTGAAGGTGAAGTTCAACTCGACGGTACGGTCGAAGGCGATATCCGCGCCGGATCGCTGATCATCGGCGAAGAAGCCGTGGTCAACGGCGAAGTGATTGCCGAAACGGTTGTTATTCGCGGCCGCGTCAACGGTTCCGTCAATGCCCGTCAGGTCCAGCTGGCCTCGACCGCTCGCATTGAAGGCGACATCGTCCACGCAGCCCTGTCGGTCGAAAGCGGCGCATTCTTCGATGGCCACTGCCGCCATTCCTCCGATCCGCTGAGCGAAAAGTCCGGCGCACCGAAGCCGGTTGGCAAGTCGGACCCGTCCGCTCCGCCGGCACCGAGCAAATCCTCGGTGACTTCGATGGAGCCGCCGGTCGCGGCCAATAAGAGCTCGGCCTAAACGCCACTCGACATCGTTCTCAATGAAAACGGCGGAGCCTCTGGGCCCCGCCGTTTTTCTTTGCCAAAAGAGTTTTCTCTGGACGGTTGCTGGCCTAGGCGTCAGCCTCGTCATCCCCGCCGACACGTGCGGCCAGCGCGGCAGCCATGAAGGCGTCGAGATCTCCGTCGAGCACAGCGCCGGTATTCGAGGTCTCCACCTCGGTGCGTAGATCCTTGACCATCTGATAAGGCTGCAGCACGTAGGAGCGGATCTGGTGACCCCAGCCGATATCGGTCTTGCTGTCCGCTTCCGCCTGGGCCGCGGCCTCGCGTTCCTGGAGCTGGATTTCATAGACACGGGCCCGCAGCATGTCCCAGGCCGAAGCGCGGTTCTTGTGCTGTGAGCGCTCGTTCTGGCACTGTACGACAATGGGCCGCTCTTGGCCGGGCATGTCATAGGTCAGACGCACCGCGCTATCGGTCGTGTTGACGTGCTGACCACCGGCGCCGGAGGCGCGATAGGTATCGGTCCGCACCTTACCCTCATCGATCTCGACCTCGATATTGTCGTCGATCAGGGGGTAGACCCAGACGCTGGCAAAACTGGTATGGCGTCGGGCACTGGAATCATAGGGCGAGATCCGCACCAGGCGATGCACGCCGGCTTCGGTCTTGAGCCAGCCATAGGCATTCTCGCCCTTGACCAGGAGCGTGGCCGATTTCAGGCCAGCCTCATCGCCCGCCTGTTCCTCGATCACTTCGACCTTGTAGCCGTGAGCGCTGGCCCAGCGGGAATACATGCGCGACAGCATCGAGGCCCAGTCCTGCGCCTCTGTCCCGCCTGCGCCCGGATGGATTTCGATATAGCTGTCATTGCCATCGGCCTCGCCGGAAAGCAGCGCTTCCAGCTCCGCCCGCTTCATGCGCTCAGACAGCGCCTTGAGGCCCGCGGCCGCGTCATCGACGAGGCTGTCATCGCCTTCTATCTCAGCCAGTTCGAGCAGCTCGACCGTATCAGCGAGTTCGGTTTCGGCCTCGTTGATGAGCTTGATCGCATCATCGAGCCGGTTGCGCTCTCGCATCAGGCTCTGGGCCTGTTGCGGATCATTCCAGAAATCCGGATCTTCGGACCGGGCGTTGAGCTCGTCTAGGCGTTTCTGGGCAGTATCCCAGTCAAAGACGCCTCCTCAGCAAGCCTACGGCCTGCTGGATTTCGTCGGACAGGGTCTGGATGTCAGCGCGCATGGGCGAATCCGGTTCAGCAAATCAGGAGGTTCAGACGTAATCAGAGGCGGGCAGGCAGACAAGCGGGTCAATACAGCCCGCCAATCCCTTCATCCTCATCCTCGTCCTGGTCATCGCCGGCTTCTTCCTCCAGCAGGATGGCAAGCGGATCATCACTGACCGAGGAGCGGGCAAAACTCAGACCGCTCTCCTCTTCTGGTGACTGCCGCGACGGCTCGGTGCCCGGACGAAAGGCTTCCAGGATAACTCCGGACTGCCCCAGCACGCCCGGCTCACCGGTCAGACGGTTGATCGGGACAAGGCGTACGCCCTCCGGTACGCGGAACGGCGCCACCGGGTAATCGCCGATCACGTCTTCAAAGAAGTCGCGCACGATCGGGGCCGCAACACGGCCACCGGCTTCACCACTGCCGAGCTGATACGGCGTATCGAAGCCGACATAGACACCCACAATCAGGTCCGGCCCGAAGCCGACAAACCAGGCATCCCGGAAATCATTGGTCGTTCCCGTCTTGCCACCCAGCGGGCGCCCAAGCGAGCGCAGAGCCGTACCGGTCCCGCGTTGAACCGCGCCTTCGAGCATGTGTACGACCTGGTAGGCCGTCACCGGATCGACAACTTCCTCGCGCGTATCGGGGAAGAAGGGTTCGAGCAGATCAGCCTGCCATTCCTCGACATCGCACGTCTCGCACTCACGTTGCTCATGGGCGAAAATCGTCGCCCCGCTGCGATCCTGGACACGATCCAGTATGGTCGGCTCCACCCGGCGGCCGCCATTGACCAGCGAGGCATAGGCCGAAATCAGGCGATAGAGCGTCGTCTCGCCGGCACCCAGCGACATCGCCAGAACGGGGTCCAGCTCGTCGTAAATACCAAAGCGCACGCCGTATTCGGAAATCGGTCGCATGCCCATTTCCTGGGCCAGGCGAACGGTCATCACGTTACGTGAAAGCTCAAGGCCCAGCCGCATGGTCGACATGCCGTAATAGCGCTCAGAATAGTTCGACGGCATGTAGAACCGCTCATCTGCACCGCCGGAGGCCACAAAGGGGGCGTCCAGGATCAGGCTGGCTGGGGTATAACCATTGTCCAGCGCTGCCGCATAGGCAAAGGGCTTGAACGAAGAGCCCGGTTGACGCCGCGCCTGGGTCGCGCGGTTGAATTGGCTGTGCTGGAAGGAATACCCGCCCATCATCGCCAGAACGCGGCCGGTGTGGGGATCCATCGCCATGATACCGCCATTGATCGCAGGAACCTGGCGCAGTGAATAGGTATCAGGCTCCTGCACCTCGGCGGTCGGATAACCGGCCAGAACCACATCGCCAGCGGACAGGACTTCACCGGCCCTGCGGACCACCGGTCCAAGCTCGCCATCGGGCAGGTTTTCCCGGGCCCAGCTCAGCTCGGCCATCGGAATGGTTCCCTCGCTGCCATCCTCAAAGCGAATTTGTGCCGCCTCATCGCTGACTTCAACAACCAGCGCCGGCACCCAGCCATCATCAAGGTCACGCGGAATAGACACTTCATCGAAGCGCTCTTCCCAGCCCTCCCCGAGCTCGATATTAGCCAGCGGCCCGCGATAGCCATGGCGGCGATCATAGGTCTCCAGGCCGTCGCGCAACGCCCGCCGGGCCGCCATCTGCATTCGCGTGTCCAGCGTCGTCCGGATCGACAGACCGCCATCATACAGCTCGTCCTCGCCATACATGGAGAAGACCTGGCGGCGGACATTCTCGACGAAGTACTCGGCCGCCAGATAATCATCGCCCGAAAGACGTTCGGCGATCTGCAGCGGATCCTGGGCCGCCTCACGTGCCTGTTCCTCCGTGATATAGCCATTGGCCGCCATGCGGGAGAGTACCCAGTTTCGGCGATCAATCGTACGCTCGGGATGGCGGATCGGGTGGAAGCGCGACGGTCCATTGACCACAGCGGCGAGCAAGGCGCTTTCTGCCAGGGTTAGCTCATCGAGTGACTTGTCAAAATAGTTCAGGGCCGCTGCCGCCGCTCCATAGGCGCGCTGGCCGAAATAGATCTCATTGAGGTAGAGCTCGAGGATCTGGTCCTTGGTGAAGGCGCGTTCGATCCGGCGGGCGAGTACCATCTCCTGCACCTTGCGTTCCAGGCGCTGGGCCGAGGACAGCAGGAAATTCTTGGCCACCTGCTGGGTGATCGTAGAGGCCCCTTCGAGGCGCTCGTCGCGCAGGACATGGCCGATATTGGCGAAGGCCGCGCGGACAATGCCACGGAAATCGAGACCGCCATGCTCGTAGAAATTCTTGTCCTCGGCCGAGACGAAGGCATGAACGAGGCTTTGCGGGATATTCTCGATCGGCACGAAAACACGATGCTCACGGGCGTATTCCGCGATCAGCCGTCCATCACCGGCATGGACTCGGCTCATGATCGGGGGCTCGTACTCTGCCAGCTGTTGATAATCAGGCAGATCAGAGGTGACACGCACCACATAAACAGCCGCCGTGATGAAACCGACAACGGCGAGCACCGCGGCGGCGGCACCGCCCCAAAGCGCTGCGCGCATTACATTGCGAAGCGTGAAAATCTTCATCGCACTCTCTGGCCTACTTCCCCATGCCGCAGTGTTGTACGCGGCATCCCGGCAACATTATGACGTCTGGACGTGACTGTGAAAAGCGTTTCAGCGGGCACGCAGGCTGGCAGATGCAGCAGGCTCGTCATCATCACCGCGTCCGGCGAAGTAGGCATCGATGCCCTGGACCACGGACGCCATCTGGTTACGGCGGAAGCGTTCCGACAGGAGATTGCGCTCATCCGTGCGGTTGGACATGAAGCCCATTTCCACCAATACGGCCGGTACCCGCGGATCGAGAAGCACAAAGAGATTGGCCTGGCGGTGCGGGTTGGTCAGCAACGGGCTACTGTCATCGAGATGGTCGAGCAGCACTTGGGCGAAGACCGATGACTGGTTACGCTTTTCGCGCAGCTCAAGCTCCACCAGGATATTATTGACGTCCGCCTGGTCGGTATGGGCTGCATCCTGGCGGGCACGCGTGCGGGCCCGGTTCTCGGCACGGTCATTGAGCGTGTAGACCGAGGCGCCACGGACATTGGGATTGCGCGAAGCGTCCGCATGCAGCGACAGGAACAGATCCGCGCGCGCTTCGGCCATCACGCCGACCCGCTGCTCCCAGGAGGGATAGATATCGCGATCGCGGGTCATCAGGACCTGATAGCGCCCCGTCGCCTCAAGCTGGCGGCGCAGTTCGCGTGCCGCAGCCAGGGTGACCGTACTCTCATGCGTACCGCCGACACCAATGGCGCCCGGATCATGCCCCCCATGACCGGCATCAATAACGATGACACGACGCTCACGCGCCGGCGGCGTATAGATCGCTTCGACGCGCTCGGCGATAAGGCTGTTCATGTCACCGATGCGGTGATAGCCGGAATTGTCGCGGAAGGCTTCCGCACTGGTCCGTTCAAGATCAACGACAAGGCGATAATTGCTGCTGCCGCTCGCTGGATCGAGCGAGAACTGCTCGGAAATCACGGCCGGGTGTTCAAGCTCGAAGACGATGCGCGACGAGGCCGAGGAATTGTTGAAGAAGCGGAAGTCGTCGACCAGTCCGCGGCCAACCCCCTCGCCCATTTCAAGCCCATCGACTTGCCAGGACGACGCCGGGAGATCGATCACCAGGCGGGTCGACACGCCGTCCAGTGTGAAGGCGCGGAACTCCGCAGGCTCGGCGGTTTCAACCACGACACGGGTCCGGCTTTCATCCCCGCCGAAGCGAACGGAACGGACTTCCTGGTCGGCCACGGCCGGAGAAACGGCCAGAACCGAGGTGATCGCCAAAACTGCTGCAGCCAGAATACGCATCCACTTACCATCGCATGCGCCGTGATTCTTTCCACGGCTTTTGCAGCACTATAATGCCCGGAACTTGACGTTTGGTTGATGAAATCAATCGATACCACGCAAATTACCACCGCTACAGGCACTTTCCTTCCTGTGCCGAATGTTGCATCCTGTTGGCGTTCAAGCCGCTTCTCGCTCGCGACCCGCCAGTGATTGCTGCCTGAACGAGACGCGATATTCGATTCGCGAATATCGGATTGACGAACTCCGCCGCGGTCTCAACGCCTACTGCTTGAGAGCCTCGCGGCCCCGACCCACCTCGAGGACCCCGGCCGATCCGTTCGGTGACCGCCGCTCAGGACCTCGAAACTGGACCCGCCGATGCGTGAGGCGCGCCTGATGAGCAAAACAGACATGATCGACATGTCCAAGATGACAGGCCCGGCCCCGCTCACAACCCTATCGCCACCCCGCCCGTCCACCGGCCCTTATGCGCTGGATGATGCTGTGCGAGTGCGCGCTGGAGACTCAGTTAATGTCGAAGAAAATGTTGATCGACGCCGGTCATCACGAAGAGACCCGCGTCGTCGTCGCCGACGGCTCGAAAGTCGAGGAATTTGATTTCGAGGCTGCTGCCAAGCGGCCTATCCGTGGAAATATCTATCTCGCCAAGGTCACCCGGGTCGAACCGTCCCTGCAGGCGGCCTTTGTCGAGTATGGCGGCAATCGCCACGGCTTCCTTGCCTTCAATGAAATCCACCCGGATTACTACCAGATCCCCTATGAGGACCGTGTCGCCCTGGCTGAAGAAGAAGCCAGTGCCGTGGCCGAGGAAGACGATGAGGCCGATGACGCCAACGCGTCCGATGCCGCAGCTGACGCCGGAGAAGACGCCGACACGTCTGAGGTGGCCGTTGAGGCCGACGGCGAAGATGGAGAGGCTGATGCTGAAGGCGAAGCTGAGGCCATCGATAATGCCGCCGATGATGTCGAAGACGATATCGACGACCAGAAAGCGGCGCGCATGCGCCGTCAGCTGTATCGCAAATACAAGATCCAGGAAGTAATCAAGCGGCGCCAGGTCCTGCTAGTCCAGGTCGCCAAGGAAGAGCGCGGCAATAAAGGCGCAGCGCTGACCACCTACCTTTCCCTGGCTGGCCGCTATTGCGTCCTGATGCCGAATACGCCGCGCGGTGGCGGTATTTCCCGCAAAATCTCGAATGCGGCGGACCGCAAGCGCCTAAAATCGGTTGTCTCCGAGCTCGACCTGCCGAAGGGCGTCGGCCTGATCATCCGAACCGCCGGCGCCAAGCGGACCAAGACGGAAATCCGCCGCGATGCGGATTACCTCCTGCGTCTGTGGAGCAATATCCGCGAGGCGACGCTGCAATCGGTGGCGCCAACCCTGATTTACGAGGAAGGCAATCTCGTTAAGCGGGCCATTCGCGATCTCTATGACAAGGAGATCGACGAAGTCCTCGTCGAAGGCGAAGCAGCTTACAAGGAAGCCAAGGCTTTCATGCGCATGCTGATGCCGAGCCACGCCAAGAAGGTTCAGCACTACAAGGAAGCTGTTCCGCTGTTTCTGCGTCATGGCTGCGAAAACCAGCTTGAGGCGATCTACTCGCCGATCGCGCCGCTAAAATCCGGTGGTTATCTGGTGATCAACCCGACCGAGGCCCTGGTCTCGATCGACGTCAACTCGGGCCGCGCCACCCGCGAGCGCAATATCGAGGCGACCGCGCTGAAGACCAATCTGGAGGCGGCAGCAGAGGCGGCCCGTCAGATGCGTCTGCGGGACCTTGCCGGTCTGGTGGTTATCGATTTCATCGATATGGATGAAGCGAAGAATAACCGCGCCGTTGAAAAGCGGATGAAGGAAGTTCTCAAGCGCGACCGGGCGCGGCTGCAGATGGGTCGTATTTCCCAGTTCGGCTTGATGGAAATCTCGCGCCAGCGCCGCCGCACCAGCCTGATCGAGGGCTCGACCACGGAATGTCCGCATTGTGGCGGCACGGGTCATTTGCGCTCGAGTGAATCAAGCGCCCTAGTCGCCTTGCGCGGCCTCGAACAGGAAGGCACACGCGGACGGTCCAAGCGCGTTCGCATCTCCGTTCCGACGGCTGTTGCCCTCTACCTGCTCAACGACAAGCGTGACCACTTGCTCGATATTGAGCAGCGTTTCCAGATGCGGGTGATTGTGGCTGCGGATGATGACCTGATCGCCCCGGCCCTGCGCATTGAACCGCTGGAAAGCCGTGAACCGGGTGAGGAATTGCAGATCGCACCGCTCTCGGTGGAAAGTGTCGACGAAATCGAGACGCCTGAACCCGACGCTGACGGCGAGGAAGAGCGCGAGGGCTCCGGCCGTCGTCGCCGCCGCCGTCGTCGCCGCCGTGGCGGCAAGGGCGAGGACAATGCCGAGAGCAATGTCGAAACTAGCGCCGAAGAGAGCGGTGATGGTGAAGATACGGCCGAGCGCTTGGAAGCGGCCGGTGAAGACGAGGAAGACGGCGCCCCGCGTCGCCGCCGTCGTCGCGGTCGCCGTGGCGGCCGAGGCCGTCGCCGGGGCGAGAATACCAATGCCGAGGAGGCTGTGAGCGAGGACGCCGACGCGGAGGCTGCTACGACGCCGGCTGAGGCGGATGAGGCTGCTCCTGCCGAGGGCGAAGACACTCCGGCAGAAGCCTCGGAAGAAACCCCGGCTGAAGACAAGCCCAAGCGCCAGCGTCGCAGCCGCCGCAAGCCGGCTGAAAACGCCGACACGGTTGAGGCGACGGCCGAGACCGCCGCAGAGACTGACACGGCCAGCGAAGCCCCGGCTGAGCCCGCTGTAGAGGCCGAGGCAGAAACCGCAGAGGCCGAAGACAAGCCGAAGCGCCGCACGCGTCGCCCCCGCAAGACCAAGGCAGAGAAAGAAGCCGAGGCCGCTGAAACGGAAACGGTAGAAGCTGCGGCGGAGCCGGCCGAGGCTGAAGCCAAGCCGAAGCGCCGCACGCGCCGCAAGACGGCTGAAGCGCCTTCTGTCGAGGCCGCTGCGGATGACAGCACCGACGCCGCGACGGAAAAGCCCAAGCCGAGGCGTTCGCGTAAGAAGAAGGACGTAGAGGCCGAGCCGGCTGCCGAGCCGGTCGCTGAAGCCGCGCCGGATCCGGTAGCCGAAGCTGAGTCGAAGGCTGAACCGGAAGTCGTCACTGAGGCTGAAGCCGCCGAACCGGATGAGCCGTCCAAGCCGAAACGGCGCGGTTGGTGGAACCGGACGGGTCTGTTCGGCAACTGATTACGCCTGACGGCCGGCTCTCCGTCTTGTGATAGCCGGCCGTTTGCATCACCAGTAGCGCGATGGGGATCCGCTGCTATCATGCCAGGGCGGGGGCTGAGTAGTGGAGGCAGGATGAATATCCTGAAAGCCATCGCCGCAGCAGCTAGTCTGCTGGCGGTCACAAGCGTACCGGCCTTGGGCCAATCCCTGATCCGGGACACGGAAATCGAGCACATGATGCGCGAGTATTCCGATCCCCTGCTCGATGCCGCCGGATTGGAACGGGCCGATGTCAGCCTCTATCTGGTGGCAGATCAGAGCCTGAACGCCTTCGTTACCGGCGGTCAAAATATTTTCCTCCACACCGGCATCATTGTTGAAGCCAATACGCCGAACCAGCTTAAGGGCGTCATCGCGCACGAGGCCGCGCACATTTCCGGCGCGCACCTGGCGCGATCGGGTGATGGCATGGCGGCCGCAGCGGTCCCGATGTATGTCTCAATGGGGCTCGGCCTGCTTGCTGCCTTGGCCGGTGAAGGCGGTGCCGCCAGTGCGCTGATTGGCTCAAGCCAACAATTCGGCGCTCTTTCATGGCTCACCTATAGTCGCGCCCAGGAAGCCTCGGCAGACCAGGCGGCCCTCGCCTTTCTGGAGGATAGCGGCCAGTCCGGTCTCGGACTCGTCGAGTTCTTCGAGAAGTTCCGCTACCAGGAAGTGATGAGCAATGCGCGGCGCTTCCCCTATTTCCGCTCACACCCGCTCTCCTCGGACCGTATCGCGGCCCTGCGCGAGCGCGTTGAGAGTGCCGAGCATTATGAAGTCACCGACACGCCGGAAGAAATCGCCAATCTGCGCCGCATCCAGGCCAAGATCTATGGTTTCCTGGTGGAACCGCGCTTCGTGTTTTTCCGCTATCCGGAAACCGACCAGTCCATCCCGGCGCGCTATGCTCGCGCGGTTGCCTATTACCATGACGCGCGCCTCGACGAAGCGCGTGAGGAGATCGAAAGCCTGATCGCCGAGGAACCGGACAACCCGTATTTCCAGGAACTCTACGGCCAGATGCTGTTCGAAAGCGGGCGCACGGAGGAGTCGATCGCCTATCATGCTCGCTCCGTCGAGCTCGAGCCGACCGCCCCCCTTCTCCGCATCAATCTCGCCGTCGCCATGATTGCCATGGATGAGCCGAGCTATACCGAAGAGGCTGAGCGCCACCTCCGGGTCGCACTCGACATCGAGCCGGACAATTCCTTTGGCTGGTACCAGTTGTCCATCGTACACGAGCGCAATGGCGATACCGGCCTGGCACGGCTGGCCGTGGCGGAACAGTCCTTTGCCATGGGCAACCGGTCCCGCGCGCACCAATTTGCCAGCCGGGCTCGCGAGCATCTTGACCAGGGCACGCCCGCCTGGTTCCGGGCGTCCGAGATCGTCGCGGTGAGCATGCCGACCGAAGCCGATCTGCGCCGCGAACGCCGCGAGCGCCGCCGCCGCAACTAAGCCGCTATGGATGATGAAGAGGCGCATGAGACCGAGGGGCCGTCTCTGACCCTGCGCTCGATCTCGAGCCTGAGCGAGGTCGAGCCTAGCGCGTGGGACGCGATCGCCAATCCGCCCGGCGCCGAGTACGACCCCTTCCTCAGCTGGGACTTCCTGCAGGCGCTCGAGGAAAGTGTCTGCGTCGGAGATGAGACGGGCTGGTCACCGCGCCATCTTATTGTTGAAGACGAGACCACGACCCTACGCGGTGCCCTGCCGCTCTATGTTAAAACCCACAGTCAGGGCGAATATGTCTTCGACCATGGTTGGGCAGATGCCCTGGAGCGCGCCGGCGGCCAGTATTATCCCAAACTGCTGACGGCGGTTCCCTTCACCCCTGTGACCGGGCGGCGGGTTCTGGCGGAGGATGCCGGCATTCGCCGTGCGCTTGTCGCCGGGGCGGTCCAGACTACACAGCAATGGGGCGTGTCTTCCTGGCATCTGAATTTTCCAACCGAAGACGCCTGGAATGAGCTCGGCGAGCTGGGCCTGCTCAAACGGATTGATCGTCAGTTTATCTGGAGCAATCGCGACTATGCCGATTACGACGACTTTCTCGCTGACCTGTCCGCACGCAAGCGCAAGAATCTGAAGCGCGAACGACGCGAGGCCCAGGCAGGGCTGGAGATTGAGCAGCTGACCGGGGACGCGCTGCGCCCGGAGCACTGGGATGTGTTCTTTGCCTGCTACCAGGATACCGGTTCACGCAAATGGGGTTATCCCTATCTCAACCGGGGCTTTTTCGATCTCATCCACCAGCGCATGGCCGACAAGGTCTTGCTGGTCATGGCCAAGGCCGAGGGGCGCTATATCGCCTCCGCACTCAACTTCATCGGCTCGCACGCGCTCTACGGCCGCTATTGGGGCAGGCTGGCCGATCATCCCTTCCTGCATTTCGAGCTTTGCTATCACCAGGCCGTCGATGCCGCGATCGCACGCGGCCTCAACCGCGTCGAGGCTGGTGCCCAAGGCGACCACAAGCTCGCTCGCGGCTATCGCCCATCCCCGGTCTACTCGGCTCACTATATTGCCCACGACGGCCTGCGGGGCGCTGTCGCCGATTATCTGGCACGTGAACGCCCCGCCATCCTTCAAGACATCGCCTTGATGAATGAAGAGAGCCCGTTTAAGTCGGATATTGGACAGGGAGATCTTCCATGAGCCTCAACGGCAGCTACGACCCGGACAACATCTTTGCGAAGATCCTGCGCGGCGAAATGCCCTGCGCCAAGGTCTATGAGGATGAGCAGGTTCTCGCCTTCATGGATGCCTTCCCGCAGACCCGCGGCCATGTTCTTGTCGTGCCGCGCGAACCCGCGCGCAATCTGCTTGAACTCACGGACGGCGCCCTACAGGGGGCAATGGTGCGGGTGAAGTGGATTGCCGAGGCGGTACGCAAGGCCCTCGATCCCGATGGCATTGTCATGACGCAATTCTCCGGTGCTCCCGCCGGCCAGTCCGTCTTTCATGTCCATTTTCACATCATTCCGCGCATGGAAAACGATGTGATGGCGGGTCATGGAAACGGCATGGCGGATATGGAGGAGCTTCAGGCCCTCGCCGCACAGATCGCCGCCAAGATCGAACTGCCCTGAGCAGGCATTACGGGTCCGGTCAGACCCGTACGGTTTTCGCACTGGAGGCTGCCACCGCGCCGCGGATCAAGGCCTGATAGACCTCAAGCGCGCCCTCACCGCCTGCGGCCTCGGTATAGTCGAAATACTCCGCGGCTGCGGCGGCAAACCCATCCCAATCCGACTTGTAGCGGCGGTTGAATTCATCCTGGCCCCATTCCTTGATCTTGTTGCGCACATGATCGGGAGCAAAGAAGAATTCCGGTTTCACCCCCGGAAGGTCACTGACCGGCGCACTGTTTTCCCAGTGCGCGCCGCCAACGCGGACATTGGCATTCAATGCGGTCCCGAGATGGCTGTGCAGCCGCGTATTGAGCCCGCCATCACCCGCGAAATCGACGACCGCATAAGCCTCCCCGACCGGCATGTCCTCGATCATGTCATAGGTCCGCACGCTGTCATAGAGGCCAAGTCCCTCGACAAAGGCAGCATTGCGCGCCGAGGTCAGGCCTTCCACCTTCACCCCCTCAATGGGAGCGGCCTTGAGCAGCCAGGCCAAGGCGATCGCAGTCTTTGAAGACGCCGAAGTAAGGCCGATAGTCGCGGCCCCGAAGGCGTTTAGCTCGCGCAGATAGGGCGCGATGAGAAAAGAGGTAATGAAAAGTGGCTGCAGAACCATTTGCGCCGGCTCGATGGTTTCGGACCAGGCCGGGTCCGCGCTGCAGCGCTGATAGCGGTTATAGGCGGGCGGCAACTCGGCGCGGTGCGGCGCTGCATCGATAAAACCCGCCTCATCAATCCGTTCGGGCTGGACGACCAATTCGCTTCCTGCGGGAAAATAGCCGTAGATGCGTTCGCCAATATCGAGCCCTTCAGCCCGGCTCTCGACCACTTCGGCAAAACCCCAGACCGGAAGCCGTCCCCGTCCGTCCTCGCCCGGGAAGAAGTCCCAATAGCGCATCACCGTGCCGAAGGCGGCATAGGTAATATTATTGGCGGTCAGCGCAAACCGGCGCACGGCCAGCCGCGCCTGACCGGCATCAAGAGCCCGCTCGGCCTCTTCCACCAGCGACACATTGGCAATCGTTTCACGATCAATGGACAATGCCCAGCTCATATCGACCTCCCCGGATTTCCCGTTTTGTAGCCAGCCAGCTTCATCGCCGTGGCGACGCTAATCAAGCCCCTGACCGCAAAAAGAAACGGCGCCCCGAAACCGGAGCGCCGTTGCCATAGAAGCAATGCTTCAAAAGGCTTACTCGGTGCGCGCCGTAATCGTCGCGGTACCGGCATTGCCTTCATTGGTGGTGTAGCGGGTGGAGAAACCCACACCTTCACCAGCTTCGTCGAAGGTCACGCAAAGGCCGGAGCTGGCGCAGAGCTGCCGCGTGGTTTCGTCCCAGGTATAGCCTTCTGCAGCTGCACCATTGATGGAGGCCGTACCGTCGGCATCGAACACGCCGACAAAAGTGGTGCCATCATCACGAACGAATTCGATGGTGGTGGCCTGAGCCAGAGCCGGCGCAGCGGCAAAAGCGGCGACGAGTGCGCCGAGAACGAGCTTCTTCATGGAATTCTCCCCTAGTGATATCTATCGACCAGCCGAGCTGGAGCGGAATAGTTAACAGCTCCTCACCATCTGACAATCTGCAAAATTCGCTTTGCACGCGAAAGCGAGCAGACGAATACAGCAAGCCTTAAAGGTGCGGGCTCTGCAGCATCATGTAGGCCGCGATGATCCCCAAACCAGTCGCCGCAACCGCAAGCAGCATGACGGCGGACATCACCCATTTGAACCAGGCCTCAGAACTGTCCGCAACGCGTTGATAGAGCGCGAAAATCAACAGCGGCAGCAGATAGCAGGCAAAGGAAATGATGATGTCTGCAGGCCCATCGAGTATTCGGGTATTGCCGTTCGGCCCCTGGTTCAGCATGAACCAGCCCATCAGGCTCAAGCGGGAAAACCAGACGCCGTGTACCACGATAAATGTCCGCATCGCCCAGCGACGAGTAAAGCGAACTCAGGCGCTTGTCGCCAAGGCGGTCAGGAAAGTCTCGCCGAAGTCCTTGAGCTTTTTCGGTCCGACGCCGTTGACGCTCGCCATTTCATCCAGCGTCCGCGGCTGTATCAGGCACATGTCGATCAGGCTGGCATCAGAGAAAATCACGTATGCCGGCACGCCCTTTTCGGACGCCAGATCGCGGCGAACCGCCTTGAGACGGGCCAGGAGTTCATCATCAACACCCTCGGCAGCCGCGGCGATAGCGGTCTTGGTGCGGCGGTTCTCCCGCTTGGTGACGATTTGGCGGATCTCGACCTTGCCCTCGCCTTTCAATACCGCGCGGCCGGCCGGGGTCAGACGCAGGGCGCCATACCCACTGATATCAAGCTCGAGCCAGCCACCGGCCAGCATTTGCCGGATCAGGCCCTGCCAATAAGTCTTGGCCTTGTCTGCTCCGATGCCGAAGGTCGGCAGGCTGTCATGGCCGCGGGCGGTGACTTTTTCCGTCGCACTACCGCGCAGAACATCGGTAATGTGACCACCACCGAAGCGTTCGCCGGTCCGGGCGATGGCGGAGAACAGCATTTGCGCCTCACGCGTGCCGTCGATCAGTTCGGGCGGGTCGAGGCAGACATCGCAATTCCCGCAGGCCTCCGCCCCGCCCTCACCGAAATAGGCCAGCAAGGCGACGCGGCGGCATTGGGTGGCTTCACAATAGGCCAGGAGCGCATCCAGGCGCTTGTGCTCGCGGCGGCGATGGTCCTCACTGGCCCCCTCTTCCTCTATGAATTGCCGGCGCAAGCGCGCATCCGCCATGGAGTAGAGCATCATCGCATCGGCCGGCGCACCATCACGGCCGGCCCGGCCGATTTCCTGGTAATAGGCTTCCATTGAGCCTGGCAGCGATAGGTGCAGGACATAGCGAATATCCGGCTTGTCGATGCCCATGCCAAAGGCGATCGTGGCGACCATAACCACGCCGCTCTCGGCCATGAAGCTTTCCTGGTTCTCCCGGCGGGTCTCGGGCGATAGCCCTGCATGATAGGGCAAGGCGCGATAGCCTTCAGCGCACAGCAGCTCCGCAACCTCCTCGGTCTGACGACGCGACAGGCAATAGACAATACCCGCAGCCTGCCGGCGCGGCTCAAGGAACTCGATCAGCTGGGCTTTCCAGCCCTGTTTGGGCTTTACCGCCAGCGAAAGATTGGGCCGGTCAAAACCATGCACCAGGACATCGCCATCCCTGTCGAAAAGCTTGGCGGCGATATCGGCCTGGGTGGCCTCGTCTGCCGTTGCCGTAAACGCGCCCAGAGTGGCATTAGGAAAACGCTGCTTGAGCGCTGTCAGCATCTCGTATTCGGGCCTGAAACTGGCGCCCCATTTGGAGATGCAGTGCGCCTCGTCAACGATAAACATCGCCGGAGCCAGGGGCTCGAGGGCTGACAGCATACGCTCGGTCATCAGGCGTTCCGGCGAGAGATAAAGCAGTTTGGCCTCGCCCGACTTGAATGCCATCCAGGCGGCCACATTCTCCTCCCGGCTGCGGCCGGAATGGATCGCAGCGGCGTTCACACCATTCGCGGCGAGGCCGGCGTCCATCAAGGCCGTCAGCGGTGAGACAATAATGCTTGGCCCGTCCTTGAGCAGAGCCGGTACCTGATAACACAGTGATTTACCGGCCCCGGTCGGCATGACGCACAACGTGTTTGTGCCCGCCAGGAGACGCTCGACGACGTCTTCCTGGCCGGGCCGGAAGGCGGGAAAGCCGAAGGTTTCGGCCAGTATTTCACGGGCGCGGGACATGAGGCCGAGATTAGCCCGGCCGGCACGAGTTCACAGTGTGATGGTGCACACGCCACCCGCATTTTCCCCAAGGAAAAACGGCGCCCCGTCAGCAGCGCCGTCTTCATCAGGTCTGAACCTGGGACTTAAGCCTTTTCGGCCTTGTCCTTGGCCCCCTTCTTGTTACGCGGCAGCAGCCGATCGCCAGGCGTGATGTGGAAGTCAAGGCGTTCCGTGTCGGCTTCGTCGATATCCACCTTGACCAGGCCGCCCTTCTTAAGCTCGCCGAACAGGATCTGATCCGCCAGCGGCTTCTTGATGTGCTCCTGTATCACCCGTCCGAGCGGGCGGGCACCGAAGCGACTGTCATAGCCGCGATCCGCAAGCCAGGCCGTCGCATCCGGGGTCAGCTCGAAAGTCACGCCGCGATCGATGAGCTGGGCTTCCAGTTGCAGCACGAACTTCTCGACGACGCGAGAGATCGACTCGGCGCTGAGCGGTGCGAACGGAATGACTGCATCGAGACGGTTGCGGAATTCCGGCGTGAACAGCTTCTCGACGGCCTTGTCGGCTTCGTCGGTCTTCTTGCCACGACCGAAACCGATCGCTTCCTTCTGCGCATCGGCCGCGCCCGCATTGGTGGTCATCACCAGGATGACATTGCGGAAATCAACCTTCTTGCCGTTCGAGTCGGTCAGCGTTCCATTGTCCATCACCTGCAAAAGGATATTGAAAAGGTCCGGATGCGCTTTCTCGATCTCGTCGAGCAGCAGAACACAGTGCGGGTGCTGATCGACCGCATCGGTCAACAGACCGCCCTGATCGAAGCCAACATAGCCCGGAGGTGCGCCGATCAGGCGGGAAACCGCGTGACGCTCCATGTATTCGGACATGTCGAAGCGTTCCAGATGGACACCCATAATGTCGGCCAGCTGCTTGGTGACCTCGGTCTTGCCGACACCGGTCGGGCCGGAGAAGAGATAGCAACCAATCGGCTTGTTCGGCTCGCGCAGGCCGGCACGCGCCAGCTTGATCGCAGTCGACAGCTTGGTGATCGCCTCGTCCTGGCCAAAGACCACACGCTGCAGATCGCCTTCGAGATTCTTCAGCGCCGTCTCATCGTCCTTGGACACGGACTTCGGAGGAATGCGGGCAATGGTCGCAACCACGCCTTCAACTTCCTTCACGCCAATCGTCTTCTTGCGTTTGGACGCCGGCATCAGACGCATCTGGGCTCCGGCCTCGTCGATCACATCAATCGCCTTATCGGGCAGTTTGCGATCCCCCATGTAGCGCGAAGACAGCTCGACAGCGGACTTCAGCGATTCATTGGTGAAGCGGACATCGTGGAAATCCTCGAAATAGGATTTCAGTCCCTGCAGGATCTTGATCGCATCCGGCACCGACGGCTCGACCACGTCGATCTTCTGGAAGCGCCGAGCCAGGGCCCGGTCCTTCTCGAAGTGCTGACGGTATTCCTTGTAGGTCGTTGACCCCATACAACGCAGCTCGCCGGACTGCAGCGCCGGCTTGAGCAGGTTGGATGCATCCATCGCCCCGCCCGACGTCGCGCCTGCACCGATGACGGTGTGGATCTCGTCGATGAAGAGGACGGCATTGTCCTTTTGCTCGAGCTCCTTGACGACCTGCTTCACGCGCTCCTCGAAATCACCGCGATAGCGCGTGCCGGCCAGGAGCGAACCCATGTCCAGCGAGTAGATCGTCGCGGTCGCGAGCACTTCGGGAACCTGGCCTTCAACGATCTTGCGCGCAATGCCCTCGGCGATGGCGGTCTTGCCAACACCCGGGTCACCGACCAGGAGCGGATTATTCTTGCGGCGGCGGCACAGCACCTGGATGCAGCGCTCGACCTCCGAGTCGCGCCCGATCAGCGGATCAACACCGCCAGCCTTGGCCTTCTCGTTCAGATTGACGGTGTAGGCGGTCAACGCATCACCATCTTTCTGCTTTTCTTCCGGCTCCTCATTGGTTCCGCGCACGGCACGGGACTCGGTCGCGCCGGCCTTGCGGCCAATACCATGGGAGATGAAGTTGACCGCGTCATAGCGCGTCATGTCGCGCTCGGCGAGGAAGTAGGCCGCATGGCTTTCGCGCTCGGCGAACAGCGCGACGAGCACATTGGCCCCGGTCACCTCTTCACGTCCGGCATTCTGGACGTGAATCACGGCGCGCTGGATCACCCGCTGGAAACCCGCCGTCGGCTTGGCGTCCTCGTCGTCGTCGACAACAAGCTCGGTCAGCTCGCTGTCGATATACTCCACCAGGGTCGCACGCAGCTCGTCGAGATCGACATCGCAGGCCTTCATGACCGCGCTGGCATCCTGATCGTCCACGAGGGCAAGGAGGAGATGCTCCAGCGTAGCGAATTCGTGCCCACGCTCATTGGCATAACCTAAAGCGCGGTGCAGGCTGTCTTCTAAGTCGGTAGAGAAACTCGGCACCACTCTATTCCTTTTCCATCGTGCACTGGAGCGGGTGCTGACCGCGTCGTGCAGCGTCCATAACCTGAGCCACCTTGGTTTCGGCAACCTCGTACGTGTACACACCGCACATACCGACGCCGTTCTGATGAACGTGGAGCATTATTGTTGCTGCGTCTTCGGGAGTTTTCCGAAATATTCGAACGAGAATCTCAACGACGAACTCCATGGGCGTGTAGTCATCATTGAGTAGCAAAACACGGTAAAGCGAAGGTTTCTTTGTCGCCGGGCGGGTCTTTGTCGCCAGGCCGGATTCCTCGTCAGGGCCCGCATCTTCTTGATTTCGTTCGGTCATATTATAATCGGTCTAATTTTTACTCAGGCACTTCGCACAGATAGATAGGAAGGAGCGGACGGGCCGGAAAGAGGCCTCCTGCAAACCATCCATCACTTTATGGTAACATGAAGTCCAGCCGGTTTCCCGGCTTTTCCCCGGCCGCAAGAATCCACCCGCAGCTCACCGCAAACAAAATGGGCCCGGCGCGAACGCCGGACCCATCTTCACTCACGAGTTTGGGATGACGCTACGGCGCCACTCGCTTAACGCTGGGACTGAGCCAGATCGATTGCCGCAGAAACGCGGTCATTGATCGGCTTGGCCGAGTTCTTCATCAGGTCGGAGAACAGCTCGGACGTCTTGTTCAGCTCGGACAGGTAGGTATCCATGGCGGACTTGGCGTAGTCAGACTGGATCTCGAAGATTTCCTGGACCGATTTGGCAGAGGCGACAGCCTTGGTGACCGCGACGCTCTCTTCCATGGCCGACTTGGCATAAGCGACGGCATTGGAGTTGACGGTTTCGATGCCCTTACCGGTGACGGTAACGGACTCGATCATGGCGTCCACGGTTTCCTTGTGGAACTTGGTGGCATCATTAACGGCAGACAGGGTCTTCTCGAAGCCTTCTTTGACGGCTTCGTTGGAGGCGGTGGTCATGGTTTCCAGGGTCTGGTTCATATCAATTCCAACTTTGGCTTGGGCGGCCGGGGCGGCGGCCGCAGAGTTCGTCTTCTTGTCAGCGGCAGGCTTCGGTGCCGCTTTTTTCGCAACCGGCTTTTTCGGTGCGGATTTCTTCGGAGCCGGCTTGGCGACCGGCTTCTTCGCAGATGCAGTCTTCGCGGCCGACTTTTTCACCGGAGCCTTTTTCACCGCGGCTTTGGCAACCGGAGCGGCCGGGGCAGTCTCGGATGCAGCAACCGGCTTGGCAATGTCGCGCGGCTTGGAGGGCGCGGCAGGCTTGGCAGCTTTGGGTTCGGTCTTTGGTGTGTCGGTCATGGCTCACACTGTGCTGATGCTTGACTACATCTTCGCAGTCGCAGCATTTATACGCACCTGCAGCACGCCCGTCAAGCGAATTTTGTGCACCGCACAAAACCCGGATTTTGCCCGGGGATTAGGCTTAACCGGCTGGAAACAGCCTGCCCTTTAGACTTTCGGCATGAGCATTCTTCGCGTGCTGATAATCGCCCTGAGCGCGAGCCTCCTCGCCCTGACCCTGCCGGTCGCTGGAGCAACGGCCAATGAACGCTATGCGGCCTTTGTCGTCGACCAGGGCACGGGCGTGGTCATGCATTCGCGTCGGTCAGAGGCCCAGCGCCATCCAGCGTCTCTCACCAAGATGATGACGCTGTACATGATCTTCGAGGCGATAGAACTCGGTGAGATCGGACTGCAAGACCAGATCCGCGTCAGTGCCCGGGCTGCTGCGGCTCCGCCCTCGCACCTGGGATTGCGTACCGGCGACGCCATCACGGTTGAAGACGCCATTCTCGCCCTGATCGTCAAAAGCGCCAATGACGTCGCGCTGGCCGTTGGCGAGCGTCTGGCAGGAGGGGAAGCCCGCTTTGCCGAAGCCATGACCCAACGGGCCACCGGTCTTGGTTTGGAAAACACAGTGTTCCGCAACGCGTCCGGCCTGCCGGACGCCCGCCAGGTCACCAGCGCCCGCGACATGGCGCGACTGGCCATCGCCTTGCATCGCGACTACCCCCAATACTTTGCCTATTTCAACGCCGACAGCTTCACCTATGGCGGCCAGACCTACCGCAATCACAACTCGCTGGTCGGACGCGTCGACGGCGTTGATGGCCTCAAGACCGGGTATATCCGCGCCTCCGGCTTCAATATCGTCGTCTCTGCCGAGCGTCACGGTCACCGCCTGATTGCCGTTGTGATGGGCGGGCCGACCGCGCAGGCCCGCGATGCCCATGCCGAAGAATTGCTCGACGCCGCCTTTGGCTCCCTTGCCCGCCGCCAGGAAACCCAGCTTTTCGCCGAACTGTCCTCGCCGCGGCTCAACCCGGTGCGCGAACAGCGCCTGATCGCGCACGATTTCGCCGCGCTCGGTGTCGCAGCCCCGACAGAAATGGGGTCAGCCGAGGCCAATCAACCGCTACGGATCGAACTGACCGACGAACTGCGCGAGCCGGGCACCGCCCCCATGCAAGGCGCCGAGGCAGAAGACGCCGGTCCGCCCGCTTCATTCACGGTCTGGTCGGTCCAGGTCGGCGCCTATCATTCTGCCGATCAAGCGCGCGCACGCCTGTCACGTATCGCCCATGTCTCCACCGCACTGGATGGCGCCCAGCAAGCCGCGCGCCGGGTCGAGACCGATAATGGCGTGCTCTGGCGCGCCCGCTTCGAGGCCCTGAGCGCCTCCCAGGCCGATGCCGCCTGCGCCGACTTTTCAGCCCAGGGCGAACCCTGTTTCACGGTCGCTCCGGGCCGCTGAGACTGGCCTCGCGGCAAACGGCCCCCGCACAGCCGAGTTGACAGCGCCAAATCGGTCGCACACCTTCGCGCGCCCCGATCGCTAAGCTTTGA
The DNA here is from genome assembly GCF_030149235.1 of Maricaulis sp. Lineage (GTDB taxonomy): Bacteria > Pseudomonadota > Alphaproteobacteria > Caulobacterales > Maricaulaceae > Maricaulis. The sequence continues at coordinate 15,500 of NZ_JASBRW010000037.1, read as the reverse complement.
GCTTGGAGATTCTCCCGTTCCGGACTGGATGCTGCCCCGATGAATGTTGTCGTCGTCGAATCGCCTGCAAAAGCAAAAACCATCAATAAATACTTAGGTTCCGACTATACCGTGCTGGCGAGTTTCGGGCATGTCCGCGACCTTCCGCCGAAGGATGGTTCGGTCAAGCCGGATGAGGATTTCGCGATGGACTGGGAGGTCGACAGCCAGTCGGCCAAGCGCGTCAAGGCGATCGCGGATGCGGTCAAGGAAAGCGATCGCCTGATCCTGGCGACTGACCCGGATCGCGAAGGCGAAGCGATTTCCTGGCACCTGCTCGAAGCGCTGACCAAGCGCCGCGTTCTCAAGAATGTCGACGTGCAGCGGGTCGCCTTCAACGCTATTACCAAGCCGGCGATCCTGGAGGCCATGCGCCATCCGCGTGCCGTGGATATGGAGCTGGTGAACGCCTATCTGGCGCGCCGCGCGCTGGATTATCTGGTCGGCTTCACCCTGTCGCCGGTGCTTTGGCGTAAACTGCCCGGTTCGCGTTCCGCTGGCCGTGTCCAATCCGTAGCCCTGCGCCTGATCTGTGACCGGGAACTGGAGATCGAAAAGTTCACGGCGGAAGAATACTGGACTGTCGATGCCGATATCCGCGCCGGTGGGGATCCGTTCCGGGCCAAACTGGTCAGCCTTAACGGCAAGAAACTGCAAAAGCTCTCGATCAAGGACCGCGCTTCGGCCAATGCCGCGGTAGACGCCATCAATGCGGCCGACCTTTCGGTAACCTCGGTCGAAGCCAAGCCGACCAAGCGTAATCCGCCCCCGCCCTTCACCACCTCAACACTGCAGCAGGAAGCCGCCCGCAAGCTGGGCTTTTCCGCCACCCGCACCATGCAGACGGCGCAGAAACTCTATGAGGGCGTGAATATCGGTGGCGAGACGGTGGGTCTCATTACCTATATGCGTACCGACGGCGTCTCCATGGTCAGCGAAGCCATCAACCAGGTGCGCGACGTCATCGCCGACGAACATGGCGCACTCTACGTGCCGCCCAAGCCGCGCTTCTATTCCTCCAAGGCCAAGAACGCCCAGGAGGCGCACGAGGCGATCCGCCCGACCAGTTTCTCGCGCCTGCCCAAAACACTCAATCTCGACGGCGATATGGCGCGTCTCTACCAGCTGATCTGGCGCCGCGCGGTCGCCAGCCAGATGGAAAGCGCCCGCTTCGAGCGCACCACGATCGATATAACCAGCTCGGACCAGCAGACCGCCCTGCGGGCCACCGGTTCGGTGTTGCAGTTCGATGGCTTCCTGACGCTCTACCAGGAAGGCCGCGACGATGAAGAGGACGAAGGCGAAGCCCGCCTGCCCAAGGTCGAGCAAGGTGCGGCCGCTTCGGCAGAGAAAACCTATGCCGACCAGCACTTCACCCAGCCGCCGCCGCGCTTCACCGAAGCCTCGCTGGTCAAGCGTATGGAAGAGCTCGGCATTGGCCGCCCTTCGACCTATGCCTCGACGCTGCAGGTGCTGCGCGACCGGGAGTATGTCCGCATGGACAAGAACCGCTTCCACCCGGAAGACAAGGGCCGCGTCGTCACAGCCTTCCTCGAGAATTTCTTCGCGCGCTATGTCGAATATGACTTCACCGCGGGCCTCGAGACCCAGCTCGACAAGGTCTCGGCCGGGGATCTCGACTGGAAGCAATTGCTGCGCGATTTCTGGACCGAATTCCGCTCGGCGGTAGACGAGATCGGCGAGCTGCGTATTACCAATGTGCTCGACGCGCTCAACGAAGCGCTCGCCCCGCACATCTTCCCGGCGACCGAAGACGGCTCTGATCCGCGCCTGTGCCCGTCCTGCAAGGAAGGCACGCTGAGCCTGCGTCTGGGCAAATTCGGGGCTTTCCTGGGCTGTTCCAATCACCCCGATTGCAAATTCACCCGCCAGATGAGCCCGACCGAGGCGCAGAGCGTTATCGAGGGCGATGGCAAGATCGCGATCGACCCTGACAGCGGCAAGCCGATCATAATGAAGGATGGCCGGTTCGGCATTTACCTGGAAATGGAAGTCGACGGCGAGGACAAGCCCAAGCGCGCCTCCATCCCCAAGGGCTGGGATCCGCACGCGCTGACCGAGGACAAGGCGATTCAGCTGATGAGCCTGCCGCGCCTGGTGGGCAATCACCCTGATGATGGCGAGCCGATCACCGCAGCGATTGGCCGCTATGGGCCCTACGTCCATCACGGCAAGACCTATGCGAACCTGCAATCGGTCGAGGATGTGTTCGAGATTGGCCTCAATCGCGCCGTCTCGGCCATCGCCGACAAGATCGCCAATCCGGGCCGCCGCGGCCAAGCTGCAACCGCGCTCAAGGAGCTCGGCGAGCATGAGGGCAAGCCGGTCCGCATCATGAGCGGCCGCTATGGTCCTTACGTCAAATACGAGAAGATCAACGCCACCCTGCCCAAGGGCACAGAGCCGGAAACGGTGACGCTTGAACAGGCCATGGAACTGGTCAACGCCAAGGCGGCAAGGGGCGGCAAGAAAAAGGCGCCGGCCAAGAAGAAAGCGCCCGCCAAGAAGAAGACCACGGCCAAGAAGACCACCAAGAAAGCAGCGGATTGAGGCGTGAGCAAACCGGATCCGAAACTGGCCGGCTTCACCCGCGAAGGCCTGGTCGAGGCCGTCAAACAGGGCGAGGGCCAGTTCGGCAAGCGCGAGCTTGCACGTGCACTCGGCCTGAAGGGCTCCGATCACAAACGCCATCTCAAGGAACAATTGGCGATCCTTGAGCAAGAAGGCGTCATCGCCAAGGATTCCAAGCGCAATTACGTCCTTGCCGGCGCCCTGCCCGCGGTCACCGTGGTGATGATCACCGACCGCGACAGCGATGGGGAATTGCTGGCTGAGCCGGTCCGTGCCGACCGGGCAGCCCCGGTCATTCGCCTCGCCCCTGGCGAGGGCGCGGGCGGCCCGGGCCAGCCCGCGCTCGGGATCGGTGACAAGGCCCTCGTCCGCCTCGCAGTGCAGGATGACGGTTCCTATGAGGCACGCCTGCTGAAGAAGCTCGGCCAGAGCGCGCATCGTGTGCTGTGCGTGATGCGCAAACCGGAAAAGGGCTATGCCCGCCTGATGCCGGTCGACAGACGCACACGGCACGAACTGGTCCCGGCCAAGGGCGAGAATGACAAGGCTCAGGATGGCGATCTCGTCCTGGTGCGCATTGCCAAGGAACGCCGCTACGGGCTCAAGACCGCCGAAATCGTTGAAGTGCTCGGCGATGTCGACAGCCCCGGCGCCGGCAGTGTTATCGCCCTGCACGCCCATGGTGTGCCGCAAGGCTTCTCCGAGGCCGAGCTGGCCGAGACGAAAAAGATCAAACCGGCCAAGATGGGCCAGCGCGAAGACCTGCGCGCCCTGCCGCTGATCACCATCGACCCGGATGACGCGAAAGACCATGACGATGCGGTCTTTGCGGCGCGGGACGAGGACGAAAGCAATAAGGGCGGCTGGGTCGTCATTGTCGCCATCGCCGATGTCGCCGCCTATATCGAACCGGGCGGCCAGTTGGACCGTGGCGCCTTCAAGCGCGGCAATTCCGTCTACCTGCCCGACCGCGTCGTGCCGATGCTGCCGGAGCGCCTGTCCAACGATCTGTGTTCACTGCGCGAGTTGGAAGAGCGCCCCTGCATGGCCGTTCGCATGGTGTTTGACCAATACGGCCAGAAACGCTCTCACCGTTTCATCCGCGGCTGGATGAAGTCGGCGGCGAAACTCTCTTATACCGACGCCCAGAACGCCATCGACGGCGGCGGGCCGGACAAGGCCGTACAATTGCTCGACAGCGTCCTACGGCCGCTATGGGGCGCCTATGCGGCCCTTTCCAAGGCGCGCGCTGACCGCGAGCCGTTGGAAATCGATGCGCCCGAACGCCGCGTTAGGGTTGGTGAGGATGGTCAGGTCCTTGGAGTTGAAGTGCGACAGCGCTTCGACGCGCACAAGCTGATCGAAGAATTCATGATCCAGGCCAATGTCTGCGCCGCAGAAAGCCTGGAAATGAAACGCACCCCGCTGATCTACCGGGTGCATGAACAGCCCTCGCTGGAGAAGATCGAGGGCCTGTCCGACTTTCTCCAGACCGTGTCGATGAAGTGGAGCAAGGGCGAGAAGGCGACGCCGAAACGCTTCAACAAGCTGCTCGCCCAGGCCAAGGGCACCGAACACTATGAGACCGTCAACGAGGTCGTGCTGCGCAGCCAGTCCCAAGCCATCTACGATACCGAAAACCTCGGCCATTTCGGCCTCAATCTCGACCGCTACGCCCATTTCACCTCGCCGATCCGCCGCTATGCCGACCTCACCGTCCACCGCGCCCTGATCCGAGCTCTGGACCTTGGCCCTGATGGCCAGACTGATGAGGAACGCAGCCGCCTCGACACGATCGCGGAAGAGATCACGCATTCGGAACGCCGCGCCATGGCGGCCGAGCGCGATGCGGTCGACCGTTTCATTGCGCTTTATCTGGCGGAACGCGTCGGCGGTGAATTTGAAGGCCGGATCACCGGGGTCACCCGCTTTGGCGCCTTTGTCCGGCTGCTGGAAACCGGAGCCGACGGCCTGGTTCCGATCAGCCAGCTCGGAGCCGAGCGCTGGCATCATGATGAGCGCGCCCATGCTCTGGTCGGTGAGGAAAGCGGAAATCGCTATCGCCTGGGCATGACGGTTACCGTGCGAATCGAGGAAGCCACGCCGGTGACCGGCGGGCTGCTGCTCGATATCCTGACCCGGCCGGAAAAAGGCCCGCGACCGACGCGCCGTGCAGGCATGCGGCGCCCCGGTCATGCTCCGCGACGCGGCGGACCGAAACGAGGACGCCGTCGATGAGTGATGAGCGCCGCAATGAAAAGCTCAAACCGATCCGTCCGCGCCTGGCGGCGTCGCTGATCCTGACCCGCGGCGAAGGCGCCGGGCTGGAAGTGCTGATGGGCCGGCGCTCGTCCAAGCATGTCTTCATGCCCAATAAATACGTCTTCCCGGGCGGCCGGGTCGACCGGGCGGACGCCACCGCGCCAATCGCCCGCGACCTTGAAACGACAGCCCTCGACATGATGAGCCGCCGCATCCCGGAACACCGGGCCCGCGCCGCCGCGGTGGCCGCCGTGCGTGAAACAGCCGAGGAAACCGGTCTCTTGATTGCCCGTCCCGGCCAGCATCATTCCCGCCACCCGCACTGGCGCCCTTTCCTGCGCGACGGCGTACTGCCCGATCTGGGCGAACTGCGTCTGATTACCCGCGCCATCACGCCTCCGGGCCGCACGCGCCGGTTCGACACCTGGTTCTTCACCGCCGATGCCTCCGCGCTCGCCGATGACCGTGCACCTCAGCCCAGCGACGAGCTGGAAGACGTGCAATGGGTGCCCTGGGACCAATCCCGATCGCTCGACCTGCCGATCATCACGCATTTCGTTCTAGACGAACTGAAACGCGTGCAGCCGCCGGCGCCGGAGCCCCCGCGCTGGATCCGCGAGGTCCGCGGCGGCATGGCTGTGGACATGCTCTAGCTGGCCATCTGATCGGCCAGGTTATTTTTCAGCACTAAGACCTGTACCCGGCTAGGAGTAAGTCAGCGGCCATGGTGTCCTTGTTCATCGATGATCGGTTTGCCCAGACGCGCTCGCTCGTCGCGGCCATCTCCTGTGCCATGGTCTGCGGCATCGTATTCGGCCTGTCCATGCCGCTGGTCTCGCTGCGGCTGGAACATATGACGGGCTCCGGTCTGATGGTCGGCCTCAATGGGGCAGCAGCGGCCTTGTCGACCCTGCTGATGGCCCCGCTGGTGCCGCGGCTGATGACCTATATACCGCCCCGCCTGCTTCTGGCCGGCTCGCTGGCGGCGGCGGCGGCGCTCTTCGTGCTGTTCCCAAATTTCCCCAATGTCTGGGTCTGGTTCCTGCTGCGCTTCAGCGTGGGCTGTTTCATGACCGTGATCTTCGTGATCTCGGAAAGCTGGATCAACCAGGTCGTCACACCAGAGCGGCGCGCCATGATGCTCGGTGTATACGGCACCGCCCTCGCCGGCGGTTTCGGGACGGGCGGGCTGTTGTTTTCCTCTCTGCATGGCGTTGGCGATGCGGCTTTCTATATCGGCGGCCTGATATTCCTGATGGGCGTGATCCCCATCTTCTTCCTGCGCGGGCCTGACCCAACCGCCCCCGACGCTCATGCGGCATCCGTGGTCAGCATGATCAAGATGATCCCGATGGCGCCCGCCGCGATTCTCGCGGGACTGGCCTTCGGGGCGATCGAAACCCTCATTTTCTCGATGATGCCGGTCTATGGCGAACGGATCGGCCTCGATCATTCCATGATCGGGATGATGATCGTCGCCGTCGCGCTCGGAGCCATCGTGTTCCAGATCCCGGTCGGCTGGGTCGCGGACCGCACCGACCGGCGCCTGACCTTGTTGTGGATCGCCTGCGCCGCCACGATCGGACCCATTTTCGTCGGCCTTGCCGGGGCCAACATCCCGCTGCTGCTGACCGTGATGTTCTTGCAGTCAGGAGCCGTCAGCGGTCTTTATACCGTCGGGCTCTCACTCCTGGGGGAACGCTTCACCGGCGGTGCCATTGCTGCGGCCAATGCCGCTTTCATCTTCGCATACGGTCTGGGATCATTTGGCGGCCCGCCGGCCGCTGGGATCGCCATGGACCATGCCGGCCCCTGGGGCCTGCTCTGGGTCCTGTCCGCAATTGCCGGGGGCTACGTGCTGATCGTCGCCTGGCGTGCAGTTCGGGCACCGTCAAACAGTTGACACACGCCCTCCCATGAGTATGTTCGCGCGCTCTCGCGACGGCATGGGGCCGCTCGCGCGCGTAACACCAGGACTTTAGAGCCATGGCGAAGCCGACAACCATCAAAATCCGCCTGAACTCCACGGCTGGTACGGGTTATTTCTACGTGACCAAGAAAAATGCGCGCACCATGACCGAGAAGCTCGTGCTGAAGAAGTACGACCCGGTTGCCCGCAAGCACGTCGAATTCAAAGAAGGCAAAATCAAGTAAGCAGACTGATCTGCTTGTTTGATGCGTGATCAGGCTGCGGCATTCACCGCGGCCTGAACGCGATTCCGGCCCTCGGTCTTCGCTTCATAGAGCGCAGCATCAGCCCGACGCAGAAGCGACTCAACGCTCTCGCCCGCATGCAGCTGGGCCAGGCCTACACTCACCGTGACCGGAACCTCTCCGATCCCGTCGACCTGGAACGGGGTCTCGCTGATCACCCGGCGCAGACGCTCGGCTGCGATCTGGGCTTCAGCCAGACCCGCGCCCGGCATCATCACCACGAATTCCTCACCGCCATAGCGGGCCGCCTGGTCCAGCGCCCGCAGATCGCTGCCGAGACGCTCTGCAAAGACCTTGAGCACCGCGTCACCGGCCTCGTGGCCCAGCGTGTCATTGACGCGCTTGAAATGGTCGATATCGGCGATCAGCACCGAGACCGGCGCTCCACCCACATTGGCACTCTCGACCGCATGATTGAGCCGGGCTGATAGGAAACGGCGATTGTGCAGCCCGGTGAGCGGATCGATTACCGCCATCTCGAGGCTTTCATCGAGCCGGTTACGCAGCTTGTCGGCATAGCGGGCGCGGCGCAGCTGGGTGCGCAGACGCGCGGCCAGTTCCTGGGCGTCGACCGGGCGATGCAGAATATCGTTCACGCCAAGATCAAGGGCCCGAACGGCGCTCGGCGTATCATCGGAATTGATGATGGCGATCAAGGGCATTTGCCGCGTCTTCGGCATCGAGCGGATGCGCGCACAGACGCGCAAACCATCAAAACCGGTATGACTCAGATCAATCAGGGCGATGTCACAGCGCACGGCGACCGCTTCCACAGCTTCGCCCGGAGCGGTGACACAACGCCCGGATACACCTTCGGGCATAGCATCGTTGTAGCGCGCGCCGGCCTTGGCGTCGGGCGTGATAATCACCGCCTCAGCCTTGCCGCCATCGAGCTCGGCGGGATCGCTGACAATGCCCGCCAGAGCCCCGCCCTGGTCGCGATAGCGCAACTCGTCGAGCACGGCCTTGAGCCGCAAGAGGCTGCGCACCCGGGCAAACAGGGTGACGTCATCAACCGGCTTGGTCAGGAAGTCATCTGCTCCGGCCTCGAGGCCATTGATGCGGTCCTCGCGCTGGTCGAGCGCGGTGACCATGACCACGGGGATATGGCGCGTGCGATTCTCCGCCTTGAGCCGGCGGCAGGTCTCATAACCGTCCATGCCCGGCATCATCACGTCGAGCAGGATCAGGTCGGGTTGTTCGCTATTGGCGACGCTCAGCGCCGACGGCCCGTCATGGGCCGTGCACACGTCGAAATACTCGGCCTGCAATTTGGCTTCGAGCATTCTGACATTGGCGGGTTGATCGTCTACGACAAGGATACGCGCACTCATCGATCCTTGCCCCCTAGTCCAGGAATTGACGCACCGTCTCGATAAAGGTGGACACGGTGATCGGCTTGGACAGATAGGCTTCGCATCCGCCCTCACGGATGCGCTCTTCATCACCCTTCATGGCAAAGGCCGTGACCGCGACGACCGGGATCGTCTGCAGGCTTTCATCATCCTTGAGCCATTTGGTGACTTCCAGGCCGGACACTTCCGGCAGCAGGAGATCCCTGAGAATCAGGTCGGTGGTGTGTTCGCGCGCCATCTCGAGCGCCTTGAAACCATCCTTGGTCTGCAAGGTCTCGTAACCATGAGCCTCCAACAGGTCGTTGAAGAGCTTCATGTTGAGCTCGTTATCCTCGACGATCAGGACCTTTTTCGGCATGACCTGCAGCATGTCGGCGACGCGCTTCCCGTTGATGACGCACCTTTAGGTGCTTGATAAACCCCACCTGCACTAAACCCTATCTTCCTTAACTAACCATGAGTCTGGGGCGGATTTCCTCGACTTTCGGAACAAGTTAGGAACAAGATAGGTCTCCCAAGGCATTTCATCCAGATACGGCAAAATAATGTTTCGCATCGGCATCGACCTCGGCGGCACCAAGATTGAGGCTCTGGGCCTCGATCCGAACGGCCGCGAGATCCACCGCGCCCGCATCGCAACGCCACGCGATTATGACCGCTCGCTCGCTGCGATTTGCCAGCTGGTGCAGGAGGCGGAGGCCGCGACCGGCGAGCGCGCCCATGTCGGTATCGGCCATCCCGGCTCGCTGAGCCCGGATACGGGCCGCATGCGCAACGCCAATTCGGTCTGGCTCAATGACCGCCCCTTCGCCGAGGACCTCGGCCGCGCCCTCGATCGCCCCATGCGATTCGCCAATGACGCGGATTGCTTTGCCCTGTCGGAAGCGACCGACGGGGCCGGCTGCGACGGCCGCATCGTCTTCGGGGTGATTCTCGGCACCGGCGTTGGCGGCGGTATCGTCATTGACGGCCGGTTGCTCGATGGCGCCCAGCGCATTGCCGGGGAATGGGGTCATAACCCCCTGCCCTGGATGCAGCCCTCCGAATATCCCGGCGAACCCTGCTGGTGCGGCCAGACCGGGTGTATCGAAACTTTCCTCTCCGGTCCCGGATGGGCGACGCATTGCAACCGGCAATACGGCACCGAACTCAGCGCCCGCGACATCGCCCTGGCACAGACACCCGAGGCTGAAGCGAGCCGCGAGGCCTATGCGCATCGTCTGGCACGCGCGCTCGCCAGCGTCATCAACATCATCGACGCGGACACCGTCGTTCTCGGCGGCGGCGTGTCCGACACGTCGGGCCTCGCCGAGCGGACGCAGGCGCTGCTGGGTGAATTCCTGTTTTCCGATGGCGTCAAAACCAAAGTGCGGACGCATCAGCACGGCGCCAGCTCCGGGGTGCGCGGAGCGGCCTGGCTTTGGCAGGTCGAGGCATGAGTGCCCGGGCCGCCTATTGCCGGGCCTGTCTCACTCCGCTCGACGCAGAGCCCCTCAAATGCAGCGCGTGCGGCGCCAGGCGCATTGTGCGCCACGACGAACTCAATGCGCTCGCCATCGCCCATATCGATTGCGACGCCTTCTTCGCCGCCATCGAGAAACGCGACAATCCGGAACTGGAGGACAAGCCCGTCATCATCGGCGGCGGGCGGCGCGGTGTCGTCTCGACGGCCTGTTATGTTGCGCGGATCTATGGCGTGCATTCGGCCATGCCGATGTTCAAGGCGCTCAAGGCTTGCCCAGACGCCGTCGTGATCCGGCCCGATCACAGCAAGTATTCGCGCGAGGGCCATCGCATCCGGGAGTTGATGCGCGCCATTACGCCCCTGGTGGAACCCTTGTCGATCGATGAGGCCTTCCTCGACCTGACCGGGACGGAACGCCTGCATGGCGCGCCACCAGCCCACACCCTGCTGCGCCTGCAACGCCATATCCTCGAGGAGGTCGGCATCACGGTGTCTGTCGGCCTGAGCTTCAACAAATTCCTCGCCAAGACGGCCTCCGACCTGGAAAAGCCCGACGGGTTTGCTGTGATCGGCCAGGGCGAGGTGCTCGATTTCCTAGCGCCCCGACCCGTGCGGGCCATTTATGGGGTCGGTCCGGCCTTTGCCCGCAAGCTTGAACGGGACGGGCTGCATACCCTCGCCGATATCCGCAAGCGCGGCGACAAGGCGATGGCCCAGCGCTATGGCGATATGGGCTATCGCCTGGCCCGGCTGTCGCGCGGCGAGGATCACCGCAAGGTCGATCCGGTCGGCGAACGCAAGAGTGTATCCAGCGAGACGACCTTCAACACCGATCACAGCGACAAGGAGACGCTGGAGGGCGTGCTGTGGCGGCTTTGCGTCAAGGTCGCCGACATCATGAAGACCAAGGATATCTCCGGTTCGGTGGTGACGCTGAAGCTGAAAACCTCGGCCTTCAAGACGCTGACCCGGAGGCGCACGCTGAGCGAACCCAGCCAGTTGGCCGACACGCTGTTCCGGGTCGGGCGGGAACTGCTCGCGGCGGAGCTCAACGGCACGCAATACCGTTTGATCGGCATCGGCTTTTCCGAACTCACCCAGGCCGTCGGCGATGCCGGCGACCTGCTGGATCCACAAGCGATCCGGCGCGCCACCGCCGAACGGGCCATGGACCAGGCGCGGGCGAAATTCGGTACAGACGCCGTGATCAAGGGCCGCGCCCTGAAACCGGCCAAACGCTAGCCGGTAATGGAAAACTCGGTTGCGGCCGACTGGAACAACACCTCATCGAACCAGTCGAAGGGCAAGGGCCAGAAACCGGACGCAGCCCGGCTGAACGCCCCGTGATGGTCAATGCGCTCGGCCCCGACCGAGGCGGGATCGATCCGCAAATGCGCCTTCGGTGCCGCGCTGTAAATCCGTAGGAGATCGTCGGCGGCGCGCTGTGAGCACAGCTGGTCATCGCTGAAGCTCCAGCTGCGGATCGGCGCGCTGACCCGGTCGAAAGAATGCTCGCCGAGGGCGTCGAAAAATTCGCTGAAATAGCCTGGGCGCTGGGCCCATTGCCGCCATTGCAGGAAAACATCGCGCGGCAGGGCCGTCCCGCTCCACAAACCGCCGGCCGGGATACGCCCGTGCAGGGCCAGCATGAGCGGGCCGTAGAGCCACCAAAACATGCGCGCCTTCGGCCGCCAGCCCGGCTCATGAGCGCCATGATAGCCAGTCCCGACCGTGATGAAGGCATGGGCTTGCGGTGTCAGCGCATTATCGGCGAAGCCCAGCAAATGCCCGCCGACGGAATGCCCCAAGGTCACAAGCGGCTTGCCGGGCGCCAGAGCGGCGGCGGCGTCGAGCGCGGCGGCAAAGTCCAGCCGGGCCCAGTCCATGATATCGGCCTGGAAACCGCGCATCGTCTGCGGCGCCGACCCGGCAATGCCGCGATAATCATAGATCAGGCTGGCATAACCCCGCTCGGCACCATAGGCCGCCAGGCGGGTATAAAGCTCTTTGGGGAAACCTGTCCCCGACGAGATCAACACCGCCGCCCGCGGTGACGCCGGGCAGATCGACTGGGCCGACAGGGCAAACCCGTCGCGGGCCCTCAGATTGACGTCTTGCGTGATGATCTCGGTCATGGCGCCAGCATGCCCATTTACGTGAACGTCAGGTCAAGCGACGCGATTGCATAGCAAGCATTCCGACTTTAAGAGCGGTGCAAACCTCTGGGAGAGTTCAATGACTATCGAAACCCGCCTTGCCGAACTCGGCATCACCCTGCCCGAGCCGGTCGCTCCGGTCGCCAATTACGTGCCCTTCGTGCGTTCCGGCAACCAGGTCTATATTTCCGGCCAGATTTCGCTCGGTGCGGACGGGCTGGTCACCGGCACGCTGGGTCAGGACATGAATGTAGACGCGGGCCAGGCCGCGGCGCGCCTGTGTGCGATCAACCTGATCTCCCAGCTCAAGGCCGCCTGTGACGGCGATCTCGAGCGCCTGCAGCGCGTTGTGAAGCTGGGTGGCTTCGTCGCCGCCGCACCGGGCTTTTTCGACATTCCCAAAGTCATCAATGGCTGTTCCGACCTGATGGTCGAGGTCTTCGGTGACAAGGGACGCCACGCCCGCTCCGCCGTCTCCTGCCCGGCCCTGCCGCTCGGCGCCGCGGTCGAGGTCGACGGCGTGTTTGAAATCGCCTGAGAGAATAGAGCCTGAAAGGCGAGCCAGACCGGCTCGCCTTTCAGCTGGGCCCGGTCCTAGGACGTCATGCCGCCATCGGCATTGATCACCGCGCCGTTGATGTAAGAACTGTCGTCAGACGCCAGGAAAGCCGCCAGCTCGGCGATTTCCTCGACCTTTCCGTAACGGCCCAGCGGCACCATCATTTTCTGGAAATCCGCGTGATCGCCATCGGCCGGGTTCATGTCCGTGTCGATCGGTCCGGGCTGGATGACATTGGAGCGGATCTGCTTGCGCCCGAGCTCACGCGCAGCGCCGCGCGACAAGAGCTGCACACCCGATTTCGACGCGGAATAAACCGCAATGCCCGGCGCCAGCACGCCCTCGGCCGCGATCGACCCGATGGTGATGATCGAACCGCCCGGTGCCATGACATTATAGCCCGCACGGAAGCCCTCGAAGGGCGCGCGCAGATTGATCGCCATGGTGCGTTCCCATTCCTCGTCGGAGCATTTGGCAATCGTCGTCATCGGATAGACGCCGGAATTATTGACCAGGATGTCGAGCTGACCATGGCGCTCGGCCGTCTCGCGCACGAGCTTGTCCGTCTCGCCGGAGACCGAGGCATCACAATGCACCGCCTCGGCTTTTTGCCCCATGCCGCGGATCGCCTCGGCCACGGCTTCCGCCGCATCCTTGGAGCCGCCATAGCTGAGTACGACCGTGGCCCCTTCCGCGCCGAACTGTTTCGCGATCGCCGCGCCGATGCCGCGACCTCCTCCGGTGACCAGTGCGACCTTGCCGTCCAATCGACCTGCCATGATGCGTCCTCCCGCTTATTGTCTGGCTTGGACGTGGAGCTTAGAGCGCCATCGCCAAACGGCCAGCCCTCAAGACCACAACACGGGTATTTTACTGCGCTTCTGTAGAGCAGGCCTCGAAAGCCGCGCCGGGCTCGTCTAGATAAGGAGGCAGATTTCCTGGAGGGTCTTGTCCATGTACCGTTTCTTCGCGCTCATTGCTGCGTCCATCGCCCTGATCAGCTGTCAGCAACCGCCGGCCAACGCCCAGTTCGACGAAGCCGATCGCGAAGAAATCCGCGAGATCGTGCGGGAATACATCATCGAAAACCCGGAGATCATCGAGGACGCGCTGATCGAGCTGCAGCGCCGCGCCCGCGACCGCGAACTCAACTCCTTCTACACAGCGATCGAGGCCAACCAGGACGCAATCTACAATGATGAGCGCGACCCGCGCCTCGGTCCGGATAATGCGCAGGTCACCATCGTCGAGTTCATGGATTACAAGTGCGGCTATTGCCGTGTGGCCGGCGAATGGGTCGACGACGTGCGCGAACGCTATGGCGACCGCGTCCAGTTCATCTTCAAGGAATACCCGATCCTCGGCCCGGAATCGATCGAGGCCGCGCGCGCCGCGCTGGCGGCTCACCGCCAGGGCGTTGAGGTCTATGAGCCCTTCCACATGGCGCTTGTCACGGCCTCGGGCCCGCTGCCGGGATCCCGTATCGACCAGCTGGCCGAGCTCGCGGGTGTTGATGTCGAGCAAATGCGCGAGGACATGAGTGATCCGGCCATCATGAGCCATATCGGCGATGTCCGCCGCCTGGGCCAGGTCATGGGCGTGACCGGCACGCCCTTCTTCATCCTCAACGGCACCGTCATCCCGGGCGCCAATACGATGGGTCTGGAAGAAGCGCTGCAGCAAGCGCTGGCCGAGTAAACCGGGTCCAGTGCGTGATCGGGGCCGGGCGCTGTAGCGTCCCCCGCCGCCTTCCTAGATCAGGCCACTGAGCGGGCTCGACGGGTCGGCGTATTTCTTTTTCGGCATACGACCGGCGAGATAGGCCTCGCGACCGGCGATCACGGCATGCTTCATCGCCTTGGCCATGCGGATCGGGTCCTTGGCCTCGGCGATGGCGGTATTCATCAACACCCCATCACAGCCCAGCTCCATCGCCACAGCGGCATCGGACGCCGTGCCGACCCCGGCATCGACGATGACCGGCACCTTCGTCTGCTCGATGATGAGGCGGATATTGACCGGGTTCTGGATGCCCAGGCCCGAACCGATCGGGGCGCCCAGCGGCATGATGGCGCAACAGCCGATCTCTTCCAGCTTCTTGGCGTAGACCGGGTCATCGGAGCAATAGACCATGACGTCGAACCCGTCCTTGATCAGCATTTCCGCCGCCCGCAGGGTTTCCGCCATGTCCGGATAGAGATGTTTCGGGTCGGACAAGACCTCGAGCTTGACCAGGTCCCAGCCACCCGCCTCGCGCGCCAGACGCAGCGTGCGCACCGCATCCTCGCCGGTGAAACAGCCTGCCGTATTGGGCAGGAAGGTGTAATCCTCCGGCGAGATGAAATCGACGAGGCGCGGCTCGTCCGGGTTAGACAGGTTCACCCGGCGCACCGCCACCGTGATCATGTCCGCACCGGAAGCTTCAAGCGCGTGGGCATTCTGGGCATAGGTCTCATACTTACCGGTGCCGATAATGAGGCGGGAATTGAAGGTCCGGCCGGCGACGACGAGCGATTCGTCCTCCAGCGCGCGATCCAGGGTCATGGCGTCATCCATTTATCCACCTCCGACGAAGGCGACGATCTCGATTTTGTCGCCGCTCTGCAATTGGGTCTCGGCATAGGCCGATTTCGGTACGATTTCGAGATTGCGTTCAACGGCCACCTTGCGGCTATCCAGGCCCAGCTCGCCCAGCAGTCCGGCAATATTCAGGCCTTCATCGACCCGTTTTGCTTCCCCATTGACGGTGAGGTCCATGGCGTTAACCGCTCCGCTTGCTTGTCTCGCTGTTCCAACACGTCGTAGAACTTCGTCGCGGGGGGACGCAAGGCCATGACGCAAGTGATCTACATTCTGAA
>NZ_JASBRW010000035.1 GCF_030149235.1 Maricaulis sp. | reverse complement strand
CTTCGACTGCATCCGCAAGGACCTGACCGGCGTCGACACGACCGACAAGGACTTCCTCCAGCAGTCGCTTTACCCGATGTGGTCTGAGACCCATGGCGGCGACGATGTGGCCATCTTCGCCTCGGGCCCCGGATCGGAACTCATCTCCGGCGTGATGGAGCAGAACGAGATCTTCCAGGTCATGGGCCGGGCCAGCGGGCTGGTTGCCGGGCCGGAGCGCGAATAATCCTCCAGTCCTCGCTCGGGGTCAGGCACCACGCAGCGCGCCTGACGCCATGAGAGGAATGAAATATGCAATGGCGAGCGCCGTGTTCGACACGGCGTTCACACCAAACCCGGTCGTGATCGATATGATGCCATCGATCACGTACCAGATGATCAGGGCCAGCGTCAGCGCGCGCCAGCCTCTGGCCCCAGCGGCAGAAATGACGGGTAGCAGAAAGGCGATCGTCAGGCCCCAGCCGATGGTGACGGCGCCCATCAGGCCTACGCCGAAACGCATGGCCCGGTCGGACAGAATGGCACCGCCATCCGGCAGGCTGCCGAAAAGCGTGAGCAGTGTTTGGGCAGGCCTGTCCAAGCCCGGAAAGGCCGCCGCTGCAAGCAACACCCCGAAGGCAACCACGCCCGAGGCCCAAATCGTCATCCACGTCTTCCAAATCCCGGTCATCTGAATCTCCTGCTGGTTTGATGCGGCTAACTTGCCGCCCGGCGTAAGCGCCGCAATTACGTGCGGGGTAATGGACAGGCGCACATATCGCTGCGACGGTGGCGCATGCCGCCGACTGACCCCCGGACCAACACCCAATTATTGGCCGGACGCCCGGCCTTCGCCGACGCTTTACGTCATCACCGCATGGCCCGGCGGTTCAGCCAGCTCGAATTGTCGCTGGAATGCGGCATCTCGGCCCGCCATCTGTCCTTCCTCGAAACCGGCCGGGCAAAGCCCAGCCGCGACATGGTCATGCAGCTCGCAGACGGGCTGATGCTACCACTGGGGACGCGTAATGCATTGCTTCAGGCAGCCGGCTTCTCAGCCGCCTTCCCAGCATCGGAACTGGGTTCCGATGCCCTGAAGCCGTTCCGGGACATGCTCTCGGATATGATCGACCGCCATACGCCGAACCCGGCCATGGTGTGTGACCGGCACTGGAACGTCCGCGATGCCAATCCGGTGGCCGCAGCCCTGCTCTCGGCGCTGGGCGAGGGCATCCAGCCGCTCAACGCCGTCCGCATCCTGACCGACAATCCGGATGCGCCCGACCTGGTCGCCAACCTGCCCGAAGTCCTTGCCGAGATGACCGGCCGTATCCGGCTGGAAGCGATGGAAGCCCCGGGCGATGCGATCCTCATGAACCATCTTGCCGCCCTTGAAGCGGCCTGCGCGCGGCACCCGGTCAAATCGGCCGGACCGCGCAGCCCGGTCGTGCCCCTCATCCTCAACACGCCGGACGGCCAGCTAAGCTTCCTGTCGACGATTGCCCATTTCGGCACGAGTGAGGACGTCACGATCCGGGATCTTCGTCTTGAACTCCTGTTCCCCGCAGACGAAGCGACCCGTCAGGCACTCGCGCAATTCGGCTGACCCGCCCTCACCCAGCGGCAACTCTGGTCAAATCCCGGTTTCGGCGCGATGCTGAAAAAAAAACAGAACACAACCGGAGGAAACGTCATGAAAGCTGCTGTGATGCGGGAGCCGAACAAGCCGCTGTCGATTGAAGAGGTCACCATCGACAAACCCGGTCCGCGCGAAGTTCTTGTCCGGCTGAAGGCGGTCGGGGTCTGCCATTCCGACGTGCATTTCTGGGATGCCAATTTCCCGGTCGAGACGCCGGTCATCCTCGG
>NZ_JASBRW010000075.1 GCF_030149235.1 Maricaulis sp. | reverse complement strand
GCACCAGGATTCGAACCTGGGAATGTCGGTACCAAAAACCGATGCCTTACCACTTGGCGATGCCCCAACCGGCTCCGCGCGATGCGGAGCGGGCTAAATACCCAACACCGTCCGGGTATGCAACGGGTCAATGCGGTCGCTGTACAGATGAAATGCACACGCGCCTGCATGCCGCGTGGCGGGGCAATGAAAAAAGCGCTGACAAACATGCTTGAGGCGCGTTGCGCGGCTGCAAAGAGTTGGCTATAAGCCGCGCCTCGGTTCGGAGTGTAGCTCAGCCTGGTAGAGCACTGTCTTCGGGAGGCAGGGGTCGTGAGTTCGAATCTCGCCACTCCGACCATTTATACCCCTGCCCCGCAAATCACCTGTCACAGTTGATAATGGCGTCCGCTGGCGCGGCCGCATTGACACCTGCGCGCAACACTGCCGCCGTCTTGGCCTGTACGGGGATATAAATCGCGGTAATGCCCCTTCCCCGTCCCATCCGTGCCCACTAGGTTGTCCCCAAGGACCGGACCGTAACTTGCAAAAGGCGCAGGAAGCGCCGTCCGGGCGTGGGTAAAGGGGTTACTATGAAACAGTTCTGGATCACCTTCATGGGTTCCATCGTCGGGGTTATTGTCGGCTCGGTACTGGCCGTCATCCTCGTCATCTTCATGATAGCCGGCCTCATCGGCTCGGCCATTTCCAACGCAAGCTCGTCCAGTGAGCCGGCGATCCCGCGCGGCGCCATTGTACTCGAGCTCGACCTGCGCACAGCGCGGACCGACAGCCCGATGCGTAGCCCCTTCGGCTTCACCGGACCGCTCTCCATTGTCGACATCGTGCAGACCCTCCAACGCGCCGAAACCGATGACCGGGTTCATGGCCTGTTCCTGCGCGCCAATGAATTCGGCCTGCCCGCGGCATCGGCCGAGGAATTGCGCGGCGCGATCGAGGACTTCCGTTCCACCGGGAAGTTTGTCGTCACCCACGCCCAGGGTTTTGAAGGCACCTCTGTGACCGGCTATTTCGCGGTTTCCGGTTCCGACGAGATCTGGCTGCAGGACACGGCCAGCTTCACCCCGGCAGGCCTGGCCGCCGAGATCACCTTCCTCGGCGGCGCGTTTGAACAGTTCAATGCCGTGCCGCAATTCGAGCAGTTCTACGAGTACAAGAACGCCGCCAACACCTTCACCGAAACGACGCTGACCGAGGCGCACCGCGAGGCGACCCTGTCCTATATGGGCTCGATCTTCGATACGACGGTGGCCGCAATCGCCGCTGACCGCGAGCTGAGCGAGGACGATGTCCGCGCCGGCTTCGACAGCGCACCGCATTCTGCTGAAGCGGCCAATGCCTTCGGTTTCATCGACCGCCTTGGCCATGTCGTTGAAGCCCGCGAGGCCGCACTGGCCCGTGTCGAGGGCGGCGCCTCTTCGCTGTCGATCGAGGATTATGCGGAGAGCACGCCGGAATGGAGCAATGCTCCGGTCATCGCGCTGATCGAGGGCCAGGGCTCCATCGTCACCGGTACGCCGGATCCGGGCCCGTTCGGTGGCAGCGATTCAATCGGTGGTGACCGCATGTCAGAAGCCATCCTGGCGGCAGCCAATGATGACAATGTCCGTGCCATCGTGATCCGCGTCGACAGCGGCGGCGGCTCGGCCATCGCCTCGGACCAGATCTGGCACGCCGTGATCCGGGCCCGCGAAGCCGGCAAGCCGGTCGTTGTGTCCATGGCCAATGCGGCCGCGTCGGGCGGTTACTACCTCTCCGCCCCGGCTGACTACATCTTCGCCCATGCCACGACCATCACCGGCTCGATCGGCGTGCTCGGCGGCAAGATCGACCTGTCCGGCACGTTCGGCATGGTTGGCCTGAATTCGGAGACCCTGTCGGTCGGCGGCGAATACGCCACCGCCTTCTCCGGTCAGCAGAGCTGGACCGAAACCCAGCGCGCCGCCTACCGGGCCCAGATGGAAGACATCTATGTCGACTTTACCCAGCGCGTGGCCGACGGTCGCGATCTGCCGATGGAGCGCGTGCTCGAGATTGCCCGCGGCCGAGTGTGGACCGGTGCGCAAGCCGTTGATCTCGGCCTGGTCGATGAAATCGGCGGCTTCCGTGACGCCATCGCCATGGCCAAGCAGCTGGCCGGCATCGCCCCGGAAAGCGATATCCGCGTTTCGCGCTACCCGGCCCTGCCGAACCCGTTCGAGGCGCTCTCCGAACTGTTCGGCATGTCGGCCGAGAATGCCGAAGCCGCAGCGCGCTTCAATGCATTGATGGAATTGCCGGAGATTCAGGCAGCCCTGGAGGCCCGTCAGCGCATGCAAGGTGGTGAGCTGCAGCTGCGCTCCGACGCACCGCAGCCGCAATAGGCCGGCACCCGACCCCTATGAGACAGGCCCGCGGGATATCCCGCGGGCCTTTTTCTTTGTCTGGCAACGCGCCTTCCGATCACGGGAAGAGCAGGACCGAGGCAATGAACAGGACCGACATCGCGATCGAGAGCACCACGAGGTAGACGATGTCCATGAAGATGGTGCGCAGGAAGGAGGAAAAACGGCCGTGCGAATAGACCACCCTGTGGATGCGGTAGAGGTAGTAGTTCGACCACGGAAACAGGACCAGCACCGACCAGCCCCCGATCACCGCGCTGACCGGCATCATCAGCAGGAAGAGGAAAAAGATGAAGGCGTGGAAGTGAAGCGAGACGACGACGTGGTCATAGTAGAAATATCCCCGCTTGTAGAAATGCGTCACGCCCAGCAATAGCGCGTAGATCGGCAGCATGAAGAACATCGCTGTAGGCACCAGTTCCTGGAACATGCGCAGCGCCGCGGCGCCATTGTCGTCGACCGCCCGGGAAAGCTGATCACGGACCGCGACACGCACGGAATAGGGCCAGCCATTCATGTCATCGACGGTGAAATTGATCCCCTCTCCCGCCGGTATCACCAGATCGCCATCGCGCAACTCCGGCGTTCCCGGCAGGGCTTCCCCTTCCGGCGTCTCGGGTGTCTCGGCACGCGGGCAATCTTCCGGCGTCAGGGACTGGCACAGGCCGGATTTCATCTGCTCGCGCCAGTCCGAAACCGTGCGGGCCCGAACCTCCGGATCGCCCAACGCCTCTGAAAGATTATCAAGCCCCAGGCCGGACGCCTCCATCTGGGCCCGAATTTCCTCGATTTCTTCGGGGCTGAGCCCTTCTTGCGCCAGCCTCTCGGGCAGCGGACCGGCATTTTGCTCGAGCTGCTCCTGGGCCGCAGCAAGGCCCTCCTGGGCGGCTTCCATCTCGGCCTCACCCAGACTCGGGATCAGGCTGTTGACGGAAAAGAAGATCAGGAAGAAGAGCACGCTCGCCGTCAGATAAAGACGGAAGGGCATGACGAAACGGGCCCGTACGCCGGAAAGATAACTCTTGGTCAGCTTGCCCGGCTGGAACATCAAAGGCGGCAAGGTGCGCCAGAGCCGACCCTCAATACCGAACAGCCCGTCCAGCACTTCCGTCAACAACTCCCAGACCGGGCGGTGATAATTATCCGCCGTCTGACCACAGCTGTGACAGACTGGTCCGCTCAGCGTGGTCGAGCAATTCGAGCACACACCGTCCGGTGTCGGCGACCCAAAGGCGGAATCGCGATCCCGTTTCTTGCGCTTCGATGCGCGGATGGCATCTTCCAGCTCGCCGGCCCCTGCGCCTGCAACGACTGCATCACCGACTGTATCTGCCCCAGACATACATGCCCCCGAACTGGCCTGAACACGGGGTTCAGGCTAGGTCGGACCGGGTCTGTCTGGCAAGCGGGACTTAACCGGCGTCGGTTTCGCTCTCCGCGAAGCAGAGATAACGCGAGCGATGGATGTTGACGAGATTGTCTTCCCAGCCGGTGACGCGCGGGCTGACCAGGTTCTTGTTGACGTAATACACGATCGGAATGAACGGCATGTCGTCAATCATCATCTGCTCGGCTTCGGCCATCATGGCCGAACGGCGCTCCAGGTCCTGCTCCGAATTGGCCGCGGTCACCAGGGCGTCATAGTCCGGGTTGTTGTAGCGCGGGTAATTCATCGGCACGGAACGGAATTCCGCCAGGAAGAGGAAGTTGTAGGCGTCGTTATAGTCTGCGATCCAGCCGCCATCCGCCACTTCAAACGCACCGGCGCGCAGATTGTCGTAGTGGATCTGCGTGTCGGACACGATCAGCTCCGGCTGCACCCAGTCGGCGATCGCCGACCAGTCATTCTGAACCACCGGGGCGATGCGCGGATTGTCGCCGGTGGCGCGATAGGCGTATTCGAAACGGAACGGATTGTCCGGGCCATAGCCGGCCGCTTCGAGGATCTCGCGCGCGGTTTCGCGGCGCTCTTCGACCGGGATGTCGGCCCAGCTGGCGCGCACGCCGCTGTCATAATTGGCCACGCCCGGCGGCACGAAGGCATAGGCCGGCGGCTGTCCGGCACGGAGGATTTCATTGGCGATAAACTCGCGGTCAATCGCCATGCCCAGCGCGTTGCGGACCTGCGGGTCGGCGAACTGGTCCATCGTCGTGTTGATGGAGAAGTAGACCGTGCCCATGAACGGGTGAACGCGGACATAGTCCGGGATCTCGCGGCGCAGGAAGTCGAGCTGCTGGCCCGGGAATTCCATGTTCAGGTCGAGCTCGCCATTGCGCACCCGGCGACCGGCGGCGCTGTTGTCGACGGTCGGGTAGAAATACACCTCGTCGAGACAGGTATTGGCATTGTCGAAGAACTGGTCGTTTCGGACCAGGTGAACATAATTGTTGGTGCGCCAGTCAGCCAGGCGGAAGGCGCCATTGGTCTGGATGTTTTCCGGACGGATCCACTCATCGCCATGCTGGGCAATGACGTGATCAGGCATCGGGAAGGTCGTGTAATGGGTCAGCAGGCCGGGCAGGTAAGGCGCCGGATTGACCAGGGTGACTTCCAGCGTGCGCTCGTCAATCGCGCGCACACCGATCTCGCTCGGATCGATCTCGCCGCGGCTGGACTGTTCCACACCGGCGATCGGGAAAAGCAGCGACACATAGGGCGCGCCTGTATCCGGGTTGGAAATGCGGCGCCAGGCGAAAACGAAGTCCTCGGCCGTGACCGGCTCGCCGTCCGACCAGTTGGCGTCCCGCAGGGTGAAGGTCCAGGTCAGGCCGTCGTCCGACGTGGTCCAGCTTTCCGCCATGCCCGGGATCGGCTCGCCTTCCGGGTTCTCGGTGAAGAGGCCCATGAACATGTCGCCGATAATGTTGTTTTCCCACGTGCCCGATGCGCGGTGCGGGTCAAGGGAGAGCGGTTCGGCGTTATTGCCGCGATGCAGGACCAGCGTGTCTGAATCGGTCGGTTCCGATCCCGAACAGGCCGCCAGGGCCAGGACGGATACGGACACAAGTGCGGACTTGACGATTTTGCTGCCAATCACGGTTACGGTCTCCCCTCGAACACGCCAGAACTGAGCTTGTGTCGACCTTCTAGCCCAACTAGAGGCGCCGGTCGATAGTTCCATACCGATACTATCGGCATGGATTTATTCAGCTTGCACGCGGCGCGATGAACGCAGGATTAGCGCCGCACCGCCCGCGCCGTTCGCCATGGTCGACAGGCTGGGCCCTCTATCGCATTATCGCTCCAGCTTTGAACACGGAAACTCGACCATGTCTGTAAAACTCACCTGTTTCGCCGGCTCGCTGACGGCGCTGGCGCTTGTCGCCCAACCCGGCGCCCTGGCGCAGCAAAACCCGCTCGACGCCGTCATCGCCTGCCGCGGGATCGAGGACGCGGCCGCCCGGCTGGAGTGTTTCGACAGTGCCGTGGACGCGCTGGAAGGCGCCAGTGAGTCCGGCGACCTGGTCACCGTGACCCGCTCGGAGATCGAAGCCGTCGAGCGCGACAGTTTCGGCCTGTCCCTGCCCTCCATCCCCTTCCTCTCGCGCCGCTCCGCGGGCAATAATGCCGCCGTGGCCGAGGCCACCGCACCGGAAGCCGCCGCAGAAGGTGTGGAGGTCGTCACGCGCAATGATGACGGCCAGATCTCGGAAATGCGGATGAGCGTGACCTCGGCCCGCCAGGTGCATGGCGACTGGGTCTTCACCATGGAAAACGGCCAGGTCTGGCGCCAGACCGAGAACCGCCGCCTGCAGGTGCCGCGCGCCACGCCCTTCGACCTTGTCATCCGCGCCCGCTCGCTGGGCAGCTTCACCGCCCGCATCAATGATGGCGGCCGCTCTTTCCGCGTTCGCCGCGAGGAATAAGCCGCGCCACACAGCGCCAACAAAAAGGGCCGCCCCATCGGAGCGGCCCCTTTTCGTATTGGCTTGATTGCAGACTAGCGGTCTTTCGGGTCGATCGCGTCGCGCAGCCCATCGCCGATGAAGTTGAGGCAGAACAGCGTCACCATCATCGTCACCGCCGGCACAATCAACGTCCACGGTGCCACTTCCATGTCCTGCGCTCCGGTCGAGATCAGGCGCCCGAGCGAGGTCAGCGGCTCCTGCACACCCAGGCCGAGGAAGCTGAGGAAGCTCTCCGCCAGGATCACGACCGGGATCATCAGCGTGACATAGACCACGACCGGGCCCAGCACGTTGGGAATGATGTGGCGGCGGATGATCATCCATTGCGACACACCGGCTGCCTCGGCGGCTTCAACGAATTCCATCCCCTTCAGGGCCAGCGTCTGGCCGCGCACGATGCGCGCCATGGTCAGCCATTCGACTGCGC
This sequence comes from Maricaulis sp., assembly GCF_030149235.1. Taxonomy (GTDB): domain Bacteria; phylum Pseudomonadota; class Alphaproteobacteria; order Caulobacterales; family Maricaulaceae; genus Maricaulis. The sequence continues at coordinate 26,697 of NZ_JASBRW010000075.1, read as the reverse complement.
CGATGGCGACAAAGATGAGGATGATATTGCGCCCGAACACGACCATCAAAATGATCACGAAGAAGATGAAGGGCAGCGAATAGAGGATGTCGACAAAGCGCATCATCAGCTGGTCGGTGCGGCCACCGACAAAGCCGGCAATCGCGCCCCAGGTCACACCGATGAGCAGCGACACCACAGTCGCGACAATCCCGACCATGAGCGAGACACCCAGGCCCACCAGCGTCCGCGCCAGGAGATCACGCCCCTGTGCATCCGTGCCCAGCAGGTGCAGATTCTCCCAGGTCGGCGGCTGGCTGACCCGGTCGCGATAAATGGTGTCATAATCATGCACCCAGACGCCGAGCTGGCCGAGAATAGCCAACACGACCAGGATGCCGAGAATGACCATCGAGGTCACAGCCGCCTTGTTGCGGAACAGGCGGATGCGCGCATCATCCCACAGCGAACGGCCTTGCACCGCCGCCTTGGAGAGCATTTCCTCTTTCTCTTTCGGGTTCAAAATGGTGGTCATGAGTCGTAGCTCACCCGCGGATTGAGGACGGAATAGATCAGGTCGGCGATCAGGTTGAGCACGATGATCAAGGTCGCGTAGACCACCACCACGCCCATCACCAGCGTGTAGTCACGCTGCAGCGCTGCATCGACGAAATAAGCGCCCATGCCGGGCAGCTGGAACACGCGCTCGATTACCAGCGAACCGGAGATCACAGCGGCCGAGGCCGGGCCGAGATAGCTGACCAACGGCAGGACCGCGGCGCGCAAGGCATGGCGGACAATCACCGCCGAAGCCGACAGACCCTTGGCGCGGGCCGTACGGATATAGTTCGAGCGGATCACCTCAATCATGCTGGCACGCATGAGACGGGCGATAATGGCGATCTGCGGTAGGGCCAGCGTGATCACCGGAAGCACCAGCACTGACAGGCCATAGCGCGAGAAATTGAGACCGCCCGTGGGAAATATGCCCATATAGACGCCCAGCACGAGGGCCAGGATCGGTCCCATCACCAGAGGCGGTATGGAGACCCCGATCATGGCAAAGGACATGACAGCGAAATCGCCCGACGTGTTCTGCCTGAGGGCCGCAATAGCCCCGAGGAAAGTCCCGAGCACGACGGCGACCAGCATGGCCAGCGCACCGATCATCAGGCTGACGGGCAGGCCTTCACCGATCAGCTCGGCCACGTCCTTGTCGAGAAATTTCAGCGACGGGCCGAAATCGCCCTGAACCAGGCCGGCCATATAGTCGATATATTGCTTCCAGACCGGCTGATCGAGACCATATTCCGCCAGCAGGCGCTCACGGATCTCTTCAGGCATCGGCCGCTCAAGGTCGAACGGACCACCCGGGGCCACCTTCATCATGAAGAAGGCCACTGCAGTGATCACGATGATCGTCGGGATTGCGACGAGCAATCGGCGCAGGACAAAAGCGAACATACGGGGCTTGGCTCAATTCAACTCGGCGTGCAGTTTCAGCGTGACGGGCCACATGTCAATCGATGCTGTGCCGCTGCGGTGCAGCATCAACAGCGGCAATCGGCTCGATTGTCACGCTGGCGCGCATGGAACGGTCCACTGCATCTGCTGCAAAAACCATATGCAATGCAATGATGGCCACGGCCAGCCAGAGAAGGCGGTTCAGGCGCTTGCTAAGGAAATCGACCACGTTCACATTCACTCTTCTGTGATTGACCATCGCTTGTGTTCACGCAAAAACCGCGCCGAGTGTGAACGGCTGTGAATTGCATGTGACGGTTGTCGGCTTAGGATGGGGTTCGCCCGGGACGCGAATTCGTCCTGGAAACTGCCGGGCTGGCGGGGATAGTTGTAAGAGGGCCGACCATGCACAGTGCGCTGTGGTGGAGAGATTTCGAGTACCAGAACGGCGTCGTCACCGTGAAGAAAACCGGCGTGCGCGTGCCGCTCGAGCCCGGCGTGATCGGCGAGTTCTTCAACTGGCTTCCCTTCTATTTCCTGGTCGAGAGCTGGCGCCTCAAGCCGACCGCCCAGACCGGGCCGAAGATCTGGTTCGCGCCGGACCGGCCGCGCCCCTGGTATCTGATCTGGCCCGTCCTGCACGCCGCCGGCGCCCGCATCGCAAAGACCGCGGCTGAAGCCGACGCCGTCTTCTATTTCGACGATTCAACCACGTGCGACCGTGTCCCGCTGCCGGCGGGAACCCGGGTGATCAATCGCGACTGCCAGAGCATCGCCAAAAGCCATGTCACCGCTGTCTTCGAACGCGTGTTCGGTTATTCGCTGAGTGTCGACCCGCGCAGCTGGACCGGGCCGATGGTGGCGAAATCAGAAAAGAACGGGGCCCATGACGGTCGCATTGTCCAGGGTCCTTGCGAGCCGGAGCCGGGCCTCGTCTACCAGCGCGTGATCGACAATACGATTCCGGGCGGTCAGGTCGAGGATCTGCGCTGCCCGACCATTGGCGGGCGCATCCCGCTGGTCCTGCCCAAGCGGCGCACTCGAGATCATCGTTTCTCCAACAGCAATGATGACGTCGCAGTTGTCGAAACCGACAGCGTCCTGTCACGCGAGGAACAGGCCAAGCTGGCCGAGTTCACCGCGGCAATGAAGCTCGACTGGGGTGGTCTGGATGTCTTGCGCGACCGCAGCGACGGCCGGCTTTACGTCGTCGACGTCAACAAGACCGATATGGGACCGCCCATCGCCATGTCGATGGACGATAAAATTCGCGTGACCCGGCGTTTGGCCGACACGTTCTTGGAGTATTTGGGGGAAACCTCGAGTGTACGGAAGTAATACATGACCTCCATCCCCTTCGTTCGCGAGTTCGACTTTGAATACGGTCGCTGCGATCAGCTATCCCCGCTTGTCCGGCGTGTCGTCGCCAATAATCCCGGCCCCTTCACCTATACCGGCACCGGCGTCTACATCATTGGACGCGGCGAGGTCGCCGTGATCGATCCCGGTCCGGTGATTGATGAACACGTGGCTGCGCTGGAAGCCGCCCTCGATGGTGAGCGGGTAACCCATGTCTTTGTCACCCATCACCATCTCGACCACTCCCCCATGGCGCACCCGCTGGCGAGAAAGCATGGCGCGAAAGTCTATGGCTATGGCCCGCAATCCGTTGCTCCGGCCGGTGGCGAAATCCGACTTGAGGCCGGCGATGACGTCGGCTTTCAGCCTGATGTCGAAATCCGTGATGGTGACACTTTCGCGGGCACCGGCTGGACCATCGAGGCCCTGCACACGCCCGGCCATACCTCCAACCATGTCTGCTACGCGCTGAAGGAAGAGAATACCCTGTTCGCCGGCGATCATGTCATGGCCTGGTCGACCAGCGTGATCTCACCGCCGGACGGGCATATGGGCAACTATCTGCGTGAGCTGGCCCGCATTCGAGACCGGGATTTCGATCTGCTCTGGCCGACCCACGGCCCGGCCGTGCGCGAGCCACGCCAGTTCATCCAAGCCTATATCGATCACCGCATGGAACGCGAACGCCAGATCCTCGAGCAGATGGCCGCCGGGCAGGACACGATCCGGGCCATGGTTGAGGTCATGTATGCCGATATCGACAAGCGGCTGCACCCGGCCGCCGCGCATTCCGTGCTGTCGCACATGATCCATCTGGTCGAGACCGGTCGCGCCCATTGCGAAGGCGAGCCGGGATTGCAGTCAGTATTCCGGCTGCCTCAACCGGCCTGAGGCGTCCCCGCGTCGGGTTGGCCTTGCATCATGGCCAGGAAACTCTCCACCCGGCGGGCATTGCGGCCGCCATCATGAAAGTCATCACGTGCGATGGAGCGGATGTCGATGCGGCTGCGCGGCTCGGCATCACCCTCACCCGTCTCGTCCGCTTCCACCGCCTCGATGCGCACCACGACATCATCGCGGAAGCCGAACCAGAACCCTTCTGTGGCCGCCTCGAACATGCCTGAACGTTCAGAAGCGGTGGAGACATGCAGACCCAGCTCCCGCGCCGCCAGCAGGGCCCGGCGGAAGGCTACATCCGTCGGCGCATCGATGTAGAGCGTTGTAATATCGGGGTAATGCTCGGCCTGGAGCGAGGCGAAACTGCGCCCGTCCCGGCCTGTTCGCACCTCACCCTCCATGGTCGAGCGATCGGTTCCGCGCCGCGCATAGAAAGCCGTGGTGAAATGGGGCGGCCGCTCAAGGTCGGTCGAGACTTCCAGCACGGCCGGCTGCCCGGCCTGGCCGTCGAGGACGAACAGCATCCAGCCCAGACCCGAAGCCGAAATGATCATGGCCACCAACGGTGCCGACCATTCGCCGAAGTCCTGCTTGACGATGAAATGGTGCAGAAGCATGACCAGGAAGGCCAGAGCCGAGGTGACGATACCGGCGAGCAGGACATAGAAACCCAGCTCCTGGGTCAGGGTGAGATAGCCGAAACGCCAGTCCCAGAATTCCCACTTCGTACCCAGTAGGGCGACCAGGAACCAGCCCGGCACAGCCAGGATCAGCATCCCGCTCAGCCAGGTCAGCACCGATACGAAATTGTGCAGAAGCGCCCCTGCGCGCGTCATCTCAGCCCCCCGATTCCAGCCCGGGGTTAAGGATACAGTCTTGTGATACTCCAAGGCGAGGAAAAATCGTCGCGGCGGAATGTCATCCGGTCATGCAGGCGGAAGGGACGATCGCGCCAGAACTCGATCGAGACCGGTTTCAGGCGGAAGCCGGACCAGTGATCCGGGCGCGGGACTTCGCTGAGGCCGAAGCGCGCGGCTTCCCGGGCCACGGCTTTCTCCAGGGCAAAGCGGCTTTCCAGCGGACGGGACTGTTTTGACGCCCAGGCCCCGATGCGGCTGTCACGGGCGCGGGAATTGAAATAGGCATCAGCTTCCTCGGCGCTGACCGGTTCGATTGGGCCGCGAACCCGCACCTGCCGGCGCAGGGACTTCCAGTGGAAACACAGGGCCGCCTTGGCATTCTCGGCCAGTTGCTCGCCCTTGGCGCTTTCCAGATTGGTGTAGAAGACGAAGCCCTCGGCATCGACATCCTTCAGGAGCACCATGCGGACATCGGGAAGACCGTCTGCATCCGCCGTGGCCAGAGCCATGGCATTGGCGTCATTGGTCTCTTTTTTCCTGGCGTCCTGCAGCCAGTTGGCGAACAGCTCGAACGGCTCATCCCGGTCGAATATCTCCACCGCATTGGCCTCGGCGGTCTCATTGTATTCCTTCTCGCTCGGCGTGGCCGGGATGAGATCATCTTTCTTGGACATGTGAGCCGCCTCCTTCTGTCACCCGCGAGGTAGAGATTGCGCAGCGCGCGTCAACCTTTCGGGAATCTTCTCGGCTTATAAAACACATATGACACCGCGTATTGGGAGTATCCGTGAAGCGTACGCCGTGCTTGGACTGGATCCGGGCGCGGGCTTCGATGCTGCCAAATCCGCCTTCCGCGACGCGGCCAAGAAACTGCACCCCGACATCACACCGCCTTCGCCGGACACCCTGTCCGAGCTGGCCGATATCGTTGCGGCGATCCGCTATCTCGAATCCCGGCGTCCGGCTTGCCTGGAGCTGCAGATCTCCGCTGCCGAGGCCGCCAGTGGTATTACCAGGGCCCTGAAATACGGTGACAAACCGATCATCGTCCGCATCCCCGCCGGGGTCTGTGACGGGGCCAGCCTGACCGCGGTTGGCGATGACAGCGTCCAGGTCCAGATCTCGGTCCTGGCCGGTGAGGACGCGCCGATGGCGGCCCCGGACAGCGCCGCGCTTGAGGACTTCGTCGACACGTTTTCGCGCCCGTCGCCGATGAGCCGGTTCGCGCGCTGGATCCGCAACTCGAACTCTGCCGCGTGACGCCTGCGATTGATCGCACTATGGTCTGGCCAGCAAGCGGATAGGTCATGTCTCACAATACTTTCGGTCATCTTTTCCGGCTCACCACTTTCGGCGAGAGCCACGGTCCGGCCATTGGTGCCATTGTTGACGGCTGTCCGGCCGGCATTGCCCTCACCGAGGCCGATCTACAGCCTTTCCTGGACAAGCGCCGCCCCGGCACCAGCCGACATGTAACGCCGCGTCAGGAACCCGACCAGGTGAGGATCCTCTCCGGTGTGTTCGAGGATGACCGCACTGGCGGCCAGGTGACAACCGGCACACCGATCGGCCTGATGATCGAGAATGTCGACGCCCGCTCGAAGGATTATTCAGACATCCGCGACAAGTGGCGGCCCGGCCATGCCGATTTCACCTATGACATGAAATATGGCGTCCGCGATTATCGTGGCGGCGGCCGCTCCTCGGCCCGTGAAACCGCCATGCGCGTGGCCGCCGGCGGCATTGCCCGCAAGGTGCTCGGCACCGAGGTGCAGATACGCGCCGCCCTGATCCAGCTCGGCGAGCGCCGCATCGATCATGAGCGCTGGGACTGGTCGGAAATCGACAACAACTCCTTCTTCTGCCCCGACGCGCAGACCGCTGCGCTCTGGGAAGACGATGTCGACCAGTTACGCCGCGACGGCTCCTCGACCGGCGGTATTGTCGAGGTTGTGGTCTCCGGACTGCCCGCCGGCTGGGGTGCCCCGGTCTATGGCAAGCTCGACAGTGACATCGCCGCGGCGATGATGACCATCAATGCAGTCAAGGGCGTGGAGATCGGCGCCGGATTCGCCTCAGCCGCCATGCGCGGCGAAGACGCGGCCGACGAAATGCGCCAGGGCCCGGGCGGCCCGGTCTTCACCTCCAATCATAATGGCGGTGTCCTCGGCGGCATCTCCACCGGGCAGGACCTGGTGATCCGATTCGCCGTCAAACCGACCTCCTCGATCCGCGTGGAGCGCCAGACCCTCGACAAGAATTTCGAGGAAACCAGTATTGTCACCCATGGCCGCCACGACCCCTGTGTCGCCATCCGGGCCGTGCCGGTAGGCGAAGCCATGGCAGCCCTGGTCCTGGCCGATCACAAGCTTCGCCACCGCGGCCAGGCGCCGCTCTGAGGCAACCCTGCTCCAAGATGAAACAAGCGTTCATGTTGGGCTCATCGCGCCCCCATTAGGTGTAGGGACAAGCGCCGGGCTAGTCTGTCCAGCGTCTGGACACCAGGGAGGTTCCGACATGAACAAGTACTCGATCTCCAAGGCAGCGCTCATCGCGGCGGCCCTCGTGCCGGCGCTCATGCTCAGCGTGCCGGCGGAGGCCCAGCGTGATGGACGCGATCGCGTCCGCGATGAGGGCTCGCAAATTCACCCGAGCCAGCTGCAACGACGACCGCAACAGCAGGACGCTCGCTCTGACCGTCAGGTTCGCCGCGATGCCAACCGACAGCAGCGCCGCGCTGAAAACCAGCAGCAACGACGCGAGAACCGCGCGGACAACCGCCAGCAGCGCCGCGATAACCGCGCCGAGAACCGTCAGGGACGCCGCGATGATAGCGCGGGAAACCGCCAGCGCCAGGAGAACCGTGCGGAGAACAGACAGCAGCGCCGCGATAATCGCGCCGAGAACCGCCAGGGACGCCGCGACAACCGCGCAGAAAACCGTCAGGATCGTCGCGAAAACCGCGCCGAAAACCGTCAGCAGCGCCGCCTCGTCGAGGACCGCGCCCGCCGCGTTGGCCGGGTGACGGAAGAAGGTGGTCTGGCCGGCCGGGCCGTGAACCAGGCGCTCCGTGAGGAACGCCGCGCCCGCCAGGATCGACAGGAACGCCTGGATCGCCGCCGCGACAATTCCGACCTGCGCTTCGACCGCCGCCGGGATCGTGCCGAAGACCGCGCCGACCGTCGTAGTGACCGTCGCGAAGACCGGTTTGATCGTCGCAATGACCGTGTCAGAGATGCGGACCGTCGCCGCGATAACCGCCGCTATGAAAACCGCCGCGATCGCTTTGAAGATCGCCGCGAATTCCGCCGCGATCAGCGCCGTCAGCACCGTTACGACATCCGCCGTGACCGCTGGGAATACCGCGCTGAACGCCGCCGCGACGAGCGCCGCTGGCGCCGGGCCGAACGCCGCCGTGACTTCTACCGGGATCAGCGCCGCCTGCGTCAGCAGACCCGCTGGCTGCGTCACCTGAACCATGGTTGGACCTACAACACTCATTACGGCCACTACGGTCCGTCCACGCGCTGGCGCTATCACAACCGGTATTACAGCCATGGCTATGACCGCCGCCAGTTCGCTTACTATGATGGTGTGTGCCGCTACGATAACGGCAGCAATGACGGAGCTGTCGTCGGGGCCATCCTGGGTGCGATTATCGGAGGCGTCGCCGCCAATGATGATGATGCCGCTGTCGGCGCCCTGCTCGGGGCAGGCTTCGGCGCCATGATCGGCTCGGCCGCAGGTGACTTCGATGATTGCGACCGCGCCCAGTACCAGTATGCCGTCAACTATGCCTTCGAGTATGGCGAGCCGTATTACTGGGGCAATCCGCACTCCGGCCTGCGCGGTGCCATCACCATTCGCGATACCTACTGGTATAATGACCGCGAATGCCGCTGGGGCGAGGCCGAGATCTACATGCCGGACGGCACCTATTCGCTGGACGAAGTCCGCATGTGCCGCGACGCCTATGGCGACTGGCAAGTGGCTCGCCGCCAGTAAGTTATCCAGCACCTGCCTGGATTTGACAGGCCGGCTCTCTTTCGGGGGCCGGCCTTTGCTTTTCCGCAATGAGGCCTGGCTTTTGCAAGCCGCAGGAGAAGCCGTTCATGCAGGGCTCATCGCGCCCGCACTAGGGTGTGATCCAGTACCCAAGCGTCTGAGTGTAAACTCGCTTGAAGGAGATAAGCGCATGAAACTCGTTGCCAGCGCCCTGTTGAGCGCTACCGCCCTCGCCCTCTTTGCCCCCTCGGCCATGGCCCAGAGCCAGAGTTATGCCGAATGCGTCAATGAGCGGGAGGACCGCCAGGTCGCCGGCGCCATCGTCGGCGGCCTACTTGGCGCCATTGTCGGCAATGAGCTGGCCGACGACAATAATGATCGCGACTATCGCCATCACCGGCGCGGGCATCGCTATGACCGCCACCGCCGCGGCCGCCATCACTACCACCGCCGTCATCGCCATCGCGACAATGACAATGACGAAGCCGTCGCCACCATCGCCGGAGCCGGTTTCGGTGCCGTACTCGGCGCCGGCCTGGCCAGTGGTGAGGACTGCGAACACCTGCGCGATCAGCGCCGTTATGACGACCGTCGTTATGATGATCGGCGTTATCAGGATCAGCGTCATGACAGCCGTTACGACAATCGCGACTATCGCGACCAGCGCTATGATGACCGCTACGAATACGAGTACGACCGCGGTTCCAATGTCGAGCTGATGGGCGGACGCGACAACAACCAGGCTCGCACCTACCAAGCGTCCTCGAACGATTACTGGACCTGCGAATACCGCAATTCACCGCAATACAATCAGTATGGCGAGGTGAGCTATCGCGAGATCTATATGTGCGAGGGTTCCGACGGGATCTGGCGGCCGTATGAGGCGTATGTGAACGAGTAAGCGTCTCGTTCCGCGGATTTATTCTTTTCCCCGGACTTGTTCCAAGGCCGCTCGTTAATCGCCCGACAGCTTGTCGGTCAGGTCTTCCGCGACCTCCATAGCATCACGTGATGTACGGACGTCAGCAGCCGATGCGCCTTGTTTTGGTGCCGCCTGAATAAAGGCCTTTGGGCTTTCATTCCACAGGGCTTCACGCTCCTTGGTCCAGCCCACGACGATGCCGGGATTGTGGCTGGTGAAGAATTTCACCAGGCGGCTAACGTCCCCGGGTTCGCAAGCAATTTCATTCAGGCTGTTGCGCGTGGTCGTAGTGCGAATGACAACTGTATCGGCATCCTTTGCAGACTTGGCAACAAGGTCGGCTTGGCGGTTTGTGAGCGCGCCGCTCATGGCCCCCGCTTTCGCCAGCAGCTCGGCGCCGGAAGCCCGAAAATAGAGCGAGGCACAGTCGGTCATTCGGACCACCTTCGCATTTGCCGGAGGGGTCAAAAAGGCCCAAGAAGGCGTCGCGATCAGCTCTTCGGTCTCCACGAAGCTGCCGGCGTCATAGGCTTGTTGGAATTCGGCGAGCGCCACTTCCGGGTCGATGCCGCGTTTCTTGAGCGACATTAGCACGGGATGCTCGAGCATATCAGCGCCGCTTTTAGCGGGAGACTGAAGCCAACGCAGGACGAGAAAGGCAAATACAGCGTTCAGGGCGAGGGTAACCAGGGCGACCGGGCTCAGTTCAAGGGCCAGCAGGCTCGCCCATGTCGTTGGCACAAGCGCCCCAGAACCCGTCCCGAAGGCCCATTCAGGCCAGTTGACCAGCATGAGGACTAGCCAGAAAACTCCCACCAGAACCAGCTTGATGCGTTGGCCCGACTTCGCGTTGGCCTGGAGTCTGGAAACGATCAGATTGTGTTTTGATACGGTCATCCCGCCTGCTCACCGTGCCTGCTTCGTCATGCTCCGGTCGAAGCCTTAACATGGTGAGCCCAATAGCTGCTAGCCCTGGGCCTCGGGCAATACGTCAGCCCAACCCGCCGCAGGCAGAGGAGGCAGCCGGGCTGGCTGCAGTAACAGGCCGACGCTTCTATCTCTTGCGTGCGACGCGGCGGCCTTCGAGCTGGCCGGTTGCAAGCCCTTGATCAATTTGAACGATAACCCCGCCGGGCCAGCACCAGATATTCCAGATTACCGTCACCGCCGGTGATCGGGCTCTTGATGACGTCGGCCACGGCAAACCCCTCCAGCCCGTCCAGGGCGTCTCGCACGCGGGCGACCGCCTCGTCTCTCAACGCTTCATCCTTGACCAGCCCGCCGCGAGCCAGGCCCTCACGGCCGACCTCGAATTGCGGCTTGATCAGGCCGATGAAGACGGCGCCCGGTGCAGCCAGTGACAGGGGGACCGGGATGACTTTCAGAAGCGAGATGAAGCTGGCATCGCAGACGATGAGCTGCGGCGCTTCGGTGATCTCGGCGATCGAAAGCTGACGCGCATCCTGGCCTTCCAGCGAGACGATGCGCTTGTCGCCGCGCAACTTGGCATGAAGCTGCTCCCGGCCGACATCGACCGCAATCACCTTGGCTGCGCCGCGCTCGAGCAGGACTTCGGAAAACCCGCCGGTCGAGGAACCGACATCGAGACAGGTCAGCCCGCTTGGGTCGATATCGAAACGATCCAGTGCCTCGACCAGTTTCAGAGCCGCGCGACTGACCCAGGGATGCGCCGCTTCAGCCTCGATAACGGCGCCGGGCTCGATTTTCTGCGAGGCCTTGCGCACGACCTGGCCATCGACCACCACACGACCCGCCTCGATCGCCGCCTGGGCGCGAGCGCGGGTATCAAAAAAACCGTGTTCGACGAGGTATTTGTCGGCGCGGGGCATGGCGCCTCTTTCAGATTTTATTCAGCCGGAAACTGTGCTGCTATCATCTGGGCCGCATGTTCTTCCCGGCCCAGCGCTTCGAGCGCCTTGGCGGCGATGTGGCGGGCGTTGAGGCCGGCCGTTTCATACATGTTGAACGGCGTGTCCTGGTCCTGGAAGACGTCAGGCAGGGTCATGGTCCGCACCTTGAGACCACGATCGAGAGCGCCCTTCTCGGCCAGCAGCTCGAGCACAAACGCGCCGAAACCGCCGCGTGCGCCCTCTTCCACCGTGATCAATACCTCATGCTCGCGCGCCAGGCGCAGCACCAGTTCTTCATCCAACGGCTTGGCGAAACGGGCATCGGCGATAGTTGCCGGGAAGCCTTGGGCCGCCAGCGTGTCAGCAGCCTTTATAGCTTCGCCCAGACGCGTACCGAGCGAGAGAATGGCGACCGAGCCGCCTTCCCGCAGGATACGGCCCTTGCCGATCTCGAGCGGTTCGATCACAGCCGGCATGTCCATGCCGGTGCCATTGCCACGTGGATAGCGGAAGGAGGACGGGCGATCATCGATCTCGGCGGCAGTGGCGACCATGCGCTTGAGCTCGAGCTCATCGGCAGCCGCCATAACCACCATGCCCGGAAGCGCGCCCATATAACCGATATCAAATGAGCCGGCATGGGTACAGCCATCCGCGCCGACCAGACCGGCCCGGTCAATGGCAAAGCGGACCGGCAGTTTCTGGATCGCCACATCATGCACAACCTGGTCATAGCCGCGCTGAAGGAAGGTCGAATAGAGCGCACAGAAGGGTTTCATCCCGTCTGCTGCAAGACCTCCGGCGAAGGTCACGGCGTGCTGCTCAGCAATGCCGACATCAAACATGCGATCCGGGAAGGTCTCACCGAACAGGTCCATGCCGGTTCCGCCGGGCATGGCCGCGGTAATCCCGACAATGCGGTCATCCTTCTTGGCTTCCTCAACCAGCTGCTGGGCGAAAACCTTGGTGTAGGACGGTGGTCCGCCCTTGGATTTCTGCTGCTCGCCGGTGACGACATTGAACTTGGCAACGCCGTGATACTTGTCGTCCGAGGCCTCGGCGGGGGCATAGCCCTTGCCTTTCTGCGTGACGCAGTGGATCAGGACCGGACCATCCTCGCCATCGCGCACATTGCGCAGGACGGCGACCAGCTGGCCCATATCATGGCCGTCGATCGGGCCGACATAGCGGAAGCCCATTTCCTCGAACAGCGTGCCACCCATGGCCATGCCGCGCATGTATTCCTCGGCCCGGCGCGCCGCATCCTCGACATGCAGCACCTTGGCGACGCCCTTGCCCAGCTTGCGGATATTGCGATAGCCCTGGCTCGACACCAGGCGGGAGAAATAATGGCTCATGGCGCCAACCGGCGGCGCGATGGACATGTCGTTGTCGTTCAGGATGACGATGAGGCGGGAATTGAGACCGCCGGCATTATTCATGGCCTCATAGGCCATGCCAGCCGTCATCGAGCCATCACCGATCACCGCGATCACGTGACGGTCCTGCTCTTCCTTGAGGTCGCGCGCAACGGCAAAACCGAGGCCGGCGGAAATCGAGGTCGAGGCATGGGCCGCGCCGAACGGGTCGTATTCGCTTTCCGAGCGCTTGGTGAAGCCGGACAGGCCACCGCCCTGGCGCAGCGTGCGGATACGGTCACGACGCTCGGTCAGGATCTTGTGCGGATAGCACTGGTGGCCGACATCCCACACCAGCACGTCGCGCGGCGTATCAAACACATGGTGCAGCGCTGTCGTCAGTTCGACGACGCCGAGACCGGCGCCGAGATGGCCGCCCGTGACAGAGACCGCATCAATGGTTTCAGCGCGCAATTCGTCAGCCACCGATGTGAGCGTCTCGAGATTGAGATTCTTCAGATCGGCAGGCGAATGGATCCGGTCCAGATTGGGTGTCTTCACAGACATCGGCAGCGTCCTGCTCTCTACGCTTGGCGGGTCAGAATGAAATCAACCGCCTCTTTTAACAAATTTGCTCGCTCGCCGAAGGGATCAAGGTGTTCCTTCGCCTGCGCGGCCAAGTGTCGCGAACGGTCCTTGGCGCCTTCAATGCCCAATGTGGTGACAAAGGTGGCTTTTCCTTGACCGGCATCCTTGCCGACAGCCTTGCCTGCATCATCCGCATTGCCAGTGGCATCGAGCAGATCATCGGTGATCTGATAGGCCAGTCCGAGGTCATGGGCAAACCCGTCCAGAGACCGCCGGATATGATCGTCGATATCCTTCAGAGTCGCCACCGCTTCGGCAGCAAAATTGATCAGCGCACCGGTTTTCATCCGGTGCATGCGGGTGACAACCGAGATATCCAGCGTCTCGCTCTCGCCGATAATGTCGATCATCTGGCCGCCGACCATGCCGCCAGCGCCGCTGGCCCGGGCCAGTTTCTCCACCAGACGGGCGCGGACGCTGCCGCGCGGGTGTGTATCCGGATGCGCCAGGATCTCATAAGCCGAGGATTGCAGCGCATCACCAGCCAAAACCGCCGTCGCCTCGTCATAGGCCTTGTGCACGGTCGGCCGGCCGCGGCGCAGATCATCATCATCCATGCAGGGCAGATCATCATGGATCAGCGAATAGGCATGGATGCATTCCAGCGCACAGCCGACACGTAAAAGGCCGCGCTCATCGGCGCCGACCAGATTGCCGCATTCCATGACCAGGAAAGGACGTAGCCGCTTGCCCGGCCCCAGCGCGGCATAGCGCATGGCGGAATTGAGACGCGCCTCGGGGCCTTCTGCGCGGGGCAGAAGCGCATCGAGCGCGACCGTTATGCGGTCGGCGGTCTCGTTCAGGGCGTGCTCAAAGCTCTCGCTGGTCATCAGTGTCCTTGTCGCCGGGCACAAACGGCCCGGACCCTGTGGGGATTGGCGGGACCGGGTCAGTCCCGGAACGCTTGTAAGAAACGCTAGTCCAGCCCGGCCGGCTCGGTGGTCACCGAACCGTCTTCACCGCGCACGATTTTCTCGACCTTGAGCTCGGCATCCTTGAGCTTGCTGTCGCAATGCGCCCGCAGGGCCGCGCCGCGCTCATAGATGGCGATCGACCGCTCCAGTTCGACCTCACCGCTTTCCAGCTGCTGAACAATGCGCTCAAGCTCGGCCAGGGCGTGCTCGAAACTCATCTCGGCGATGTCGGCATTAGGGGTGTCGGACATGAATGCGAACTCCAAAAGTCCGGCGCAGCATAGGCAGGGCCGCGAGCCGGAGCAACGCGCTATCGCGCGCGGTATTCATATTGACGGAAGGACCAGTAGCTATCGCCGCCATCGCTGACGCAGCGCCAGCCGGCAGAGCGGATATGCGGCCGCATCATGCGGTTGAACCAGCCATGGGCACAGAGCACGACATCACCGTCCTGTGCGGCCTCAACCAGGCGAGCGGCAGCCATCGCGGCGCGCGCTTCGGCCTCGTGACGACTCTCGCGGCCGCGGGCAAATCCGAACCACCAGGAACAGCGCGCAAACACGCCCCAGGTCTTGGCCATGTAACGGCCGGGCATGGCCGGCGGCGGCAGCTCAGCCTCGATGAAGACCGGATCAATCTCAAGCTCACGACCGGGGGCTGCGGCCTCGGCCGTCTCGACGGCGCGGGTCAGGGTCGAGGCATAAACGATGTGCGCCTCGGCAGCGGCGGCCTTGAGCTTGTCCGGGGCGCTCTGCCCCGCCGCCAGGGAGGCCGGCTGGTAGATATTGTCCCACCAATCCTCATAGCCGCGCCAATCCAGCCGCGTTTCGCGGTTGGCATCCGGCTGGCCGTGTCGGGCGATCGTGATACGTCCGGGGCGCTGTGAAGGCGTGGCAGACAAGATGGCGGACTTTCCGTGACCATTGAGCGGGGTGCCATTCAGGCTGCCGTGCCCCGCCACGCCAAGCCACTCATTCTTGATGCCGTTACAGTGCCGCGGTGAAAGCGGCCGCTGCCCGGCCCAGTGCGGGGCAGTCGTATCCGCCCTCCATCACGGAGACAAGACGGGAATCCGCAGTTTCCTCTGCCACGCCCGCCAATTCCTGCGCGATCCAGGCATAATCGACATCCTGCAACAGGAAACCGCCCAGCGGATCATCCGCATACGCATCGAAACCGGCAGAAACGAAGAGCATTTGCGGCTGGAACTGTTTCAGGGCCGGGAGCACCTCGCCTTCGAAATGCTGACGCCAGACCGCGGCGGGGGTATTGGCCGGCAGCGGGATGTTGAGGACATTGCCGTTGCGGCCGGTTTCCTTGCGCGTTCCCGTCCCCGGATAAAGCGGGGCCTGATGCAGCGAGGCGAAGAAGACGCGCTCATCAACTTCGGCCAGGCATTGCGAGCCATTACCGTGGTGCACGTCGACATCGACGATTGCGACCCGATCCAGCCCGTGCGCCTCGAGCGCATGGCAGGCCCCGACAGCGATCGAGTTGAACAGGCAGAACCCCATCGCCCGGTCCGGCTCGGCGTGATGGCCCGGCGGACGAGCCAGGCAAAAGGCGTGAAGCCCCTCGCCCCGCATAACGCGGTCGACCGCTTCCACCACGCCGCCGGCCGCATGCAATCCGGCAGCGGCCGAGCTTTGCGTGACTTGGGTGTCCGCATCCAGGGCGGCCCAGTCGCCCTCGCTGACCGTCGCGGTTAAACCCAGCACGCGCTCGATATGGGCCGCGGTGTGAAAGCGTTCCAGTTCGCTGCGAACCGCCGCGCGACTGTTCAGCCAGCGCGCATTGGCAACGCCCTCAAGCGCCGCCCGGGCTGCATCATAGCGGCCTTGGTGCTCGGGATGCCCCGGCGGGACGGGATGGCCCGCACTGGCTGCACTGTCGATAATGAGGGCCGTCATGGCCTTAGTGGGACAATCCGGACAGATCCATCAGCTTCACGCCCGGCGGTGTCGGTGCATCCTCTTCACCCGGCACGAAGAAGTCGGGCAGCAGATCGGTGCCCGGGGTGACTGCATATTGTTCGAAATCGGTCACGCCCTCGGAATACAGGAAAGTATCATCGATCAGGAAATTGCCGGTAAAGTCCGCGGCCGGCTTGTTGAGGACGCGGTAGGCGGTATCGGCGAGGATTTCCGGCTTGCGGCACTGTTTCATCGCCGCGTCATCGGCGAGGACATTGGAAATCGCAGCCGTCGCAACGGCGGTGCGCGGCCAGATCGCATTGGCGGCAATCTTGCCCTTGAATTCCTCGCCCCAGCCCAGAACGCACAGGCTCATCTGATATTTCGCGCTGGTATAGGCGACGTGCGGACCAAACCACATCGGGCGCATGTCGAGCGGCGGCGACAGCACCAGGATGTGCGGGTTCTCGGCCTTTTCCAGGTGCGGCAGGCATTTCTGGGTCACCAGGAAGGTGCCGCGACCATTGACGCCGTGCATGAGATCATAGCGCTTCATCGGCACATCCTTGGTGCCGACCGGGAAAATCGCGGAGGCGTTGTTCACCACCGCATCTATGCCGCCAAAATGCTCGACCGCCTGAGCAACAGCATCCTCGACATTGGCTTCGTCACGGATATCGCACTTCACCGCCAGAGCCTTGCCGCCGGCCTTTTCGATCGCCTCGGCAGCGGTATGGATCGTGCCTTCCAGGCGCGGGTGCGCGACATCGGATTTCGCCGCAATAACGATATTGGCGCCATCGCGGGCGCAGCGCTCGGCAATCGCGAGACCGATACCCCGGCTCGCACCGGTAATGAAAATCGTCTTGTCTTTAAGGCTCATCGCGCTCTCCCCGGCGAAGTTTGTCTTGCCGGGAAACTAGGGCGTGTTTAAAGCCCGCGCCAGACCCGTCCTGTCGGACAATGCAAATCACTGTCGTCAGGGCAGCGTTTCAATGTGAACAGGACCGTTTCCGCGCGGCCGATAACATTGTCCAGCGGAACAAAGCCCGGCCCGTTAAAGTGCCGGCTGTCGACAGAATGGTCGCGGTTATCACCCATCAGGAAGAGATGCCCCGGCGGTACCGTGACGGGTCCGAAATCATCCAGTTCTCCGGCATCGGTGCGCTCATAGATCGGATGCGGGCGACCATCGCCTTGCGGCAAGGTCTCGGTGAAGTGGGCGACATGCACGCTGCCCATGCGGGCGCGATGTTCGCGGTAGCGACGCTCATCGACCAGTTCACGCTCGGCTTGTTCGCCATTGATATAAAGACGCCCCCGGCGAAGCTCGACGACGTCGCCCGCTACCCCGGTGACGCGCTTGATCAGGACAATATCGGCGCGCGGCGATTGCAGGACGACGACATCACCGCGTTGCGGGTCGGCCCAGGCGAGCCGCCCGTCCCATTCTTCCGGCAGCCAATCGCCCAGCCCCAGCGGCAGGGAGTGACGCGAATAGCCATAGGCCCATTTGGACACGGCGATCCGATCTCCCACCTCGAGTGATGGCTGCATGCTTTCGGAGGGGATGTAGTAGATCGCGAAAGCGGCCGAGGTCCAGACAAACCAGAGCGCTGCCACCCCGGCGAGGAAGTTCGTCAGTTCCTTGGCTTCGCGAATATTCGAGCGCACCCAGCCGGGCAGGCGTCGCAGAAGTCTGAAGCTCGACGCCACGGCCTACAGGCCCTGCCAGACACGGCCACGGGGGCAATACAGGCCTTGCTCGCGGCGGCAGCGCTCGAAGGTGAAGAGCACGGTTTCCGCGCGGCCAATGACATTGGCCAACGGCACGAGGCCCGGCCCGCCCGGCGCGCGGCTGTCCCGCGAGGCATCACGATTGTCACCCATGACAAAGACCGTGCCCGGAAGCACGCGGACTGGGCCGTAATCATCCAGGGCGTAATTGTCCGAACGCTCATAGATCGAGTGCTCGCGCCCGCCCGGCAGCCCTTCAACATAATGCGTCACGGTCTGGATCTGCTGGGTCGGGAATTCACGGTAATTGCGGATCTCGTCCAGTACCCGTTCGGCCGGCTCGTCATTGATGTAAAGGCGACCGTCGCGTACCTCGACCATATCCCCGCCAACACCGATGACCCGCTTGATCAGATTGCGGGCCCGGCCGTCCGGCTGGTTTTCATCGCGGAACACAACCACATCACCACGGCGCGGCTGCCCCCAGGCGAGGCGGGCATTCCAGCTGTCCGGCAGGAGATAGCCCAGCCCCAGCGGCAGGGAGTGGCGCGAATAGCCATAGGCCCATTTCGACACGACAACCCGGTCGCCAACTTCCAGCGTCGGCTGCATGGATTGGGACGGGATGTGGAACACGGCAAAGCCGAGCGTGACCAGAACCAGATAGACAGCGGCCACACCACCAAGGAAGCGCGCGATTTCGAGGACTTCGCCTGCCGCGCGATCGGCAAGCCGTTTCATCAACGGGTTCATTTCAGTTTCACAGCCGTTCCGTAGGCGAGAATTTCTGCCGAACCGTCCATCACGGTCGCCGTCGACAGGCGGAAGGTGATCACCGCGTCTGCACCCAACTCCTGAGCATGGCGCACCATGCGATCGAGCGCTTGTTCGCGCGATTCGGATAACAGCTTGGTATATTCGGGCACCTCACCACCGACCAGATTGCGCAATCCGGCGATGAAATCTCGACCGAAGAAGCGGGCGCGCACGACATTGCCGCGAGCAACGCCAATCACGCTGTCGATTTCCCGGCCGGGCACATGGTCTGACATGGTGACGATAAGGCTCATGGCGTGTTGTCTCCCGGCGCCTCATCCGCGCCATCCTGTTCCGCTTCCAAATACTGTAACCCCAGACCGGCACCGAGTAATCCCGCGGTGATCAGCCAGAGCAGTGACGCCGGATAGGGCAAGGACCAACCCAGGGCGAGGTCGGCCAGAAGCAAACCGAGAAACACAACGCCGCCGACCAGCAGCAGCATCTGGCTCCTATGCTCCCAAACCCACTTCACCTTGAAACCTCACCCGATCCGAACATATTCCCAGTCTTCCGATACGTCGAAACGACCGCGTTACCAAGCCTCAAGCGCCAAGATTGTGCCCTTTTCGTGACTTAGCGTGGCGAGATTGCTGCAGTGCGGCGGGGGAACGTCATGGGGCCGTTCCCGCTCGAAGACGCCCGGGGGGCCATGCTAGTGACAGGGCTGAAGGGAGATTAGCCTCAATGAGCGACACCATTATTGAACCGGGCCATAACGCGTCGGCGGACCGTGACGACAAACTCATGGTCGCGCTGAACTATGTCCTGATGCTGATCAGCAATATTATCGGCGTGACGTCCATCATCGCCCTGATCATTGCCTATGCGCGCCGGGAAAATGCACCCAACTGGCTGTTCTCGCACTACGACTTCCAGATCAGGACGTTCTGGATCGCACTGATCGGCATTATCGCCTGTACGGTGCTGATCTTCACCGTCATCCTCTCGCCCTTCGGCCTGCTCGGCTACGTCGCCATATGGCTGTGGGTGCTGATCCGCAATGCGATTGGCCTGGTACGCCTGATCGACGGCCGCGGCATCGCGCAGCCGCAGACCTATTGGGTTTAAGGCCGCTGGCACGTGAGCCGGGGATTACTCCCCGGCTGCGAAGCCGACCTCGGCGATCATGTCCATGCCCATGGTGATGTCATCGACCCGCGAGGGGGACAACGCCAGTACCGCCTCGGCATAGAAATTCGCTAGGGCGATACGCTGGGCGGCAAAGGCCGGATCGCCGATATTTTCCTTTTGACGACGGCGGGCCGCGACTGCGCCGACGCACAGCATCCAGCCGCCGATCACTTCACCGGCTAGGGTGAGGAAGGGCGTGGCGCCGGCCAACTTGTCCGACATGTCGCTGTCATTGAGCCAGGCTGCGGCCTCGCGCAGGGCGTCGAGACCGTCCTCCAGGCGTTCCGCCAGGGGCGGCAGATCCGGATGTGAGGACGTTGAACAGGCCTCGATGGTCTGCTGGATATCGTCATAGAGCTCGGTGAAGGCCGCGCCGCCGGCCATCGACAGCTTGCGGCCAGCCAGGTCCATCGCCTGGATGGCATTCGTGCCTTCATAAATCGGGGCAATCCGGGCATCGCGCAGATGCTGGGCGGCTCCGGTTTCCTCGACAAAGCCCATCCCGCCATGGATCTGAATACCCATGGAGGCGACTTCGACGCCGATATCGGTGGACCAGGCCTTGGCGATCGGGGTAAGCAGCTCCTCGCGGCGCTTGGCGGCGGCGCGCTCATCGTCCTCGGCACCGTACTCGGCGAGGTCAGCGGCAACGGCACAGGACAGGCAGATCGCCCGCGAAGCTTCGATCTTGGCCTTCATCAGGGCCAGGCTGCGCTGAATGTCCGGGTGGTTGATGATGGCGTGCGGCGCGGGGCCATCCGCTTCCGGTGCCCGGCCCTGCTTGCGCTCCTTGGCATAGCCGAGCGCCTGCTGATAGGCGCGCTCTGCGATGCCGACGCCCTGGACGCCGACATTGAGACGGGCCGAGTTCATCATCGTGAACATGCAGCGCATGCCGTTATTCTCACCGCCGATGAGCCAGCCCTTGGCACCGGCATATTCCATTGTACAGGTTGGCGAGCCGTGAATGCCCAGCTTGTGTTCCAGACCAATGGCCTGCACCGAGTTTCGCGTACCGTCCTCGAGCACTTTGGGCACGATGAAGAGCGAGATACCCTTGGTGCCCTCCGGCGAGCCCGGCGTCCGAGCCAGAACGAGGTGGATGATATTGTCCGTGCAGTCGTGCTCACCCCAGGTGATGTAAATCTTCTGTCCGGAAATGGCCCAGGAGCCGTCAGCATTGGGTTCCGCCTTGGTGCGCAGCGCGCCGACATCGGAACCGGCCTGAGGCTCGGTTAAATTCATCGTCGCTGTCCATTCGCCGGTCAGCAACTTGGACAGATATTGCTCGCGCTGCTCGGGCGTACCATGAGCCAGCAGCGCTTCGATCGCCCCATAAGTGAGCATCGGACCAAGACCAAAGGCCATGTTGGCGGACTGGATCATTTCCAGCACGGCAACGCCCAAAGCGCGCGGCAGCCCCATCCCGCCGGCCTCGGCCGGGAATTGCAGCCCCTGCCAGCCGCCTTCCACGAACTGGGCGTAGGCGTCCTTGAAGCCTTCCGGCGTGGTCACCTCACCATTCTCGAGCGTACAGCCCTTGAGATCGCCGACACGATTGAGAGGGCCGAGAACATCGCCGGACAGCTTGGCCGCTTCGTCCAGGATCGCTCCGGTCAGATCATCAGTGAATTCCTGGAATGCCCCGCCGGACTTGACCGTATCAACGGCAGCCACTTCCTCGAGCGCGAAACGCAAATCTTCGACCGGTGCGCGGTAATCCATCTTGTTCTCTCCCAACCGTGTTAGGGGCGAAGATAACCTCCGCGGCGAAACTTGCGAGCCTGGAAACAGTGATTTTCTGTCGCAGCCGCGAGATTGTGCTTTTCCGGTTTCGCCAAGGGCTTACATTGCGGGCATGAGATTGCACGCCCTCGCCCTTGCTGTACCGCTGCTTTTGGCAGCCTGCGCCACTCCCACCACGGACCCGGCGCGCCTGCCGTCGGGGCAATGGGAGCTGGATGCCGGCCATGCCAGCGCGATCTGGCGCGTGCGCCATTTCGGTCTCGCCTGGTATACGGGTCGCTTTGACAGCCTGCGCGCCAGCCTCGATTTCGACGCTGAACGCCCCGGCGAAGCCCAGCTCACGGCCATCATTGACGCCGCCTCGATCTCCACCGGTGACCCCGAGTTTGACCGCACCCTGGCGCAGGACTGGTTCAATGCCGGGCGCCACCCGGAAATCCGCTTTACCTCGACACGTGTCGAGATCACCGGTGAGACCACTGGCCGCGCCTACGGAACGCTGTTTCTGAATGGCCGCGAAGCCGACACCGCCATGGACATCGAATTCTATGGCGGACTGTTCAATTTCCTGGAAGGCCGCAATACGATCGGTTTCGGCGCCGACATGGTGATCGACCGGTCCGACTTCGGGATCGGCAGTCTGCCTGAAACCGTATTGGGCCGCGAAATCCGTATCCGCATTGAAGCGGAATTCCTTGAGGGAGGGGAATAATGCGCGAGGTTTACAGCCCGATTGCGATTGCCCTGCACTGGATTCTCGCCGTTTTGCTGATCTCCATGGTGTTTTTCGGCTGGTATATGGAAGGCCTGCGGGAGAGCATGCTGGCCGGCGAAAACGTGCCGCTCAGCGATGTGCAGTTTGCCTATAATGCCCATAAGACGACGGGACTTTTCGTCCTGGCCCTGAGCCTGTTTCGCCTCGGCTGGCGGCTGGCCCATCCCGCCCCCGCCCTGCCGCAAGGCATGAAGCCGCATGAATCCTGGATCGCCAAAGCGACGCATTGGGGCTTCTACGCCTTGATGATCGGCCTGCCGCTGGGGGGCTGGGCTGCGGCGTCGGCGACGCCTTTCCCGACGCTCCTGTTCAACAATCCCGATCTCGTTCTGCCCAAACTGCCGGTGCCGCAAACCGAGGCATTTGCGGAGTTGGCCGGAAGCGCCCATGGCGCCGGTGGCTGGGCCATCCTGATCCTGTCCAGCCTGCATGTCGCTGCCGCTCTCAAACACCAGTTTATTGATCGCGATAATCTCATCGCCCGCATGATCCCCCTGCTCAAAAGGTAATCCCGGCCATGTTGCGCACCGCCCTCGCCGTCCTGCTTTTCACGGCCACACCGGCCCTGGCCCAGGACTGGACAGTCGACACCGATGCCAGCCGCGTCGGCTTCGAGACATCCGCCTTCGGCTCGACCGTGACCGGCGAGTTCGCCGACTGGAGTGCGGCGATCACGCTGGACCCGGCCGATTTGGCCAATGCCCGTATCGATGCGACGGTTTCAGTCGCCACCGGCTCGACCGGCAATGGCCAGCTCGACCAGTCCATGCTGTCCGCGGAAGGCCTTGCTCCGGAGACACATGAGCAGGCCCGCTTCACCTCCGAAGACATCCGCGCCAGCGAGGACGGGTATGTGGCGCACGGCACGCTCAATATCCGCGGCGCCGATCAGGCCGTGATCCTGCCCTTCAACCTCGAGATCGCAGATGGTCGCGCTATTGCTGACGCGGCGCTGGAGATTGCCCGTCTCGACTATGGGGTCGGCGATGCCAGCTGGGGCGAGACCGCGGCCAGCGTTACCATCGTCCTGCATATCGAGGCCAACGCAGCGCAATAGACGCATAACAGGCTTGTCTTGCAGCCCCGCTTGGCGCTAGCTCGGCCCATGTCCGCCACCATCCTGCCTGTCAGCGATCCCAACGCTATCGACCGCGCCGCAGAAATCCTGCGCGGCGGCGGGCTCGTGGCCATGCCGACGGAAACCGTCTACGGCCTTGCTGGTGATGCGGGCAATGGCCAGACAGTCGCCCGGCTCTACGCGGCCAAGGGGCGGCCCAGCTTCAACCCGCTGATCGCGCATGTGACCGGCGTTGCAATGGCGCAGCGCCTGGTCGAAATCCCGCCCCTCGCACGCAAGCTGATGGACACGTTCTGGCCCGGACCGCTGACCCTGGTCCTGCCCAAGCGCGAGGACGCCCCGATTTCTGATCTCGCCAATGCGGGGCTCGACACGGTCGCCATTCGCTGCCCCGCCCATACGGCTGCGCGCGCCCTGATCGAGGCGGTCGACAGGCCGCTCGTCGCCCCCAGCGCCAACCCGTCCGGCGCAGTGAGCCCGACCCGGGCCGCACATGTGGCCGAAGGGCTGGGAGAGAAGATCGACCTTATTCTCGATGGCGGCGAGTGCCCGGTCGGGCTGGAAAGTGCCGTCGTTGCCGTCACCGGGGAGACCGCGACCCTTTTGCGCCCGGGCGGCCTGGCACGCGAGCGTATCGAGGCTGTCACCGGCCCCTTGCACGCCGCCGGCGAAAGCGACGCCCCGGCAAGCCCAGGCATGCTGAAGAGCCATTACGCGCCCGGCGCAGCAGTGCGTCTCAATGCCACTGAAGCCGGAGCAGGAGAACTGCTTCTGGGCTTCGGGACGATTGAGGGGGATATCAACCTGTCGCCAGCGGGAGATCTGGGCGAAGCCGCCGCCCGTCTGTTTTCCGCCCTGCGCGAACTCGACGCCCGCGGCGCACCAACCATTGCCGTCGCGCCCATCCCCGGGCACGGTCTCGGCGAAGCCATCAATGACCGCCTGCGCCGCGCTGCGGCGCCAAGAGATACTCAATGACCGAGATTTCGCCTGCCATCATCGACCGCCTGAAATCCGCCCTTGGCCCGAAAGGCTGGAGCCAGGACGCACACGAGATCGAGCCGCATGTGAAGGACTGGCGCGGGCGTTATCAGGGCCATTCGCCCATCCTGCTGAAGCCCGGCTCGACCGCAGAGGTCGCCGCGGCAGTGAAGATCTGCGCCAAAGCCGGGATCGCCATCACTCCACAGGGCGGCAATACCTCCCTGTGCGGCGCCTCAACGCCCCAGGGCGAAGTGCTGATCTCGCTGAAACGCATGAACCAGGTGCGTGAGATCGATGCGGCGAATGATTCCATGACGGTGGAGGCGGGCTGTATTCTGGAAACGCTGCAGAACACGGCCGAGGAGGCTAACCGGCTCTTTCCCCTGTCGCTCGGCTCTCAGGGCTCGGCAATGATTGGCGGGCTGATCTCCACCAATGCCGGCGGCGTGCATGTCCTGCGCTACGGCATGACGCGCGATCTGGTGCTGGGCCTGGAAGCGGTTCTGCCCAATGGCGAGGTCTGGTCCGGGCTGACCGGCCTGAGGAAGGACAATACCGGCTATGATATCAAGCAATTGCTGATCGGTGCGGAAGGCACGCTCGGCATTATCACCGCGGCGACACTGAAACTCTTCCCGCGCCCGGCGCGCATGGAGTTGGCCTTTTGCGGCCTGAAATCCACCGATGATGCGGTCGAGTTTCTAGGCCTCGCCAAACAGGCCTCCGGCGGCGCCGTCACCG
Source organism: Maricaulis sp. (assembly GCF_030149235.1). GTDB lineage: Bacteria > Pseudomonadota > Alphaproteobacteria > Caulobacterales > Maricaulaceae > Maricaulis. Next base: position 1,496 of record NZ_JASBRW010000075.1, on the reverse strand, counting down.
CCTTCGAGATCATGCCGCGCAATGCGCTCGACCTCGTGCTGGAGCATGTCCCGGGCACGCGCAATCCGCTGCAAGGCCGGCACGACTGGTATGTCGTCTGCGAGATGAGTTTCGGCCGTGAGGACGGCGCCCGCGATACGCTCGAGGCCGCGCTGGGCGAGGCCTTCGAGCAAGGGCTGATCGCAGACGCGGCCATTGCCGAGAATGACAGCCAGCAGCATGATTTCTGGCGCCTGCGCGAAACCATTGCCGAGGCTGAACGCGCCCATGGCAAGGCGCTGAAGCACGACATCTCCATCCCGGTTTCTAAAATGCCCGCCTTCATGAATCAGGCGACCGCGACAGTGGAGCGTGATTATCCCCAGGCCGAGGTCATCGCCTTCGGCCATGTCGGCGACGGCAATGTGCACTTCAACATCATGGCCCGCGACGCCGGTGCGGGAGATGAATTCCTCGCCGGCATTAAGCCCGCCTCGGACATCGTCTATGACCTCGTCGACACATTCGGCGGCTCGATCTCCGCCGAGCACGGGATTGGCATCCTCAAGCGCGAGGAACTGGCGCGCCGCAAACCGGTGGATGTCACCGTGATGCGGGCGATCAAGCAGGCGCTGGACCCGGACGGGATCATGAACCCGCGGGTGTTATTGGGTTAGCCCTTCACCGCACCTTTTGGAACGCAGCTGCGCGATACGACCTTAGCGCGATGCGGGCCACTGGAATCGCCCGGGTGCGGGACTTATGTTGGGGCCAAGAAGGAGATTCGATCCATGCTCGTTTTGTTGTCGCCCGCCAAGAACATGAATTTCGACCCGCTGGAGCGGGAGCTACCTGCGACCACGCCGGCGCTGATCGATGAAACGCGCATCCTGTCGAAAACCACGCGGGGGCTCACGGCCTCCAAGATCAAGGCGATGATGGGCATTTCAGACGACCTCGCCCAGCTCAACCGCGAACGCTTCCAGGCCTTCGATGCAGAACAGCCCGGTGAGAAACAGGCCGCCTTCGCCTTCAACGGCGAGGTCTATCGCGGCCTCGATGCGGCCAGCCTGTCCGAGGACGACCTCAACTGGGCCCAGGATCATCTGCGTCTCCTCTCGGGCATGTACGGCACGCTGAAACCGCTCGATGCCATTCATCCCTATCGCCTGGAAATGGGCCGCAAGCTGCACACCCGCCGCGGTGAGAGCCTGTATGATTTCTGGGGCACGCTGATCGCCAAGGATCTCAATGCGGCGATGGACGGCGAAGACGAGCCGGTCGTGCTGAACCTGGCCTCCAACGAGTATTTCAAGTCGGTCGACAAGAAAGCGCTGAAGGCCAAGGTCATCACCGCCACCTTCAAGGAAGAGAAGGACGGTCAGCTCCGCGCCCTTATGGTCTACGCCAAGAAAGCTCGCGGCATGATGGCCCGCTGGGTAATCGAAAACCGCATTACCGACCCGGCCGACCTGGTCAAGTTCGACGCCGGCGGCTACCGCTTCACCGAAGACGGC
>NZ_JASBRW010000065.1 GCF_030149235.1 Maricaulis sp. | reverse complement strand
TTTCGTTTCAGCGCCCAGGCGGCGCTGACACCTGCCAGGCCGGCACCGATGACGATAATGTCCTTGGCCACGCGCGATCGCTCCAGAATCTCATCTACAGACCGTCCTTTGAACTTCGCCGCGATGCAGATAAAAGCAAGCCATATTCCGCATTTGCCCGGTATGGATCTCATGGACAGCCTGGTTGCCCAGCTCAAAGCACTCGCCGAACCCACGCGCCTACGCGTCGTGGTCATGCTGGCGCGTGGCGAGCTGACGGTGTCCGAACTTGTCGGCATCCTGGGGCAAAGCCAGCCACGGGTCAGCCGGCACCTCAAATTGCTCACCGATGCCGGTCTGGCCGAACGTCTGCCGGAAGGCGCTTACGTCTTCTACCGCCTGACCGATAGCGGTGGTGGTCGCCGCCTGGCTGAACTGGTCAATGAAATGGTCCCGGCTGATGACCCGGTCATCGCCCGCGATGTCGAGCGCCTGGAGCGGACCAAGGCGCAGCGTGCAGCGGCGGCCCAGGACTATTTTGAAAGCGTCGCTGAGGACTGGGACCGGATCCGCAAGTTGCACTTGTCCGATGGTGCCGTGGAAGCGGCGATGCGCGATCTCGCCGGGGCCGGACCGTTCGGCCTGATGCTCGATGTCGGGGTTGCCACGGGACGCATGCTGGAGCTCTTCGCTGACCGTGTTGAGCGCGGTATCGGCATTGATATCAATCACTCCATGCTCAATGTGGCTCGTGCCAACCTGTCCGAGGCCGGGCTGACGCATTGCTCGGTCCGCCATGCCGATGTTGGTGCTTTGCCGTTTGAAAGCGACAGTGCCGATCTCGTTACCGTGCACCAGGTGCTGCACTATCTCGACGACCCGGCCATGGCAGTTTCGGAATGCGCCCGGGTTCTAAAACCCGGTGGCCGCCTCCTGGTCGTCGACTTCGCACCGCATCAGCTGGAAGAATTGCGCGAAGAGCACTTCCATCGGCGCCTGGGTTTCTCCGATGAGGAAATGTCGGAGGTCATCGAGCGCGCCGGGCTCAGCCTGTCAAAACAGGTCGATCTGCACCCGGAAGAGGATGCTGGCGAACTGACCCTGAAAATCTGGGTCGCGGCCAAGGGCTGAACTGTCGCTGCGGGTGGGAATGATGCCCTCGCCGAATTTTCTGGACGCAGTTGAATGCCGGATATAATGGGTCGCATCCATTTTCGGGGGGCAATTTGATGGAAGATAAAACCCTGCTTGGCTGGGAGGAATGGGCTACATTCCCCAAGCTTGGGCTGCCCGCGGTCAAGGCCAAAGTCGATACCGGGGCGCGAACATCGGCGCTGCATGCTGTCTCTATCGAGCCATTTGGCCCGCTGGAGAAAACGCAGGTGCGTTTCATCCTCCATCCGATTCCAGACAAGCCCGAGATCGAGATCGTCTGTTCTGCTCCTGCCGTCGACCGGCGCGAGGTCGTGTCGTCCAACGGGGAGCGCGAGTTGCGCTGGGTTATCGAAACCCCGGTACGCATCGGGGCTCGAGAATGGTTGGTCGAACTAACCCTGACCAACCGGGAAACAATGGCCTATCGCATGTTGCTGGGTCGTCAGGCGATTCCCGAGGATATGGTCGTCAACCCGACCCTGTCCTGCGTGCAGGGCCAGCTTAGTTATGACCTGTACAAGGAATTCCCCCGGAGGCGGCCGGTCAAGAGGCCGCTTCGCATAGCCATCCTCACCCGAGAGCCGAACAATTACTCGTCACAGCGATTGCGTGATGCCGCCCAAACCCGCGGGCATGTCGTTGAGATGATCAATACCGCCCGTTGCACGCTGGCTATCGATGCCAATGACCCGAAAGTCTATTACGACGGCAAGCCGCTGCCGGTGTATGACGCCGTCATTCCGCGCATTGGTGCCAGTATGACCGGGTACGGCATGGCAGTGCTGCGACAATTCTCGATGATGGGGGCCTATTGTCTCAACACGGCTGAGGCGATAGGCGCATCGCGCGATAAGCTGTTCGCGCACCAGATACTGGCGCGTTCGGGCATCAATATGCCTGTGACTGCGTTTGCGCACTCGCCGAAAGATACCGCCAATCTGATTGCTCATGTCGGGGATGCACCGCTGGTGGTCAAATTGTTGCAGTCTACGCAGGGACGCGGTGTTGTGCTCGCTGAAACCAAGAAGGCGGCGGAGTCGGTGATCGATGCGTTCCGAGGCCTTGATGCGAACTTCATTGTTCAGGAGTTTGTCAAGGAAGCGGGTGGCGCGGATATTCGCTGTTTTGTGGTTGGTGGCCGCGTGATTGCGACGATGATGAGACAGGCCGAGGAGGGAGAATTCCGCTCCAACCTTCATCGTGGTGGTACAGCGAAAAAGGTCCGTATCACCAAGCAGGAACGTATCGCGGCCGTGCAAGCCACGAAGTCTCTTGGTCTGTCCGTCGCAGGTGTCGATCTGTTGAGATCCGCTGCGGGGCCCAAAATCCTTGAGGTGAATTCCTCACCTGGCTTGGAGGGCGTTGAGCGATCCTCGGGCAAGGATGTCGCGGGTCTGATCGTCGAGTATCTAGAAACGCACGTTCGCCCTGCCCGGACTGGCAGGCGCAAAGCAGCGGCACGGACCCCCGCTGGGGCCCGCGCCGAACCGCCTAGTTCGCAGTCGGAATAATGACGCGGTCGACGACTTGGATGACGCCGTTGGAGGTCTGGATGTCGGCCTGGATCACTTCGGCATTGCCGACGCGCACGCCATTGGTGGCATCGATCAGGACGTTGGAGCCCTCAACCGTCTCCACCGACAGGATCTGACCGGCCAGCTGATCGCTGGTGATCGCACCCGGGACCACGTGGAAGGTCAGGATGTCGACCAGCTCGTGCCGGTTTTCCGGACGCAGTAGACGGTCCACTTCGCCGTGCGGCAGATTGGCAAAGGCACTGTCAACCGGGGCAAAGACCGTGAACGGTCCATCGCCCTTCAGCGTATCGACGAGGCCGGCCGCCTGAACGGCGGCGACCAGTGTGTTGAACTGGCCGGCACCGACAGCAGTGTCGACGATGTCAGCCCGGGCATTGGTGCCGTGGTGGTGAGAATTGTTCACGGCCTTCGGGTGGCTCATGGCCATAGCCGGGACAGAGACGAGGGCGGCGGCGATCGCCGCAATAGAGACAAGACGCATTATGCGCTCCCTTTTCGGTTCAGTTGCGTCCGGCGGTGGCCACCACCGGTCGCATGTCGGGGGGTGTCTCATGCATGTGACGTGAAGACTTACGCACCCGGTTGCAAAACAGATCTGAACCTTGCGGGAGTTTAATTCTCTAGTGAAAACAGTCCCCCGCCACCGGGCGTGCAAACCTCGACCCTGTCGCCCGCTTGCACTTCGATACGGAACAGGCCTTGCAGCTCCTCGACGCTTCCATCGGAGCGGATGACCCGCTGTGTCCCGGAGCGCGCATTGCCGCCGCCCTTGAGACCGAACGGGTGTTCGATCCGGCGTGAGGATAGCAGGGCCACATCCATGGGCTCCCGGAAGCGCAGGCAGCGCTGCGAGCCGTGCCCTCCACGGCAGCTCCCGTCGCCGCCGGAGTCTGGGCGGATACGGTGGTGAACCACCTCGACCGGGAAGCGTTGTTCGAGCACTTCCGGGTCGGTCATGCGCGAATTGGTCATATGGGTGTGGATCGCGTCCGTCCCGGCAAAGGGCTCGCCGTCATGACCAAATCCGGCACCCGAGCCTCCGCATATGGTCTCATAATATTGGTAGCGCGCATTGCCGAAGGTCAGATTATTCATCGTCCCCTGGCCGGCGGCGAGGCGACCGGTTGCGCCGAACAGGGCGTCGACGACAAGTTGGCTGGTCTCGACATTACCCGCCACAACAGCGGCCGGTGGACGCGGGTTGAGCAGGCAGCCTTCAGGGATGATCAGCTCGATCGGCTTGAGGCAACCCTCGTTGAGCGGGATCTTGTCGCCGACCAGACAGCGGAAGACATATAGTACGGCGGCCCGGGCGACCGATGCTGGAGCGTTGAAATTGCTTGTGCGCTGGGGCGAGGTGCCGGTGAAATCGACCACAGCCGTGCGCGCGTCCCGGTCAACGCGGATGGCAACGCGGATCTCGGCGCCATCATCAAGGCGAACCCGATGTCCGCCATCATGCAAGGCGTCGATGACGCGTCGCACGGCGCGTTCGGCATTGTCCTGGACGTGACCCATATAGGCCTTCACGACATTCAGCCCGTGATCGCCGACAAGACGCTCCAGTTCCGCAGCACCCTTGGCGCAGGCCGCAAGCTGGGCCTTGAGGTCGGCAATGTTCTGGTCCGGGTTACGGGCCGGGTAGGGCCCGCTCTCGAGCACCTCGCGGACGGAGGCGTCGAGGAAAGTGCCATTGTCGACAATGCGGACATTGCGGAATTGCACGCCTTCCTCCTCGATCGAAGTCGAAAATGGCGGCATCGACCCCGGCGCGATCCCGCCGACATCGGCATGGTGCCCGCGTGAGGCGATATAAAAGAGGCGCTCGCCGCTGGCCGGATCATGAACCGGCCGAACAATGGTGATATCAGGCAGGTGCGTGCCGCCATCATAGGGCGCGTTGACGGCAACTGCGTCTCCCGGGCCGAGATCAGGATGCGCCGCCGCGGCAGAGCGGACGCTGGCCGACATGGAGCCGAGGTGAACCGGCATGTGGGGCGCATTGGCGACGAGGCCGCCATCCGCATCGAACACGGCACAGGAAAAGTCGAGCCGTTCCTTGATGTTGACGGAATGGGCGGTGCGCTCGAGTGCGACGCCCATCTGCTCCGCCACGCTCATGAAACGGCGGTTGAACAATTCCAGCCGTACCGGATCGAGCTCGGTGCCTGCCGCTTCGCTGGCCTGGTGGCTGCCTTCGCGCTGCAGCCGCAGCATTCCGTCCTCCAACCGGTCGGCGCTCCAGCCGGTATCGAGCACAATTGTCGAATTCGCGTCCATGATCAGGGCAGGACCTGACAGGCGCGGTCCGACCGGAAGATCCTCAAGCCGGTAGACGGGGCAATCCTCAGCTTTGCCATCAATGACCATTGCAGCGCTACCGGCAGGAGCCGGTGCATCGCCCAGCGACATGTTCAAGGTCCAATCGCGCGATCCGGGCGGGGCAGCGGCGGCCTCAACCGTGATCGACTCCACCATCAGCTGCCCGGCCGGCATGAAGCCGAATAGCTGTTCATGCGCATTCCGGAATTCGGTGCGCATGCTTTCCGGGTCCGCCAGCGCGATGGGGATGGTCGTATCGGTGCCCTCGACCTTGATGCGGAGGTCGACACTGCGGCGGATCGTGTCTGCGGCAATGCCGGCCTGTATCAGGGCGTGCGAGGTTTCCCCAACCAGTCGTTCGACCGCCTCGCCGACCGTTCCGAGTGCGGTGCCTAGGGGAGCGCCGATTGCGGCCTGCCGGGTTTCCACCAGATCGGCCAGGCCGATGCCGAGCGCCGAGAGCAAGCCGGCATAGGGGTGAACCAGAACGGTTACCATACCGAGGCCTTCGGCGACCGTGCAGGCATGCTGGGCGCCGGCACCGCCAAAGGCCGACAGGGCATAACGGCCCGGGTCGACACCTTCAGCAATCGAGATCTGCTTGATCGCCTGCGCCATGCTCTCGATGGCCACCGCGAGAAAGCCTTCCGCGGCGGCCTCCGGGGACGGCAAATCCATGGCATTCGCCAGCTCGGCCAGGCGTTGACGGCTCGCCCCGACATCGATCGGGGCCTTGCCATCGGGGCCAAATTTATGCGGGAACCAGTCCGGCTGGATGCGGCCCAAAACAACATTGGCATCGGTTACGGTTGCCGGCCCGCCGCGCCCGTAGGCGGCTGGTCCAGGCTGGGCACCGGCACTTTCCGGTCCGACACGGGCCCTTTCGCCATCAAAGCTGAGGATGGAACCGCCACCGGCGGCAACCGTGTGAACGGCCATCATCGGCGCGCGCAGGCGCTGGCCCGCGACCTCGGTGTCCTCGACCCGAGCATAGCGCTGCCCGTCGAAGCGGGACACGTCGGTAGAGGTGCCACCCATGTCGAAACCAATCACGCGCGGATAGCCGGACTTGAGCGCCGTTTGCGCCATGCCGACCACGCCTCCGGCCGGCCCGGACAAGACGGCATCGCGGGCATGGAAATTCTCCGCCGGTGCGAGACCGCCTGAGGATTGCATGAAGTAGAGCGGTGTCCCGTCGACACCCGCTGCGACCCGCCCGACATAGTCTTTGAGAACCGGGGTGAGATAGGCATCCAGAACAGTCGTCGAAGCGCGCGGAACGATCTTGATCAGCGGGCTGGCGACCGAGGAGCGCAGGACCGTGTCGAACCCGGCGGCGCGGGCCAGAGCTTCGGCGCGCTCCTCATGCTCGCTATTGCGCCAGGCATGCATGAAGGCGATGGCAACTGTCTTGAGCCCGTCTCGCCGGGCCTGTTCGAGGCTCGCCTTGAGTGTCGCCTCGTTCAGCGGGGTCTGTACCCTACCGTCCGCGCTGAGGCGTTCCTCCACCTCTTCCACGCGCTCATAAAGCGGCGCGGGTCGCTTGAGATCGAGTGCGAAAATATCCGGCCGGGTCTGATCGCCGATAATCAGCAGGTCCTCGAAGCCGGCGGTGACGAGAAAGAGGGTGGGATCGCCCTTTCGCTCCAGCAGGGCATTGGTCGCAACCGTCGTGCCCATCTTGACCGCGGCGACTGGAGCGCCCGCGCTTAACCGCTTCACCCCTTCGCTGGCCGCGTCCTGATATTCCGGGCTTTCCGAGAGGAGTTTGAGCGCATGCAGGCGGCCATCAGGCGCGCGGCCGAGAATGTCGGTGAAGGTGCCGCCCCGATCGATCCAGAATTCCCAGTCCTGCGACATGCCCGCTCCCCTGATCAGCGGGGCGAGCCTAGCGGCGGAGCTTGGCGAGGCAAGTCCGGTCTGCGGCGAAATACCCTAGGAGAATTTGCACCGCCCCTCTCGCATGTACGGCGGTGAACGCTTACATTGCATGCGAAAGACGGATGGCTGATGAGTTTTTGGCGCAAGCTTGCGGCCCGGCTTCAGGGCCGGGACTGTTTCCTTGAATGCGACGGTTTCGATTGCGGCCCGGAGCGTCGGGTCGGTGATGCCGATTTTGCCATGGCTCTCATCGGTCTCGGTGCCAAGCTGGCCAAAGCCGATGGGGTCGTTACCCGTAGCGAGATCAAGGCCTTCTACGAAGTGTTCAGACCGCCGCCGGAAGGGCGCGATGCGCTGGACCGGGCCTTCGAGCTCGCCATGCAGACCACGCTTGGGTTCGAGGGTTATGCCCGGAGGTTAGCGCGCCGTTTTCGTGCGCATCCGGCCATTCTTGAAGATGTGCTCGATGGTCTCTTCCATATCGCCAAGGCCGATGGTGCCGTGACGGCGAGCGAGCTCGACTTCCTGGAATCCGTCGCCGAGGAGTTCGGTTTCACCCCGCTGGAATATCGTCGCGTTTATACCGCTCATATGGGCGCACCGGAGGATGACCCCTACGTCATCTTGGGCATTGATGCGGATATTTCCGACGCGGACCTCAAGCGCGCCTACCGTCGTATTGCGACTCAAAATCACCCTGATCGCATGATCGCCCGCGGAGCCCCGCCCGCGGCGCAGAAACTTGCCGATGAAAAAATGGCGGCCATTAACGTGGCTTACGGGAGAATTCTGGAAGAAAGAGGTATCCTGGCCGGGGCAGCCAATTGACCTCGGCGGTGTAAATGCCAACATGTAGGGGTGAGGGGATCAAAAGAGACGGTGCAGGATGACTGAAACGCATCAAACAACATCTGGGCCTCGCGCCGGTCGCGTACTTCGCGATGTCCTGGCCGCGGTGATTGCCGTGGCGACCATAGCGCTGGTCTTTATCCTCGCCGCCATGCTGACTGCCGTCTTCCTCGCCATTCTCGGTGCGGCCCTTATTGCCGGGGGCGCCTATTGGCTCTGGCTCAAGGTGCGCCGCCGCAAGAGTGATGATAGCCCGGAAGTGCTCGTCGCCACGCGCGGTCCGGAAGGCTGGACCGTAGATGGTCTGGGCGGATCCAAGCGCCGCGACTAGGTGCGGCTGTCCCGGCTTTCATCGAAAACACGCCAATGTGACTGTATGGCTGTGCGTCGTGTGTCCAATCATCCATTCGAATTCGTTTGGAGCCGATGATGCGTCGCGTCCTGATCCTGCTTTCCATCCTTCTGCCCCTTATGCTGGTCGGTTGCGTCAGCATGGGGTTGCCGAAAGTCTCTGCGCGCGGCGCTGATGAACCGGCCCGGCCTCTGATCGCGCCCCAGGCGGAAACGCTCGATAGCTGGAATGCAGCGCGGGCGCCCCTGCTGGAGGCCTTTGAGCGTGAGGTCTATGGCACTTATCCCGATCTGGGTGAGACCGTGGTGCTCGATCGTACTCTCGTCGATGTCGGGGCTTTTGGCGGGCGTGGCGATATTGAGGAATATCACCTCCGAATGGCCGGGCAGGAGACCTATCTGGTCACCATTACCCCCGCTGATGCGGGCGAGCCGGTGCCGACTATTATCCTGCAGATGTTCTGCGGCAATCGCGCCGCTCTGGGAGGGCGCGAGGACATCACCAGCGGCCCCAATGATCCGGGGTGTGATCCGAACAGCTGGTTTGCTGGAGCCATCCGCATGGTCTTCGGCCGCCACATTATGGAGCCGCCGATCGACGATATCCTCGATCGCGGCTATGCGCTGGCGATCATATATCCCGGCGATGTGGTGCCGGATCGCTCGACCAGTGGCCTTGCTGCGCTGGATGTGATGATGCCGGAGACCCCAAGCGGTGCCATCACGGTGTGGGCCTGGGTCTATTCCCGTGTCGTTGACGTCCTCGACGCCGACCCGCGGTATGATCCGGCCCGGACGGCGGTCTGGGGGCATTCCCGCAATGGCAAGTCCGCGCTTCTGGCGGCCGTCTATGACCCGCGGATTGATCTCGTGATTTCCCACCAGGCCGGAACCGGGGGCACGACGCTATCGCGATCCCATGCCGGGGAGAGTATCGGCCAGATCACGGAAAGCTATCCGCACTGGTTTGCGCCTGCCTATGCGGAATATGCCGGTAATGAAGAGGCGCTGTCGGTTGACCAGCACCAGCTTATCGCCCTGGCGGCCCCGCGTCCGGTGCTGATCGGCGGAGCCTGGCGCGATCAATGGTCGGATCCGCAGGGCAGTTTTCGGGCCGCGCGTTCGGCCAATCCGGTTTACGCACTTTACGGGTCCGATGGACTGCGCCAGCCCAGCATGTCGGATTTTGACCCGACCGCGGACCTGGCTCTGTTCATGCGCGGTGGTCTGCATGGAGTGCAGCCCTCGGACTGGGACAATTTCTTTGCTTTTCTCGACGCCCATTTCCAGCCGTCAAACCCGCACACGGAATGATGGCTTGTATCGATGCCGCGCTCGCGCGATGTATCGATCATGAGATGGCGTGATTTCCTCGCCCTTGTCGCCGTTTGCGTCGTCTGGGGACTCAATTTTGTTGTGGCGAAATTCTCGGTGACCGGGGATCCCGGCTGGGTGCCCGGTTTCGATGGGGCGCCGCCGATCTTTTTTGCCTTTCTGCGCTTCGCCTTGCTGTACGCCTTCCTCGCGCCTTGGCTCAGGCCGGGGCCGGCGGACATGAAGACCATGTTCGGTGTCGCCATGTGCATGGGGGCGCTGCAATACGTTCTGATCTTCATGGGCCTGCAATGGGCTACGCCGTCGGGGATGGCCATTGCCCTGCAGCTCGGCGTGCCCTTTGCCACCATTCTCTCAGTTGTACTGTTGAAGGAACATGTCGGCCCGGTGAGGCTGATGGGCATTATCGTGGCGTTCGCCGGGATCATTATCGTCGTCGCCAATCCGGGCGAGGCAGACCTGTCGCTGGGGCTTCTGATCGGGATCGGCGCGGCCTTCGTTGGCGCTCTGGGCATGATCCTGGTCAAGCGCATGCCGCTGGATAGTATCCGCATGCAGGCCTGGATCGGGCTGATTTCTTGGCCGCCGCTTCTGGTGCTCTCGCTGGTCTTCGAGCGCGACCAGATCGCCGCATCGCTGGACGGGGGCTGGATCTTCCTGGCCGCTCTCATCTTCACCGTCGTGCTGGTGAACATTTTCGGCCATGGCGTCTTCTACAATCTACTGAAGCGCTATGATGCCACGCTGATCGCGCCTCTGACCCTGATGGCACCACTGGTCGGCGTCATCTCCGGCCTGGTCATCACCAATGACCCGATTGGCTGGCGTCTCATTGTTGGTGGCGGTCTAACCCTGGTCGGCGTGGGCGTGATTGCTCTACGGCAGAACCGGAAGCTGCCCAATGCCGGACTGGCGCGCGAAAAGACGCTCTGACTCACCATGCCTGACGTGATCGAAAGCCCATCGCCGAATTTCAATGACCGCAAACTGCCGGTCTCGCTGATCATCCTGCATTACACCGGGATGGAAGACGGTCCCTCGGCGCTGGCGCGCATGTGTGATGAGGAGGCCCAGGTCTCTGCGCATTACATGATCGAAGAGGATGGCCGTGTTTTTCGCCTCGTCGATGAGGGCAAGCGCGCCTGGCATGCCGGTGTCAGCTCCTGGCGCGGTGAGTGCGATATCAACTCCGCTTCAATCGGTATTGAGATCGTCAATGGCGGGCATGATTTCGGTTTGCCGGACTTCCCGCCGGTCCAGATCGAGGCCGTGATCGCACTCGTGCGCGATATCATGCAGCGCTATCAGCTCAAATCGCACCAGGTGATTGGTCATTCCGATATCGCCCCCGGGCGCAAGATTGATCCCGGTGAGCGTTTCCCATGGGGTCAGCTGGCCGAGGCCGGTTGTGCGCTCGCACCGATGGATATCCGGCCTGACGGTTTGGACGCCGACGCCGCGTTGAGGGTTATCGGTTATGGGCTGGAAGCCGGGTTGCCGACCGTGGTCGAAGCCTTCCAGCGCCGCTATCGGCCTGCTCGCGTCGACGGTGTTATCGATGCTGAGACCGAGGCGCTCATTGGGGGCGTATTGGCCGCACGGACCTGAGCCTGGGCCGGCTGTAGGCGCGGCAGGCAATTGACGCGCAGGGCGTCTCATCCCTATGTAGCCTTGATCAGGCGGCTGGACGGTCGCGGCAGCAAGGCTGGAAACGGCGCTGTCGAGGAAAGTCCGGGCTCCACGGAGACAAGGTGCCGGGTAGCGCCCGGCGGGGGTAACCCCAGGGAAAGCGCAGCAGAGAGTAGACCGCCTTCGGTGCTTCGGTTCCGGGGGTAAGGGTGAAACGGTGCGGTAAGAGCGCACCGCCCCGACCGTAAGGAAGGGGGCACGGCAAGCCCCACCTGGAGCAAGACCGAATAGGGATGAGCGCGGTTCGCCGCACATGTGTTTCCGCATGTCATCCGGGTAGGTCGCACCAGGTGCGCCGCAAGGCGCATCGCAGATGAATGATCGTCGCCCCGCTCGCGGGGAACAGAACCCGGCTTACAGGCCGCCTGATCCTTGTCCCTCGCCCCGGCCCGGGCATCCCACAAGATTATATCTTATTCGGAAAGAATGCCCCGCCTCATGGGATTTCGCGCCCCCGCATGGGGTTGTTAGCGGTTGGACTGTGGATATTAACTTAATTTTCCGGATTTGTTCTCTTTGCGCGCCGATCTGAATACTTGGATTGGCGCGTTATTGCATGAAATTCGGCCTCTTCGTCATTGTCTCCCATCAAATCCCATGTTATCCCATAGTTAACCATGCAGGGGCTGCTGGTTGGTTCGGGGAGCGAGCGGGCGTGTTTTTGTCCACCACCATCAATGGCGTCGATGCGAAGGGGCGGGTTTCCGTGCCGGCGGATTTTCGCGCCGTGGTGCGGGGCGGGCCGTTTGACGGCATCATCGTCTGGCCTTCGTTTGATGGCCCCTATCTCGAGGGCGGTGGTCAGGCCCTGCTCGAGCGCTACCAGGCCCTGATCGAGGACATGGACCCGTATGATGATGCTCGCATCGCCTTTGAGCGGGCCATTTTCGGTGCCGCTAAGCCGCTCGCCTTTGATGCCAATGGTCGCGTGACCCTGCCCAAGGAGCTCAGCGATCATGCGGGGCTGGACGGCAAGGCGACTTTCGTCGGCCTGGGGTCTCGCTTCGAAATCTGGGCGCCGGAAGCCTTCGAGGAGCACAAGCGCAATGCCCAGGCCTTCGCGCGAGACAACAAGCGCTCGCTGCGTCCGGGTGCGCGTGCGGGAGGTGTATCGTGAGCCACGTCCCAGTTCTCCTGAATGAAGTGCTCGAGGCCCTCGATCCGAGCGAGGGCGATTGCATCATTGACGGCACCTTCGGCGCCGGCGGCTATAGTCGTGCCATTCTGGAGGCGGCCGGGGTGGATCTGATCGCGATCGACCGGGATCCGTCCGTTAAGGTTAATGCAGACGCATTCGCCGCCGAGTTCGGTGAGCGGTTTTTCTTCTATGCTGGCCCGTTTTCCGAGCTTGAGCAGGCGGCCAATGATGTCGGTCGGGACCATGTGGATGGTGTCGTGCTGGATATCGGCGTGTCGTCCATGCAGATCGACCTGGGCGAGCGGGGTTTCTCCTTTGCCAAGCCGGGGCCGCTGGACATGCGCATGGCGCAGGATGGGCCCAGCGCGGCCGATGCGGTCAATCGTCTGAGCGAAGCCGATCTGGCAGATATATTTTATGTCTACGGTGAAGAGCGCCGCTCCCGTCGGGCTGCGAAATTCATCGTCGAGGCCCGTCGCGAGGCTCCAATCGAGACAACCGAGCGTCTTGCCGAGATCGTTTCCCGCGCAATTGGCGGAAAACATTTGAAGATTCATCCCGCGACGCGGGTCTTCCAGGCCTTGCGGATTTTCGTCAATGACGAGCTCGGTGAGCTGGCGCGTGCACTTGAGGCCGCTGAGCGGCTGCTCGCGCCGGGTGGGCGGCTGGTTGTGGTTACCTTCCATTCACTGGAGGACCGCATGGTTAAAGCCTTCTTCCGGGCCCGTTCCGGTCTGGCAGGAGGTGGCGGCTCGCGTCATGCACCGGCTGTCGAGCAAGGTCCCGCAGCGGCGTTCAAGCTTGTGACCCGCCAGGCCGTTACGGCCGGCGCGGAGGAGATTGATGCCAATCCGCGTTCCCGCTCGGCCAAGTTGCGCGCTGCGATCCGCACCGAGGCACCGGCCTGGGCCAAGGGTGATCCGCTGCACCAGGCTGTTGTTCCGCTTGCACGTTTGGAGGCTGCGTCGTGATCCGCACCTTGAATGTCATCGCTCTTGTCGTCGCCGTCGCCCTGGCGGCGGCGCTGTATATCGCCAAGACCGAAGCGAAGTCGGCACAGGAACGGCTGGAAACGATACAGGCTCAGCTGGCTGAGGAGCGCCGCCAGATCAATGTGCTCAATGTCGAGATCGCTCATCTGGAAGAGCCCGAACGTCTGCGCCAGCTGGCGCGTCAGTATTTGGGCTTCGAGCCGCTTGATCCGGCCCGAGAGATCACCATGAATGACTTGCCGCTGCTGGTCGATCGTCGCGAGGATGAGCAGACACTGCGCGGGGATATGGTTCTGGCCGGACAGGTCCCGGAAGAACTGCCGGCCCAGGCACGGCGTGCCGGAGGGCCACGCTGATGAAGTGGTGGCCTTTCAGGAAGTCGGTTTCCAGCGAGGCCACGACCCCTGCGCCGCCAGCTCTGACCGAGGCGGCGCCCGCTGACATGTCTCGCCTCTTGCGGCTGGAAAGCGAGGAGACCCAGGCGCTTGATGCGGCTCGCAGTCGCCTGCGCATTATTGGTATGGCGCTCGCGGTCGGGTTTTCCATTCTCGGTGTCAAGGCCGTGACCATGGCGACCGGCGGGGCGGTGGAGCGCGCGCCGCGCATGGTGGCGGACGCAGAGCCGGCGACGCGTGGCGATATCTTCGATCGGACCGGGCAGGTGCTGGCGACAACGCTGGAGACGCACTCCCTTTACGCCGATGCGACCGATGTCTGGGATCCGGTAGAAACGGCCCAGGCCCTGCGCACGGTTCTGCCGCACCTCGATGAAGGCCGGCTCATCCGCGACCTGTCCTCGCGCCGGCCCTTTGTCTGGATTCAACGGAATTTGACGCCGCGTCAGCGCCAGGCGGTTTTTTCGCTGGGATTGCCGGGTATTGGTTTTCGTACCGAGCCGCGCCGTGTCTATCCGCGCGGCCGGCTGGCCTCGCACATTGTTGGCTACACCGATCGTGATCTGAACGGGCTGGCGGGCTCGGAGCGCGCGTTCAACTCAGCCCTTTCGGCCGGTGATGGTCGCCCGGTCGCGTTGTCGATCGATATGGGTGTACAGTTTCACCTCGACGAGGTCCTGCGTCTGGCCATGGCCGAGTTCGAGGCGATGGCGGCGATCGGTGTGGTGATGAATGTCCGCTCCGGCGAGATTGTCGGCATGGTTTCCCTGCCGGATTTCGACCCCAACCGGCCGATGGATGCAGCCAATGGCGAGCGTCTCAACCGGGCCGCCCAATCCGTTTACGAAATGGGGTCGACCTTCAAGGCCTTCACCGTGGCCCTGGCGCTGGAGACAGGCACGGCGACTCTGGAAAGCGGCTATGATGCCAGCAATCCTCTGCAGTTGGGCGGGCATACGATCAGTGACTTCCATGCCGAAGAACGCTGGCTGACCCTGTCGGAGATTTTCACCCATTCCTCCAATATCGGTTCCTCGCTGATGGCGCTCGAGGCCGGGGGTGAGGCCCAGCGCGGCTTTCTTGGTGATTTGCGGTTGCTGGAGCGCGCGCCTATCGAGCTGGCCGAAAGTGCCGACCCGATCTTGCCGCGCCAGTGGTATGAGACTGAAACCGCGACGATCTCCTACGGTCATGGTATCGCCGTAAGTCCCATTGCGACGATCGCGGCGTTTGCGGCGATCGCCAATGATGGCGTCTACGTTCCGCCAACCCTCCTCCCGGTAGCGGCCAATGAAACGGTGTTGTCTGAGCGCGTCATGAGCTCGGAGACAGCGCAGGATGTTCTGTCACTGATGCGTGAGAATGTCGCCAACGGAACCGGGGGGCGCGCCGAGGCGCCGGGTTATCTTGTGGCCGGCAAGACCGGGACAGCGGAGAAGCCGAGCCGCGGCGGTTATGATTCCGACCGCCTTATTTCCTCCTTCTCGGCGGTCTTCCCATACGACGATCCGCAATATGCAGTCCTTGTGATGCTCGACGAACCGCAAGGCAATGAATCGACCTATGGCTACGCCACGGGGGGATGGACTGCGGCGCCGGCGACGGGCGAGATCATCTCCCGTATTGCGCCGATCCTCGGCGTGGAACGCCGTGATGCCGATCCCGACAGCCGGGCTCAAATGGTCCGCGCGGCCTTGATGCCGGAGATGATCCCGTGACCCTTGCCGACCTCCTCGATAGCGCGCTTGTGCAGCCCGGTTTCGACGCGATCGAGGTGACCGATATCACCCTGGACAGCCGCAAGGCGGGACCGGGCTGTGTGTTTGCGGCGTTGCCTGGTGTGAAGGTGCACGGCCGCCAGTTCGCCGCTTCCGCGGCCGAGCGTGGGGCGGTCGCCGTTATCAGCGATGCACCGATCGACGGGATCGGTGTGCCGGTGATTGCTGTGGAAGATCCTGCGGCACTGTTTTCCTTCATGGCGGCGAAAGTCTTTCCCGGTCAGCCCGAACATGTCGTGGCGGTTACCGGGACCAACGGCAAAAGCTCCACCGTTGAATTCCTGCGCCAGATCTGGGTCAAGGCAGGGATTGATGGCGCCAGCCTGGGTACGCTCGGCGTCACCCGGGGGCATGAGCGTGAAGTGACCGGATATACGACGCCCGATGCGGCCGCCCTGCAAAAGGCGTTGAGTGCCCTCGCGAGCGAGGGGGTGACCCACCTGGCCATGGAGGCGTCGAGCCACGGGCTCAAGCAGCGCCGGATGGAAGCGGTCAATCTCAAGATCGCCGGCTTTTCCAACCTGACCCAAGACCACCTCGATTATCATCCGGATTTCGAAGACTATTTCCGCTCCAAACAGCGCCTCTTCACCGAGCGATTGCCGGTGAGCGGCACAGCCGTCATCAATATTGACGGCGAGTGGGGCGTGAAGATTGCTCAGAGCACGCGGGCGAGAGGGGTAAAGACCCTGACGATTGGCTGGCGCGGCGAAGATCTGCAATTGCTCGAAGTCGTGCCTCGCCCGGCGAGCCAGAGCGTGGCCTTCAACTGGGGCGGTGAGACGATCCGGATGGAAGTGCCGCTGGTCGGCGAGTTCCAGGTGCTCAACGCCATCCTCGCCGCTGCGATTGCCTTTGAGGAAGGGCTGGACCGGGATCTCGTCATTGCCGCGCTGCAAAGCCTTGAAGGCGTCGCCGGCCGATTGGAGAAGGTTGGTGAAACCGCCGATGCAGCTCCGGTCCTGGTTGATTACGCCCACACGCCTGATGGTCTGGACAAGCTGATCCGCGCCGCACGGCCGCATACACGAGGCCGCATTCTCGTGGTCTTCGGATGCGGCGGCGACCGTGATCCCGACAAGCGCTCCAAGATGGGTGCGATTGCCGAAGAACTGGCCGATATGGTCATCGTCACCGACGATAACCCGCGCTCCGAAGATCCCGCCGACATTCGCCGGGCGGTCATGGCTGGCTGCCCGAGCGCCACCGAGATCGCCGATCGTGAGGAGGCGATTTTCCACGCGGTCACCGAATTGCGCGAAGGCGACTGCCTGCTGATTGCGGGCAAGGGCCATGAGACCGGGCAGACGGTTGGCGATGTCGTTCATCCGTTTGATGATCGTGAGGTCGGCGCCCGGGCGCTCAAGGCGCGGGAGGCCAGCCATGTCTGAACCGCTCTGGACCGCCAAACAGGTCATGGCCGCCACGGGTGGTGAGCTGCTCGGCTCCACCGAATGGCAGGCTGGCGGCGTCTCTATCGATACCCGTACGCTCAAGCCGGGCGATATATTCGTCGCCCTTAAAGATGTCCGCGACGGTCATGCTTTCGTGCCCGACGCCATGGCGCGTGGTGCGTCCGCAGCCCTGGTCGAACGCGCTGATGCCGGGCCGGGCAATCTGATCAAGGTATCCGATACTCTGGGCGCCTTGCAGGCACTCGGCGAAGCCGCACGCCGCCGATCAAGCGCGGTGCGCGTCGCTGTGACAGGGTCGGTTGGCAAGACCAGCGTCAAGGAAGCGATTGCGGCGGTGTTCCGGGCTGCGGGGTCGGCGCATTGGAGTGTTGCGTCGTACAATAATCATTGGGGCGTACCCCTGACTCTGGCGCGCATGCCGCGCGCGACGGAGCGCGGTGTATTCGAAATGGGCATGAACCATGCCGGCGAGATCCGTGAACTCTCCACCATGGTCAGGCCGCATGTGGCGCTGATCACCCGGATTGCACCGGCGCACCTGGAGAACCTTGGAACCGTCGAGGCTATCGCCGATGCCAAGGGCGAGATTTTTGAAGGGCTTGAGACCGATGGGGTCGCAATTTACCCCGCCGATGATGCCCATGCCGAACGCCTCGCCCGCCATGCGAAGCACTCCTCTGCGGCCTTCATGCTGGAATTCGGCACCAAAGCCGGTTCGGCAATTCGCATCGAGAGTTTCGAAACCGATGCCCAGGGCTCTCGCGGCATGATCGATGTGCTTGGGGTCCGGGTTCCGTTTCGCCTGGCGGCTTCGGGCGATCACTGGGCCTGGAATACCGGTGCCATTTTCGCCGCTGCAGCGGCTGCCGGGCTTGATGCCCGTCATGTGTCAGAAGCCCTGAGCGCGGTCGATGCCGAGCGTGGACGCGGACAGGCGCTTGATGTTGAGCTGCCGGATGGTGGACGTTTCACCCTGCTGGACGACGCCTATAACGCCAATCCGGTGTCGATGCGGGCGGCGATCAGCGCTCTCGGTGCGGTCGAGCCGGGCCCTGGGGGGCGCCGCATCGCCATCATGGGGGATATGCTGGAACTGGGTAAGACCTCGCCCACGCTGCACGCCGAGCTGACCGGGCCCCTGGAAGATGCCCGGGCCGATCTGGTGTTTTGCTGCGGCGGGCTGATGCGCAACCTCCAAGACGCCTTGCCCGCAGCGATGCGCGCAGGCTATGCCCACACCGCTAGCGATCTTCTCGAACTGGTCAAAGCGGCGATCAAGCCGGGTGATGTGGTCCTGATCAAAGGATCACATGGGTCCGGTCTTCATAAGATTGCCTCAGTTCTCGCCGATGGCAGTGCGTTCACGCTTACGGAGGCCTGAAACAGCCCATGCTCTACTTGTTGTTTGCGCCGCTGGCGGAAGACCTCCAGCTGGCCAACCTGTTTCGCTATATCACCTTCCGGACCGGCGGTGCGCTGATGACGGCGCTAATCATCGCCTTTGCGTTCGGCAAGCCGATGATTGGATGGCTGCGGCGCAAGCAGGGCAGGGGCCAGCCGATCCGGGAAGAGGGCATTGAGCGACATGTGATCGAAAAGGCCGGCACCCCGACCATGGGCGGCTTCCTGATCCTTCTCGGTGTCATGGTTGGCACACTGCTCTGGGCTGACCTGTCCAATCAGTATGTCTGGATTGTGATTTTCGTCACCGGTGGCTTCGGTCTGATTGGCTTTATCGACGACTATCTCAAGGTCTCCAAGCAAAACACGGCGGGTTTCAGTGGCAAGCTGAAGCTGCTGGGCGAGTTCGTCATCGCCCTGATTGCCGTGTTCTGGGCCACTCATGTCGCACGTGAGAGCGGTATGGACCCGGCCATGGCGACCTCTGTTGCCTTTCCTTTCTTCAAGGACTTCGTCCTCAATATCGGCCCGCTCTTCTTCGTCTTCGGCTGTATTGTCATTGTCGGCGCGGGCAATGCGGTGAACATGACGGACGGGCTCGACGGGCTGGCCATTGTGCCGGTGATGATTGCCGCGGCGACCTTTGGCGCCATTGCCTATGTCGTCGGACGGGTTGATTTCGCCGAATATCTCCAGGTTCACCACACGCCGGGAACGGGCGAGCTGCTGGTCTTCTGCGGCGCTCTTCTCGGGGGTGGTCTCGGCTTCCTGTGGTGGAATGCCCCGCCGGCCATGATCTTCATGGGCGATACCGGGTCTCTTTCCCTGGGCGGCGCGCTCGGGGCCATCGCCGTCGCGGTCAAGCACGAGATCGTTCTCGCCATTGTCGGCGGTCTGTTCGTGCTGGAGATGGTGTCTGTCATGGTGCAGGTCGCCAGTTTCCGTCTCACCGGTAAGCGGGTCTTCCGTATGGCTCCCATTCATCATCATTATGAGAAAAAGGGATGGGCCGAGCCGACAATCGTGATCCGGTTCTGGATCATTGCCGTCATTCTCGCCCTTATCGGACTGGCCACTCTGAAGCTGAGATAGGATAAACGGCGCATGATCCCGATCCAGACATATAAGGGCCGGCGCGTTGCCGTGTTCGGATTGGGCCGCACCGGTATCACCGCCGCGCGGGCGCTGAAAGCGGGTGGCGCCGAAGTGTCGGCCTGGGATGACTCCGAGCCGGCGCGGGAAAAAGCCATCGCCGAAGGCATCGAGCTGGACGATCTCAATCGACGCGATTGGGGCGATATCGCCGCGCTGATCCTGTCACCGGGTGTACCGCTAACCCATCCCAAGCCGCATCGCATGGTCGAGCTGGCCAAGGCCGTCGGCGCGCCCGTGATCGGGGATATGGAGCTTTTCGCCCAGGCCCTCAATGCGCTGCCGAGCCGCCGCCGGCCGAAAATCATCGGCATCACAGGAACCAACGGGAAGTCCACCACGACCGCCCTGATCGGCCATATCCTGCGTGCCACCGGGCGCAATGCTATCGTGGCCGGGAATATCGGCGATGCCATCCTGGCGCAGGACCCACCCCGGGCGGGCTCTTATTATGTGCTGGAGCTGTCCTCCTACCAGATCGATCTGACCCAGTCGCTGCGCTGCGATGTGGCGATCATGCTGAATATTTCACCCGACCATCTCGAGCGTCATGGCGGGTTCGACAATTATTTCGAGGCCAAGATTCGTCTGTTTGAAATGCAGGCCCCCGACGGCATTGCCGTCATCGGTATCGATAATGACGAGACCAATGCCTGCTATTCGCGCCTGCGCCGCGAGCGAGGTGAGGAGCTGGTGATCCCGATTTCTGCCGGTCGCGTGTTTGCGCGCGGCGTGTTTGCGCTCGGCACCAAGGTTTACGAGGCAATCGACAGCGCGTCGGTTCCTCTGGTCGATCTCAAGCAGGCCCGCGCGCTTCCTGGCAAGCACAACGCCCAGAACGCGGCCGCAGCCATGGCGGCTGTTCGCGCGCTTGGTGTGGGCGGCCGCGCAGCGGCGGAGGCGATGAAGAGCTTTGGAGGCCTGCCGCACCGACAGGAGCTGGTCGCCCTGCATCACGGCATTCGCTTCATCAATGACAGCAAGGCGACCAATGCACTGGCGGCACTGCAGGCGCTCGGGTCGTACGAAAATATCTACTGGATCGCTGGCGGACGCGGGAAGGATGATGACCTCTCGGTTATGCGCCCGGGCTATGAACGTGTCGCCAAGGCTTTTCTGATTGGCGAGGCCGAGGATGAGTTCGCAGCCGAGCTGGATGGGCGTTTGTCCTACGAGCGGTGCGGCGACCTGGCCAACGCAGTTCGCGCGGCCTTCCTGGCGGCGCGGGCGGATGGCCGCCCGGATCCGGTGGTGCTTTTGTCGCCGGCCGCAGCCTCCTTTGACCAGTTTGCCAATTTCGAGGCCCGTGGTGCAGAATTCGCGCAGCATGCCTTGCAGCTGGAGGACGCCGATAATGATGGCGAGGCCGTGGAGAGTGTCGCTTGATGGCGCTGGCCCCACGCGTCGTGATTACCTGGTGGCGCGGGGTCGACCGCACCTTGCTGTTCACCATTCTGGCGCTGATCGTAACGGGTTTACTCCTGTCCATGGCCGCGAGTCCGGCCGCGGCTGACAGGCTTGGTTATTCCGACCCGTTCCATTTCATCTATCGCCAGGGCGTGTTCGCGACACTCAGCGTGGCCGGCTTGTTGTTCGTTTCCTCGCTCAGCGCGAAGGGCGCGCGGCGTCTTGCAGCGCTGGCCCTGCTTGGCTCACTCGTCCTGATGTTGGCTTTGCCCTTCATCGGTCACGAGGTGAAAGGCGCAACGCGGTGGATACGCATTGGCAGTTTCGGCCTGCAGCCGTCCGAATTCCTCAAGCCGGCGCTGATCGTGACGGCGGCCTGGCTGTTTGCCGAGGAAAAGCGCGGGGCGCCGATCCCCGGGCGGATTATCGCGTTCGGGATCTATCTGGCATCCGTGGCCCTGTTGATGATCCAGCCTGATTTTGGCCAGACCGTCCTTTTGACCCTGTGTTTTGGCGGTGTGTTTTTCATCTCCGGCCTGTCCTGGATCTGGGTCGTGGGCCTCGGCGGGCTGGCGGC
The DNA here is from genome assembly GCF_030149235.1 of Maricaulis sp. Classification (GTDB taxonomy): domain Bacteria; phylum Pseudomonadota; class Alphaproteobacteria; order Caulobacterales; family Maricaulaceae; genus Maricaulis. The sequence continues at coordinate 28,251 of NZ_JASBRW010000065.1, read as the reverse complement.
CGCCGGTTCGGCGGCGGCCTATATGACCTTCCCGCATATCGCCAGCCGCGTGGACCGTTTCATCAATCCGGAGAGTGGTGACAATTATCAGATCGAGCGCGCTGTCGAGGCGATTTCGCGTGGCGGGGTCGCCGGGGTTGGTCCTGGCGAGGGAGAGGTGAAACACTTCCTGCCCGATGCCCATACCGACTTCATATTCTCTGTCGCCGCTGAAGAATTTGGTCTTCTGGCCTCACTCTCGATTATCGGCCTGTTCTCGATTTTCGTCATCCGCGCCTGGATGCAGGCCATGCGCCTGACCGATCATTTTGCCCAGCTCGCCGTGGCGGGTCTCGGGCTGCAATTCGGTTTGCAGGCGCTTGTCAACATCGCCGTGAACTTGAACCTGATCCCGCCGAAGGGCATGACTTTGCCATTCGTTTCCTACGGGGGATCGTCGATGCTGGCTCTGGCCTTTGGTGCAGGGCTATTGCTCGCCTTCACCCGCCGCCGCCCGGGGGCTTATTCGAGCCGTTACGCCATATGACACCACGCCGATGTTTGATTGCCGCCGGGGGAACCGGCGGACACCTCTTTCCTGCCCGGGCCGCCGCTGAAGCCCTGATCGAGCGCGGCTGGCAGATCCGTCTTGTCACCGACGCCCGCGGGATGAAGCACACCGAGGGCTTCCCGGCCGTTGCGATTGACGAGATCCATGCTGCCAGCCCGTCGACCAAAAACCCCGTCAAGCTGCTCAAGGCCGGCATCGAGCTGACCCAGGGGCTGGCCCAGGCGCAGGGTATTCTCAAAGCCTGGAAGCCGGACGTGGTGGCGGGGTTTGGCGGCTATCCGGCCTTTCCGGCGCTGGCCGCTGCCCAGGTGGCGCGTATCCCGTTTTGTATCCATGAGCAGAATTCCGTTCTGGGGCGCGTCAACCGTGTCTTTGCCGCCAAGGCCGGCTTCGTTGCGTCCGGTTTCGAACGGCTTGACCGGCTGCCGGAGCGCGCCCGCAAGCGTCACATGCTGACGGGCAACCCGCTGCGCGATCCGATCGTGGCCGCCCGGGCGGCCGGTTATCCGGAATTGAGCGAGGCGGGCCGCATCAATCTCCTGGTGCTGGGCGGTTCTCTGGGAGCGCGTCTGCTTTCGGAAACGGTCCCGGCAGCGATCGCACAACTCCCGGAATCGCTCAGGTCTCGCCTTGATGTCGTCCAACAAACGCGCGAGGAAAACCTCGATGTGGCGCGCAAGACCTATGAGGACGCCGGCGTGAACGCGACCTGTGAACCCTTCTTCCACAATGTCGGTGAGCTCTATGCCGCCTGCCACCTCGTGATCGGAAGGGCCGGAGCCTCAACCGTGTCAGAGGTCATGGGGGTCGGCCGGCCGGCGATTTTCTGTCCGCTCGGCATTGCGACCGATGACCATCAGACCGCCAATACGGACAGCCTGACCCAGGCGCTTGCCGCCGATGTCCTGACAGAAGCCGATTTCACTGCCGACCGTCTTGCAGACCTGCTCGAGGCGCGGCTGACCAATACCAAGGATCTCACCGAACGGGCCGCCGCCGCGCGCTCGCTCGGCCGGCCCGATGCCGCAGACGCACTTGCCAAGGCGGTCGACGGACTTGTTACCGGAGCACTCGTATGAATTTCGCAGCCTTGCCCTTTCCCGTCGGGCCGGTCCACTTCGTCGGTATCGGCGGTATTGGCATGAGCGGTATCGCTGAGGTGATGCTGAACCTGGGCTATAAGGTCCAGGGGTCCGACATCAAGGCCAATCCCAATGTCGAGCGCTTGCGTTCAAAGGGCGCCAGCATCGCCATTGGCCATGCCGGCGAAAATGTCGAGGGTGCGGGCGCCATTGTCGTGTCCACGGCGATCAAGCCCGACAATCCGGAGCTCGTTGCGGCGCGGGCCGCCAAAATCCCGGTCGTCCGCCGCGCCGAGATGCTGGCAGAGTTGATGCGTCTGAAATTCGCCGTCGCTGTCGGCGGTACGCATGGCAAGACGACGACCACATCATTGGCGGCGGTACTGATGGATGCGGCGGGCGTCGATCCGACCGTGATCAATGGCGGCATTATTTCCGCCTACCAGTCCAACGCCAAGGTGGGACTGGGTGACTGGATGGCGGTCGAGGCTGATGAGAGCGATGGCTCTTTCCTCAAGCTGCGCTCGACCGTGGCCATCGTCACCAATATCGACCCGGAGCATATGGAGCATTACGGCGATTTCGACACGCTGCGCCAGGCCTTCCGTCAGTTTGTCGAGAACCTGCCCTTCTACGGGTTCGCCGTGCTGTGTACCGACCATCCTGAGGTGCAGTCCCTCGCCAGCCGCGTCGAGGACCGCCGGGTCATCACCTATGGCCTCAACCCGCAGGCCGATGTGCGCGCCGAGAATGCCCGCGCCGAGCCGTCCGGTTCGACCTTCGACGTCGCCTTCCGCGTGCGTGGCCAGGAGGAAGAGACCTGGCGCGACCTGCACCTGCCCATGGTTGGCGAGCACAATGTGCTCAACACGCTGGCAGCGCTGGTGACCGCACGTGAGCTGGGGCTGACCGAGGACAAGGCCAGGTCGGCCCTCGCTGAGTTCGGCGGGGTGAAGCGTCGCTTCACCAAGGCCGGTAGCTGGAACGGTGCAACCATTATCGATGATTACGGCCATCACCCGGTCGAGATCGCTGCGGTCCTGAAGGCCGCGCGCCAGGCCTCGACTAGCAAGGTCATCGCCATCATGCAGCCGCACCGCTATTCGCGCCTGGCTGACCTGTTTGAGGACTTCTCCACCTGCTTTAACGATGCCGACACGGTGATGGTGTCCAATGTCTTTGAAGCTGGCGAGGACCCGATTGAGGGCGTGGATCGCGACAGCCTGGTGGAAAGCCTGGTCGCGCATGGTCACCGTGAAGCCATCGCCGTGACGCGCAATGATGTGGCGCGTGAAGTGAAAGACCGGGCCAGCGAGGGGGATGTCGTCATCTTCCTCGGTGCCGGAGATATCACCCAGTGGGCCTATGCCCTGCAGGGTGAGCTGGAGGCGCTGGCTTGAGCCTGATTTCTCGCCTTCCGGAGGTGCGCGGCAAGTATATCGAAAACGCGCCCCTGAAAGATGTGACCTGGCTGCGGGTCGGTGGTCCGGCGGATGTGATGTACCTGCCGGCGGATGAGGATGATCTCGCGACGTTTCTGGCGGCGGCGCCTGCGGATGTGCCGGTGTATGTCCTGGGTGCGGGCTCGAACACGCTGGTGCGTGATGGCGGTATCCGCGGCGTGGTCATTCGATTGGCCGGTCCGTTCGCGCGGTCTGAAGCGATTTCAAATACGCAGATCAAGGCCGGCGCGGGTGCGCTGGACAAGATGGTCGCCAAGACGGCGCAGAAGTCCGGGATTGCCGGGCTGGAATATCTGGTAGGCGTTCCAGGAATGATCGGCGGGGCCCTGCGGATGAATGCGGGCTGTTATGACCAGGAAACCAAGGATGTTGTGATCGAGGCTCGGGCCGTTGACCGGCAGGGGCAGATCCATACGGCTTCGCCGCGGGAGCTGGCCTACAGCTATCGCCATTCCGGAGCCCCGGAGGACTGGATATTCACATCCGCAATATTCCAGGGCCAGCGCGACGACCCCGCTGCGATCCTGGAACGTATGGAGGCGATCACGACACGTCGTGAGGGCACGCAGCCGATCCGCGAGAAGACCTCCGGCTCCACTTTCGCCAATCCCGATGCCCCCGGCACTGTGAACCAGCGCAAATCCTGGCAGCTCATCGACAGTGTCGGCGGTCGCGGGCTCACACGCGGCGGTGCCAGCTTTTCCGAGCAGCATTGCAACTTCCTGATCAATGACGGCACCGCGACCGCAGCTGATCTGGAAGGTCTGGGCGAAGAAGTTCGTGCGCGTGTGAAGCAACAGCACGGCGTCGAACTGCGCTGGGAAGTCAAACGGGTGGGGGAAAAGGACTAGAGAATGACCCAACGTATCGCCGTTCTCATGGGCGGGCTCTCGCCCGAGCGCGATGTTTCCCTCGTTTCCGGGGCCGCCGTAGCCGAGGGGTTGCGTGAAAAGGGCTATGACGTCGTCGAGATCGATGCCGGGCGGGATCTGTATGGTCAGCTCGCCGAGGCCGATCCGGGTATCGTCTTTAATGCCCTGCACGGTGAATGGGGCGAGGACGGCCTGGTCCAGGGCGTGCTCGAGCATTTCGGTAAGCCCTATACCCATTCCGGCGTGCTCGCCTCATCCTTGGCGATGAACAAGCAGATGGCCAAGGACGTCTTGCGGGCCGCGGGTATTCCCTGCCCGGAAGGCATTATCGTCAACCGTTTCGAGGCGGCGCGCGAACATGCGATGAAACCGCCCTATGTCGCCAAGCCCAATGCCCAGGGGTCATCGGTCGGCGTCCATATCGTGCTGGAAGGTGCCAATCGCCCGCCCGCCGACCTGGCGGCCGAAGCTGAAGGTCTGGGCGATCACGTCCTGGTCGAGCGCTATGTGCCCGGCCGCGAGCTCACGGTGGCGGTGATGGAAGATAAACCGCTGGCGGTCACCGAGATCATCCCCAACACAAAGTTCTACGACTATGAGGCCAAGTATGCGGCCGGCGGGTCGGATCATATTTTACCGGCAAAAATTCCGGCCGATATCGAGAAGCTTGCCATGGAACTGGCGCTAAAGGCCCATAAAGTCTTGGGTTGTCGGGGGTTGACGCGCTCTGATTTTCGTTACGACGAATCAGCGAATCAGCCTCTATGGTTACTCGAAATTAACACCCAACCCGGCATGACTCCTACCTCTTTGGCGCCAGAACAGGCGCTTCACTGCGGGATCGCGTTTCCAGATCTCGTAGCATGGATGGCGGAGAATGCGTCGTGTCGAAGGTGAGGCGCGGGGGACCGAAAAAGTCGGTCCGTCGTAGAACCAAACCCAGGTCCGCCGCGGTGTCCGCACCGCGGCGTTTGCGTAACTGGGCTACGGCCCAAGTCCGAGGTGCGCGTTACCGTGTGGCGAATGCCGCGCGCTTGGGCGGTATCGCGTTGGCCGGTCTGGCCGCGGTGAGCCTTGCTGTGCTCGCCCTGTTCGGACAGCTCGGCGCCGTCAATGACTATGCCACCCGCACAGCCCAGACCCAGCTCGCCCGAATCGGTTTTGCCGTCGACAGTGTTGATGTCACTGGCGCACAGGGCGTGATCGCACACAAGATTGTTGAGGCGACGCAGCTGTCCGGCGGACAACCGATCTTCGCCGTTGATCCCGAGATTATCCGCGCCCGTGTCGAGGCGCTTCCCATCGTCCGGACCGCCCAGGTCGCGCGCCTCTGGCCCAACCGGATCGCCGTCGTGGTCGAGACCCGTTCCGCTTATGCCCTGTGGCAGAACCAGGGTGAGCTCGCCATCATCGATCGCGATGGTGTGGTGATCGCCCTGGCCGACGCCATGGATCCGCCGGCACTGCCGCTTGTCGTTTCTGCTGGTGCCAATGACGCCGCCCCCGAGATTGTCGAGGCGCTGGAGCGTTTCCCGCATATCGCCGAACGTGTGGTCGGAGCCGTGCGGGTCGGCGAACGTCGGTGGAATCTGCGGCTCGATAGCGGGGCGGATATCAAATTGCCCGAGGGTGACGTGCTCGCAGCGCTGGCGATCCTGGATCGCGTGCATGCCGAGCGGGGGGTGCTGCGCCTGGCCGCAGAGAGTTTTGATTTGCGCGGTGAGGGCGACCTGATCGTCCGTGCGCGGCCCGAGCGGGCTGCCGAAGCCGGGATGCGGGAGCGCGACGCATGAATGTCCTGAATTTCTTCCAGTCGCGCCGACCGCAAGCACCGCAAGCTGCGCCCGCCAATGCGGTCTATGCAGCGCTGGATGTCGGCTCCTCCAAGGTGGCGTGTTTCATTGCCAAGACCGATCAGACGATTGCGGGCCCGCGTCCGCGCATGGTCGGTGTGGGCCACCAGTCGAGCCGTGGTGTGCGTGGTGGGGCTGTGGTCGACATGGATGCGGCGTCCGAAGCTATCCGAACCGCGGTTGAGCAGGCCGAGCGCATGGCCGGTCAGGCCGTCAGCGCCGTCAGTGTCAGCCTGTCTGCAGGCCAGCCGACCTCGACGCGGATTGCGGCCGAGATCGATCTGCCCAATCGCGAGGTCACTGCCCGGGACCTCCGCCGCCTTCTCGACGGCGCCCTGTCCGAATTTGCCCTGGATGACCGCATCCTCCTGCACGCCATTCCGCTGTCCTGGTCCGTGGATGACCATCGCGGTATCCGTGATCCGCGCGGCATGTATGGCAAGACGCTGGGCGTGGAGGTGCATGTGATCACCGCTGCTGTCGGGCCGCTGCGCAATCTCATGACCTGCGTCGAGCGCTGCCATCTTGGACTCAAGGCCGTGGTCGCGACCCCTTACGCCTCTGGCCTGTCCGCCCTGGGTGATGACGAGGTAAAGCTCGGCGCCACCTTGATTGATATGGGCGCAGGCGCGACGACGGCGGCTGTCTTCGCGGACGGCGCGCTTTTGCACATTGATGCAGTTCCTGTCGGTGGCGCCCATGTCACCGCGGACGTTGCGCGGGGGCTATCGACCCCGCTGGCGGCTGCAGAACGTTTGAAAATTCTCTACGGCTCTGCCCTGGACAGCCCGGATGACGATCAGCAGATGATCGAAGTACCGTCGGTGGTGGGCGAGGAGGGAGCGGCTTATGGCTCAGCGCCACGCTCTCTCCTCAACTCCATCATCCGTCCGCGCCTGGAAGAGACGTTCGAACTGATCCGCGACCGGCTGGAAGCGGCTGGCGTGGAAGATGCCGGAGGGCGCCGCATGGTGCTTACGGGCGGAGCTGCACAACTCCCGGGCGCTTCTGAACTGGCGAGCCGGGTCTTTGGCAAACAGGTGCGTGTTGCGGGGCCGGGCGGCATTACGGGACTGGGCGACGCGGTCGCCGGTCCGGCGTTTTCCGCCGTGTCGGGTATTGTGCGCCGTGAAACGCGTGGCGCGACCGATGCGATTTCCGGCCCTCGCGTGCTCGGCGGCGGCGCGCGGCGGGCGGCTTCCCGAGCGGGTGATGGCGAGGTCCGTGGGCCGGCCGCCATGTGGCGCTGGTTCGCGGAAAGCTTCTAAACGCAGAGCTGCGCAAAACCGCGTCTAAATCCTGCTCATTTCATTGCATTTAATATTGCGCTTAACACTCGCTTAAGTGTGTGAGGGCGATGATACCGTTCGAAATTCGTTAACCTTACTTGTGTGTGAACGGGGTCCGTTATGACGCTCAACCTCTCCATTCCGGAAACGACCGAACTGCGGCCGCGCATCGTCGTCTTTGGTGTCGGTGGCGCAGGGGGTAATGCCGTCAACAATATGATCGAGGCGGCGCTGGAAGGCGTCGACTTCGTCGTCGCCAATACCGACGCTCAGGCGCTGTCGCGCTCGAGCACGGAAAAGCGCATTCAGATGGGCGCAGCGATTACCGAGGGCCTCGGCGCAGGCGCCCGTCCGGAAGTTGGCCAGCAGTCGGCCCAGGACTCCATCGATGAAATTCGTGAACACCTGCAAGGCGCACACATGGTGTTCATCACTGCCGGTATGGGCGGCGGCACCGGTACCGGCGCGGCCCCGGTTGTTGCCCAGGCCGCTCGTGAGCTGGGCATTCTGACCGTCGGTGTCGTGACCAAGCCGTTTCACTTCGAAGGCACGCGCCGCATGAAGCTGGCGGAAAATGGCATCGAGCAGCTGCAGGAACATGTCGATACGCTGATCGTCATTCCCAACCAGAACCTGTTCCGCATCGCCACGGAAAAGACCACCTTCGCCGAAGCCTTTTCCATGGCTGACGAAGTGCTGCACTCCGGTGTGCGCGGGATCACCGATCTCATGGTCATGCCGGGCCTGATCAATCTCGACTTCGCTGACGTTCGCGCGGTGATGAATGAGATGGGCAAGGCAATGATGGGCACGGGCGAGGCCGAGGGCGAGAAACGCGCTGTCGATGCCGCCCAGGCTGCGATCTCCAACCCGCTCCTCGATGATGTTTCGATGAAGGGCGCGACCGGCGTTCTGATCAATATCACCGGCGGTTACGACATGACCCTTTATGAGGTCGACGAGGCTGCGAACGAGATCCGCGCTGAAGTTGATCCGGATGCGAATATTATCGTTGGATCGACCTTCGACGAGAATATGGATGGCTCCATGCGCGTCTCCGTGGTCGCTACCGGGATCGAAGCGGAAGCCATGGCCATCGATCCGCGTAACCGCCAGCGTACAGTCACCACGACGCCCGAGCGCATTGTTCAATCGTCTCCGGCCGGTACGGCTGTTGCAGCGTCCGGCGGCAATGATCACATCCTGCCGTGGAAGCGCATGAATACGGATCGTCCGGGCCGGATGATGCAGGAGCCGCGCACCGAAGCGCAGGCACCGCGTGAAACCGAAGTTCGCGAGGAGCCGCTGCGTCGCGCAGCGGGTGCCGAAGACATGACCCCGCCGCCGGCGGACCCGACACAGGGTGAAGTCCAGGGGCAGCCGCTGACCTCGCCGCAGGTCGAGGCGCCGCGCATGGAAGCCGCCGCGCCCACCCCGCCTCCGCAAGTTGTCGTCGACCAGGCTCGCTTGCAGCGTGAGGCCGAGGCACTCAACGCTCGCTATGAACAGCGTCGCTCCGAGCCTGCTGCACGGACGATCATGCCGGAACCGAAAGCGGAAGAAGAGCCAAAGCGCGGCTTTTCCCTGTTCGGCCGTCGTCGCAAGCCGGCTGAGCCGGCGCCGAAGGCGGCCCCAGTGGCAGAAAAAACTCCGCCGGTGCAAGCACCCCGGGCACCATCTGGTGATCTCTTTGGGGATAGCCTGGATGAGGGTGATCTGGAGATTCCGGCCTTCCTGCGCCGCCAGGCCAACTAGTTCAGTCGCACGCGTAACAAAGCGCAACAAAGCTTTAATTGTATCCTCGCGCTGCCTGTCGTTTCCTCCAAGAGAGGGGCGGCTCGTGCCGCAGATATAAAACAAAAGCGATGGCGAGTTGTTGTGATTTACCGGCAAACATTGGCGGCACCGGTCGTATGTGCAGGGGTGGGACTGCATAGCGGCGAACGCGTACGCCTGGTGATGCAGCCTGCATCTGCAGGATCTGGCATCGTATTCATCCGTTCCGATATCACCGATCGTGACAACCGCGTGGAAGCGCGGGCTGATGCGGTCACCGGCGTGCGTCTGGGGACGACGATCGCTAATGGTGACGGCGTATCTGTTGCAACGGTCGAGCATCTTATGGCCGCGCTGGCCGGTGTCGGGGTTGATGATGCCATTGTCGATATCGACGGTCCCGAATTGCCGGTAATGGACGGGTCTTCCGCACCCTTCGTCGAGTTGATCCACAAGGTTGGGCTCGTGGCTCACGCGGCACCGCGCCGCGCCATTCAGGTTCTCAAGCCGGTCATGGTCGAAACCGAAGGCCGCCGTGCCGGTTTCCTTCCGGCTCTCAAACCGATGATCGAAGTCGATATCGCGTTCGAGCACCAGGCGGTTGGCCGTCAGTCCTGCGTCTTCGATGTGACGCCGGACATCTTCGCCAATGACATCGCCGGTGCACGCACCTTCGGCTTCCAGAAGGATTATGACGCGCTCCTCGCTGCGGGCCTCGCCCGTGGCGGCTCGATGGATAATGCGGTTGTGCTGGACGAAACCGGCGTGGTGAACCCGGAAGGGCTTCGCTATGACGACGAGTTCGTCCGTCACAAGGCGCTCGATGCCCTGGGCGATCTCTATCTCGCCGGTGCGCCGATTCTCGGCCGTTATTCCGCGAGTCGTCCGGGCCATGCGATCAATAACGCGGCCGTTCGTGCTCTGCTCGAGGATACCAGTGCGTGGAAAATGGTGACCATGCGAGGCGGTACGACGCACGATATTGCGCTCGCCCAGTCCTAGTATTCCCGTTTCTTTTAGGTGAAGCGCTGACAGCACTCTTTTGCGGCGCGCCGTGATCGGCTACAAGGCTTTGACCACCGGCGCTTAACCAAGCGTCCAACCAGTTGAGTCGTGTTTGATGCTTCGTAAGTCGCGCCTGATCACACCTATTCTCGCCGCCGCCGCTCTGGCTGCTTGTTCAAGCGGCCCGGAAACCGAGCTCGCTTATATCGAGCGACCGGCAGAGACGATTTATGGCGAGGCGTTCCGCGCCATGGATCGCCAGCAATACCGTGTCGCCGCTGCGATCTATGATGAAGTCGAGCGTCAGCACCCGTATTCGGAATGGGCGCGACGCTCCATGCTCATGGCGGCCTTCGCGAACTACCAGGGGCAGCAGTATGACGAGGCCATCTCAGATGCGCAGCGCTTTATCTCCCTGCACCCGGGCAATCGTAGCGCGGCCTATGCCTATTATCTGATCGCCATCTGCTATTTCGAGCAGATCATGGATGTCGGTCGCGACCAGCAGACGACCGCCCAGGCCATGGAAGCGCTTGAACAGGTGGTTCGCCGTTTTCCTGACAGCCGTTATGCCACCGATGCCCGTTTGAAGATCGACATGACGCGCGATCACCTTGCCGGCAAGGAAATGGACGTCGGCCGCTGGTATCTGCGTCGCAATTATCATCTTGCTGCGATCAACCGGTTCCGCAATGTGATCGAGGAATATGGCACCACCAGCCACGTGCCGGAAGCGCTCCATCGTCTGGTCGAAAGCTATGTCGCTTTGGGCGTAGATGGCGAGGCGCGCCAGGTCGCTGCTGTGCTCGGTTATAACTTCCCGGGCTCGCAATGGTACCAGGACAGCTATGATCTGCTGACCCGCGAAGGTATCACCCTGGATGAGGCCATCGAGGGTGAGGACCCGACCTATTTCGATCGCGCCTGGCGTCGTCTCTTCGGTTAAACTCGAGGTGCAACCGCGCTGAATGCTGCACGCCCTCTCCATCCGCAATGTGGTCCTGATCGACACGCTCGATGCGGTATTTGACAGCGGGTTGTGTGCGCTGACCGGTGAGACCGGGGCCGGTAAATCCATTCTTCTGGGCGCTTTGGGCCTGGCCGCTGGTGAGCGAGCGGAACGCGCGCAGGTCCGGTCCGGCGCCGATGAGGCGCGCGCCGTTGCGACATTCGAGCTGCTCCCGGATCATCCGGTCTGGGGCTTGCTCAGGGAAGCCGATATCGAGGCGGAGCCGGGTGAGGCGCTAATTCTGCGCCGGCGACTGACTGAAGACGGTCGCTCCCGCGCCCACGTCAATGACCAGCCCGCCAGCGTTGCGCTTCTGCGCCAACTGGGTGATGCCCTTGTCGAGGTTCACGGCCAGCATGATGGCCGCGGCCTCATGGATCCGAAAACCCATCGTGGCCATCTGGACACCTATGCTGGTCATACCGGCCTGCTGGACGATTGCCGGACTGCCTGGGCCTCGCTGCAGGGCGCTCGGAGGCGGCTGGATGATCTGATTTCTGCCAATAACGCCTCCCAGGACGAGCAGGATTATCTTCAACATGCGCTTGAGGAACTCGATCGGCTTGCGGCCAGGCCGGGCGAAGAGACGGCGCTCGCAGAGGAGCGCCAATTCCTGCAAGGCGCCGAGCGCGCTCTGGGCGATTTGCAAGACGCTCAGTCTGCCCTGACCAGTGATGGCGGTGGGCTGGAGAACCGGTTGAACGCCGCCCTCCGAGGGCTCGACCGGGTCCGCGACCAGATCGGCCCGGCCGGGGGTGAGGCCGGCGATGCGCTGGAGCGGGCCTCCGGTGCGATCGACCGTGCGCTGATAGAGTTTGGCGAGGCGGGGGAGGCGCTAGCGGATGCGGCCGAGGCCTTCGACGTTGAACCGGGCCGGCTTGAGGCGGTCGAGGAGCGTCTCTTCGCTATTCGCGGCGCAGCCCGAAAACACGATGTGCAGCCCGATGGCCTGCCGCAGATCCAGGCCGCGATCGCCGCCAAGCTGGAGGCTATTGATCAGGCTGGAGACCAGATTGCTGAGGCCGAGAAGGCCGTCTCTGCAGCCATGGCTCGCTATGATGACGCCGCGAATGCGCTCTCGGCGAGTCGCGCTGCGGCTGGCGAACGCCTCGCTGAGGCGGTAGCGGCTGAACTGCCGCCACTGAAAATGGATAAGGCCCGCTTTCGCGTTGCCGTGATCAGCGACCGTGAGCGCGGCGGCCCAGGCGGACGCGACCAGGTGGCGTTTGAGGTTTCGACCAATCCCGGTGCTCCATTCGGGGCCTTGGACAAGATCGCATCCGGGGGCGAACTGTCGCGCTTTGGACTCGCGCTCAAGGTCGTTCTGGCCTCTGAGGAACAGGGGCGGGTGCTGGTCTTTGACGAGGTTGACCAGGGCGTCGGTGGGGCTGTTGCGGACGCTGTTGGCCGCCGGTTGAAGCAATTGGCCCGGCAAGGCCAGACCCTCGTTGTCACTCATTCTCCGCAAGTGGCGGCGCTGGCTGATCATCACTGGAAAATCGAGAAGCAGGATGACGGGCAGGGCGGGATGCGCACGACGCTGGTGCAGCTGACGGGGGAAGCCCGGCGCGAGGAGATTGCCCGTATGCTGTCGGGTGCTGATATTACTGATGCTGCGCGGGCTCAGGCGGATGCACTCATGGCGGTTGAGGCCTAGACTGTTCGCGCATTGATTCAGCGGGACGGCTTATGAGCGCACTCAAGGATGTTGACGATCTGAATTCGGCTGAAGCGCGCGACGAACACGCGCGGCTTGCCAAGGAAATCGCCACTCACGACAAGCACTATTACCAGCATGACGCGCCGAAGATCTCGGATGCTGCCTATGACAGCTTGCAGCAGCGGCTTGAGGCGATCGAGGCCCGCTATCCGGACCTCGTCGATCTGTTCAGTCCGACCCAACGCGTCGGCTCGGCTCCCTCCGGCAAGTTCGGCGAGATCAAGCATGCTGTGCCGATGCTGTCGCTGGGCAATGCGTTCAATGACGAGGATGTGGCGGATTTCATTGGCCGGATCCGGCGTTTTCTCGGCCTCGGCGAGAGCGAAACGGTCACTATTACGGCCGAGCCCAAGATCGACGGTCTGTCGGCCAGCTTGCGCTATGAAAGCGGCCGCCTGGTATCCGGTGCCACCCGGGGTGACGGGGCCGCCGGTGAAGATGTCACCCGCAACCTCCTGACCCTCGACGATATCCCGGAAAACCTGCCCGGTGATGACTGGCCCGCGGTACTGGAAGTTCGCGGGGAAGTCTATATGTCACATGCCGATTTTGCGCTTCTCAACACCAGGCAGGTTGAGGCTGGCAAGCCGGAGTATAAAAACCCGCGCAACGCGGCGGCAGGCTCCTTGCGGCAGATCGATCCGGTGGTGACCCGCACCCGCCCCTTGCGCTTTTTTGCCTATGCCTGGGGCGAGGTGAGTGAACCGCTGGCCCCAACCCAATTCGAGGCTGTGCAGCGTTTCAAGGCGCTCGGCTTCCCGACAAACGAGCTGATGCGGCGCTGCGATACGCTTGCGGCCGTTCTTAGGGTCTATCGCGATATCGAGGCCCGCCGAGCGGCACTCGGCTATGATATCGACGGCGTCGTCTACAAGGTGGACCGGCTCGACTGGCAGGAGCGCCTCGGCTTCGTCGCGCGGGCACCCCGCTGGGCCATCGCCCACAAGTTTCCGGCCGAGCAGGCGACCACAGTACTCGAGGGCATTGATATCCAGGTCGGGCGCACCGGGTCACTGACGCCGGTTGCGCGCCTCAAGCCGGTGACGGTCGGCGGTGTCGTTGTCTCCAATGCCACCCTGCACAATGAAGATGAGATTGCGCGAAAGGATGTCCGCGTCGGCGATACGGTTGTTGTACAGCGCGCCGGGGACGTGATTCCGCAAATTGTCCGTGTCACCAACCCTGATCGTCCGGATAGAGCTGGACTCTTTGAATTCCCGACGCGTTGCCCGGTTTGCGACAGCCAGGCCGTCCGCGAACACGATGAGAAAAGCGGCAAGCTTGATGCCGTGCGGCGCTGCACAGGCGGGCTGATATGCGCGGCACAGCTGATTGAGCGCCTGAAGCACTTTGTCTCGCGCAAGGCCTTCGATATCGAAGGGATGGGGACCAAGCAGATCGAGGCATTTCATCACGAGGGACTGGTTCGCCAGCCGGCGGACATTTTCACGCTTCGCAAGCGAAATGATGCCGGCGAGATCGACCCACCGATCCAGGATCGCGAAGGCTGGGGTGCAACCAGCGCCGCCAATCTGTTCAACGCGATCGATGAGCGCCGGAGGATTGCTCTGGCACGGGTGATCAACGCGCTGGGTATACGCCATGTCGGCGAGAATACAGCGGCCCTGCTGGCGCGGACCTATACCAGCTGGACCCAGTTCAAGTCGGCGGCAGAACAACTCGGCGATGATGCCGTGCGGGCAGACATGCTTGGCATAGATGGGCTGGGGCCGGCGGCGGTTGAGGCCCTGGAGCAGTATTTCGGTGAGCCGCACAATCGCGACCTGCTCGATGCCTTGGCTGCCGAGCTCGACATTCAGGATGCCGAGGCTGTAGCCAGCGACAGTCCTGTCGCGGGCAAGACGGTTGTCTTCACAGGTACCCTGGAACGGATGACGCGCGACGAGGCCAAGGCCAAGGCCCAAGCGCTGGGCGCCAAGGTGGCTGGATCTGTGTCAAAGAAGACCGATTACCTCGTCGCCGGTCCCGGGGCTGGATCGAAGGCCAAGAAGGCGGCCGAGCTGGGTGTGGAAACGCTTAGCGAGGACGACTGGTTCAGATTGATCGGCGAGGGCTAGTTTGCCGGTTCCAACACAGCCCCGTCCAGGATCAGCCCCTCATTCTCTTGCACGTAGAGCGTCAGGGCCTGCTCGAGCTGGTCGAGGCTTGTGACTTCGCAATTGCCGCGCTGGTCTCGGTCAAGCCCGGCCTGTTGGACGGCTTCAGCGGATAGGTCGTCGCATTCCGGGAAATGCGCGAACAGACGGTGACCGGGATAGCGGAAGACGATGACATAGATCCGCTGATCGCCATCATCCACATCCTCTGAGACGGCGATGAATATGTCCCGAGACATTTCATGGAAGACCGCATCCTGGAGCGGCATGTCATCGGTCGCCGAGTGCAGGCGTCCGTCCAGATACACCACGTCGCCAGCCCAGTTGTCATCGTCGGTGGCCTCGCCACGCTCGTCGACCGAATAGGCGCGATAACTGCCGGGTGGAATAGGCTGAACGCCGCTTTCGGCCGTGATCAGCGGTTGATAAGAGTAGAAACATCCGGCCAGTGCGGTAGCGAGCATGGCAGTCAGGACGACGCGAACGCGATTGAGCATGACAAATTCCCCCTGTCGTTGAATCGAGCCTAGGGAGTTCGCGTGCCGAAAATGAGGCATTCAGTCGAGACGCCGGTAAACACCGTCAACGCGCGGCGCGCCGTTCTGTTCGTCCAGATAGGTCAGGAGCACGGCTTCCAGCACATCCCAACGATCGATCAGGCAAGTACCTTCTTCCATGTCGACGCTCAGCGCGTAGCGGTCGCGTGCGCTTTCGGAGAGGTCGGAACAGGATGGGTTATGATAGGTGACGATGCCGCCGGGATAGGTGAAGACCAGACCGAACAGGTAGTTGCCGTCATTCTCGCGTTGTGC
Organism: Maricaulis sp.; assembly: GCF_030149235.1. GTDB lineage: Bacteria > Pseudomonadota > Alphaproteobacteria > Caulobacterales > Maricaulaceae > Maricaulis. The sequence continues at coordinate 12,703 of NZ_JASBRW010000065.1, read as the reverse complement.
CGCGTAGAGACCGTCGGTGAGCTCGCGAAGACGAACATGCTGGTGCGGGAAGGCTTCTTCATCTGAGGCGTAACTCCAGCCCTCGCGCTCGATTTCACCGGTCCAGGTGGCGCGGTCGAACGGGCGGCCATCCGGGTGGTAAGGCGTATGGGAATAGCGTCCCTCCGCCAGCGGGAAATCCGCTGCGCGCCGCGAGATCAGGGGATCGTCGGCATAGAAGCAGCCGCCCAGAAGGGCGGCCGCCAATATCGGCAGGACGCTGCGGCGCATCAGGGCGTTGCGCCGGCCAGAGGTTCGGTCGCCTTGAGCAGCCAGTCCGCAACCTGGCCTTCGACCAGCGGCAGGAGTTTTTCGCGCACCAGGGCATGGTAGCGATCCATCCACATCAGCTCCTCCGGCGTCAGCAGGTGCAGATCGATGAGCGTGCGATGGATCGGGGCCAGGGTCAGGGTTTCAAACCCCAGCATGTCCCGCTCACCGCCGGGTATTTGTGCCGCGTCTGTCACAACCTGCAGGTTCTCGATCCGGATACCGAAGGCGTCTTCCTTATAGTAGCCGGGCTCGTTGGACACGATCATGCCCGGCTCCAGCGGAACCGAGCTCGGCGCTTTGGCAATGCGCTGCGGGCCTTCGTGCACGCCGAGGAAGCTGCCAACACCGTGACCGGTGCCATGATCATAGTCGAAGCCGGCCTGCCACAGCGGCATGCGCGCCAGGATGTCGAGCTGGGTGCCGGTGGTGCCCTTGGGAAAACGGATCATGGAGAGGGCAATATGGCCCTTTAGTACGCGCGTGAACTGCGTACGCATTTCCGCCGTCGGCGTGCCGATCGGGACCGTCCGGGTGATGTCAGTCGTGCCGTCCGCATACTGGCCGCCACTATCGACAAGATAGAGCGAGCCGTCCGCCAGTTTCAGATTACTGTCCTCGGACACGCGGTAATGGGCAAAAGCCGCATTACCCTGCGCGCCGGAGATCGTGTCGAAGGAGAGATCGCGCAGTTCCGGCAATTCGGCCCGCAGGCTTTCCAGCTTTTGGGCGGCCTGGATTTCGTCGACCTCGCCGGACTGACCCTCGGTGTCGAGCCAGTGCAGGAATTTCACGATCACAGCACCATCGCGGATATGCGCCTGGCGCGCGCCCTCGACTTCGGCAGCATTCTTGGCCGCCTTCGGGCGCATCACCGGATCTTCCAATTCCTGGACCGTTGCGCCGCCTGCCTTGAGCTGTTCAAAGACCCAGGCCGAGGCGGTCGTCGGATCGACCCGGACCGTCTTGCCGGTCAGTTCAGCCAGGCCGGCTGCAAATTCGGTTTCCGGCCGCAGGGCGACTTCATTGCCCAGATGCGTTCGGGTTTCATCTGTCAGCTTCTCCAGCGCCACAAACAGCGTCGCCTTGCCGTCCTTGCCGAGAATCGCTGCCGACAGGGGAAGCGGTGAGCGGGACACGTCGCCACCCCGGATATTGAGCAACCAGGCGATTGAGGGCGGTGCGGTCAATACCGCTGCGTCTGCAGCGCCGCGTTCAATGGCGACACCGATCCGCTCGCGCTTGGAGGTATGGTTCTCGCCAGCGAACTCGAGCGGCTGCGGATTGATTTGCGCCATGGGCGCTCGCGGGCGGTCCGTCCAGGCCTTGTCCAGCGGATTGTTGTCGACGCTGACCAGTTCGACCCCGGCGCGCTCAGCTGCCGTTTTCAGCTTGTCCAGCGCCGCCGGGCTGTGCAGTCGGGCGTCATAGCCAATCTTCTCGCCCACCTTAGCTTCGCTCTGGATCCAGCCATGCATGCCCTGCTCAACCAGGTCGCAATAGGCGAACAGATTGCCATCAACCTGCTGGCGGACCTGAAGCGTGTAGCGGCCATCCACAAAGACAGCGGCGCGGTCCTTCATGGCGATGGCGGCGCCGGCGGAACCGGAAAAGCCGGTCAGCCAGAGCAGGCGCTCATTGCAATCGGGCAGGTATTCATTGTCGTACTCGTCCTCATGCGGCACCAGGAAGCCGTCCAGCCCGAGGGCCTGGAGTTCTGTACGCAGTTTGGGGAGATTGTCGCGGCCGAATTGCGGGCCGCCCTTAACGTCGAAAGTCTGAGAGATCATCTGGGTCATGGGGCGAAATTAGGCCCGCTCCATGACGCATGCAATCAGGCTTTCATTGCAATCAGCGTTTCCCAGCCCTCGATCGGCTCACGACGCAGGACGGACAGACCTGCAGCCTCAAAGGCCTCACGCACCCAGGTTTCCTGTTCGCTCAGCAGGCCGGACAGGATCACCTTGCCGCCCGGAACCAGTGCGTTGGCAATGCCCGGGGCGAGGGCCACAAGCGGCCCGGCGAGGATGTTGGCGAAGATAAGGTCGAACCGTCGGCCGGCGAGTTTGGCGTGATCGAGACCTTCGGCAACAAAGCAATCAATGCCCGGAGTCCCGTTTTTCTCGCAATTGACCTGGCTTTCCTCGATCGCTTCCGGGTCGATATCGGACGCCAGCACCTCTGCGTCCGGCAAGGTCTTGGCGGCGGCGATGGCCAGCGCTGCGGTGCCGCAGCCGAGGTCAAACACAGTGGCCGGTGCCTCTCCCCTTGCAAGCATCTCGTCAAAAGCCAGAAGACAGCCCCGTGTGGTGCCGTGATGGCCGGTACCAAAGGCGGGGCCCGCTTCGATCTCGAGCATGACCTTGTCAGCGGAAATCTGATCGCGATCATGCTCGCCGAAAACGACGAAACGTCCCGCTTCCACCGGCTTGAGGCCTTTGAGGGAGAGCTTCACCCAATCCTCGTCGGGCATGGCTGCGCTTTCGATTTCCATACTGTCCGGCAGCCCGGCCTTGCGCCGCACCATGGCGAGATCCGGTTCACCATCAAATATCAGGTCCAGCCGTGCGACCTCGCCCTCGTCGAATATCGACCACGAGGTCATGCCCTCAACGCCGACCTCATCGAGGTGCTGCACAATATCGGCGAGTTGAGCGAAATCGGAATGGGCGGAAAGGCGCCAGTGATTGGTCATGGAGTGTCCTTGTCTGGCGCCGGGGTGTGGCTGGTTTTTGTCGCTTAGGCAAGGGCTGCGAGTGATGAGTCCCGTCGGTTAGGGCAGGTCCCGAAGAAAACTTTCGACGACTTTCTTTTCGCCGGCCTTGTCGAACTTGACGGTATATTTCGCACCGTCCGCCTTTTTGACTGTCCCATAGCCAAACTTGTCGTGGAAGACGCGGTCCCCGGCCTGCCATTTGCCGGTCTTGTCCGAGCCCCCGCTCTCGATCAGCGTTGCTTTGGCATTGATGGTCGGGGGATCGCTCTTGCGACCGGATTGTGTGTTGGTCTGATAGCGTTTCCAGCCGGGTGAGGAATAGCTCGATGCCATCGGATCGGCAGTGCCGGTGAAGCTCTCGCGTCCCGGTCCGCCATCATAATAGCCGGTCTCCGATTTGGCCTCGACGTGATCGACAGGCAATTCATCGATGAAGCGGGAGGGGATTACGGCCTGCCAGTGGCCATAGATCATGCGATTGGCGGTAAAGGTAATGATGGCCCGTTCGCGTGCCCGGGTGATGCCGACATAAGCAAGCCGGCGCTCTTCCTCGAGCGAACGCGTTCCGCCCTCATCCAGCGAGCGCTGTGAGGGGAAGACGGTCTCTTCCCAGCCGGGAAGGAAAACCAGCGGGAATTCCAGGCCCTTGGCGCCGTGCAGCGTCATCAAGGACACCTCGTCATCATCGTCCGAAGCACGATCGGCGTCAGTGACCAGGGCGACGTGTTCGAGATAGGCCTCAAGCGTGTCCCACTCGCCCATGGAACGAACCAGTTCTTTGAGGTTTTCCAGCCGGCCGGCCGCCTGGGGCGTTTTGTCCTCACGCCACATGGCGGTGTATCCGCTCTCATCGAGAACGATCTCTGCCAGCTCGTCGAGCCGGGAATGCTCTGCCTGCTCGCGCCAGCGATCAATATCTCGCAGGAAGACTTGCAGTGCTGTGCGGGCCTTGCCGCGGATCTCGTCGGTGGTGACCATAACGCGGGCCGCTTCGCTCATCGGCACGCCCATGGCCCTGGCCGTCATGGCAATCTTCTGTACCGATGTGTCGCCAATGCCGCGCTTGGGCGTGTTGACGATACGCTCGAAGGCCAGATCATCTTCCGGTGACCGTACGAGGCGCAAATAGGCGTGGGCATCGCGGATCTCGGCGCGTTCGAAGAAGCGCGGCCCGCCGATGACCTTGTAGGGCAGGCCCAGCATGATGAAGCGGTCCTCGAAGGCTCGCATCTGCCAAGCGGCCCGGACCAGCACGGCCGAGTCGGAATAGGCACGGCCCTTGGACGACCAGTTCTCGATCTCCTCGGCGACAAAGCGGGCCTCGGCCTCCCCATCCCAGATTCCGCGAACCTGGACTTTCTCGCCGCCACTATCCTCGGTCCACAATGTCTTGCCCAGACGGGACCGATTGGCCGCGATCAGCCCCGATGCTGCCGCGAGAATGTGTTCGGTCGAGCGGTAATTGCGCTCAAGTCGGACGACATGAGCACCCGGGAAGTCCTTCTCGAAGCGCAGGATGTTGTCGACTTCCGCTCCGCGCCAGCCATAGATCGACTGATCATCATCGCCCACGCAGCAGATATTTCCCGTGCCCTGGGCGAGCAGCCGCAGCCAGAGATATTGCGAGACATTGGTGTCCTGATACTCGTCGACCAGCACATAGCGGAATTTCTTGTGATACTCGGCCAGGACGTCGGGGTGGTCCTTGAACATATGCAGCGTGTGCAGCAGGAGATCACCGAAATCGCAGCAATTGAGCGTCTTCAGACGGTCCTGATACATCTGGTAGAGGCCCTGGCCTCGGCCCTCGGCGAAGGACCATTTATCTTCCTCGCCGAGCTGGTCTGGCAGGAGGCCACGGTTCTTCCAGCCGTCGATGAGCGAGGCGAGGTGTCGGGGTGTCCAGCGCTTCTCGTCGATATTTTCGGCCTGGATGATCTGTTTAAGCAGGCGCAGCTGGTCATCGGTGTCGAGAATGGTGAAGTTGGACTTCAGCTCCACCAGTTCGGCATGACGGCGCAGGATCTGGGCGGAAATGGAGTGGAAGGTGCCAAGCCACGGCACGCCCTCTACCGCTTCACCGATAATACGCCCCACCCGTTCTTTCATTTCCCGCGCCGCCTTGTTGGTGAAGGTGACGGCGAGGATTTGCCAGGGCTGGGCCGTGCCGGTCGCCAGGATATGCGCCAGGCGCGTGGTGAGAACCCGCGTCTTGCCGGTGCCCGCGCCGGCCAGTACGAGGACGGGCCCTTCCACCGCTTCAACGGCTTCGCGCTGCTCCGGGTTGAGCCCCTCTAGATAGGGCGAGGGCGGCGCCGGACGGGCCATATCGGAAATGGAAAGATTGGACATGGGGCGAGGCCGGACGGGTTGCGATTCGTTACAGCCCACCAGTCTGACCCGGATGGGGACTAATCCCAAGGGCGGAAGATGCGATTGTTCGGTGTTTGTTCAGGGGTGGGGCGCCCGCGCGGACCGGTTCTGACGTATCGGAACCGGTCCGGCCGGGGGGAGGAAATGGGCCTACGCAGCGAGGGCCGATGTCTGGTAGGGACCCATTTCCAGAAAATGATAGAAGGCGGTGGAGAGCTCACCGTTCTGACAGCGGCTCTCATCCGCATAATTCACCAGCTCGGACAGGAAGGCCTCATGCTGGCGCTCGATAAATCGGGACGATACGCCGTCCCGGTCGCTGATTGCGATCGCGAGGTCTTCGAAGAGCGTTTCATAGGCCGCACATAACTCGTTGATCAGCATGAGAAGATGCGGGCCGTCGCCGCCCTCGGACTGTTCAACGCGAAGCGCGGTCACGATCTTTTCGATCTCTTCAGTGGTCGTGTCGACCGTCACTCCGGCAAGCGACATACGCGCGGACATACGAGGCCTCCCCCGGGATCCCGGATTAACTCTGTGCGCTATCCCGGACCTGTTCAGCGGGAATTGAAATGAATTATATAATATAACCGGGAGGGGGAAGGAATAAACCATATAAAAACAGAGAATTAGACTTCGATTTCGAAGTGCCCTGGTCGCAGGTTGAAACTTTTCCGGAGCTTCGGCCGGGGCCGTGCCCGCGGCATTCTGCCTAACCGAACATAGCGTCGATATCGGCCTGAAGAGCTTCATCGGGCTGATCTTCGACCGGCTCCGACTGGCCGTTGATGGCTGACGAAGCGGCAGCGATCAGCGGCTTGATATCCTCGTTCGCCAGTCGGGCAATCTCGGCGCAAATCTCCGGGGCCTGGCTCTGGCGCAGGAAGGACTGCGCGCGTTCGACTTCGCCATCGATCTGAAGGATCAAGGTTTCCAGATGAACCCGCACCGGCCGCGGTGCAGCGCTGTAGGCCAGCACTGCGAGGTCCTTGTCCTTGAAGGCTGATTGCTCGAAATGCTCGCAATAGCTCGCCGGCTTCCATTCCAGCACGTCTTCGGCACAGTCGCGCATGTCCGGAAGCATTTCCATCAACATGACGACTTCGTTGAAATGGTTGAGATAGTCGGTTGCCAAGCCGGTGTCTGGATTGATATTCGCTGCACGCAGGGCATCTGCTGCGAGCGCGCCATCTCCCAGTACGGGGCTTTCATGCCCGTTTATCCGACCCACCATAGCCATCATTTCACACCCTAAACGAACATCCTTTCCGAAGCCTTATTGGCGCTGCGACCAGGTGTTTTGATGCTAGCGGTGCTCTTCTTCGCTAATTTCGGCGAGGGATTTGGCATAGGCGGCCTGGGCGTCCGCCTTGGTCAGCCAGCCGATGATCGGCTGATCCGCGGACCGGCTCCTAACTGCGGCCCCTTCGAGCTGTTCGGCGTCGAACACGCCCATGGCTCGGCCCAGCGTATCGTCCTCATAAAGGCAGACGCCTGAATCAATCTCCGCCTCTCCCCAATGATCCAGTGGCATCATGCATTGGCGCACGCGGACCATTTGCAGAACTAGCCGGCTGGCCCCGCCGGAAATATCATAGCCCCGCCGCATCACCTGTTTATGGAAAAGGGATCCTCCCAGAGCGGACTGGGTCAGCACCGTTGCCAACGAGACCGCGACCAGGACAGCGACCGCCGCCTCATAGCTTGATGTCAATTCGAACACGATCAGCGTGGTAGAGAGGGGGGCGCCAAGGACGGCTCCGGATACGGCTCCCATGCCGACGACAGCAAAGAAACCGGCTCCAGCCGTCTGATCGCCGAAAAGCTGCACCATGATCAAACCGAAGGCAGCCCCAAGCATGGCGCCAAGATAGATCGATGGCGAAAAAACCCCGCCGGCAAAGCGAAAGCCGATCGTCACGAAGGTCGCCAGAGTTTTGAGAGCGATCAGAACGATCAGCTCGTTGAACATATACTCGCCTGACAGGGCATTGCTGGTGGCCTCATAGCCCACGCCCAGGATTTCCGGTGCGATGAGAGCGAGGCAGCCGATCATCAGTCCACCGGGGATGGGCAAAAGCCAGAGCGGCAGGCGCAGCCTTTCCGCAACCCCGTCAATCCAGCCGCCGCCATGAAGAACGCCCCGGTCAAACAGGATCGCCATGCCGGCTGCAGCAATGCCCAGCATCGCGGCGGCGGGATAGTCGAACAAATGGCTTTGATAAGCCTGCGTGATGGCGAAGGCGGCATCATCACCGAGATGGAAGCGGACGATGAGCGCGCCGATCACGCTGGACACGGCGACCGGTGCAATAGAGCGCAGGCCGTAGTGTCCCAACACGACCTCGAATGCGAAGAGCGCCCCGGCGACCGGTGCATTGAAGCTGGCCGACACCGCCGCTGCGGCGCCACAGGCGAGCAGGATGCGGCTGCCGCGCGGGCTCAGCCCGATCAGGCGCGAGACCTGGGAAGCCAGAGTCCCGCCCAGGTGAACAGCTGGACCCTCGCGACCGGCGCTGCCGCCACCGCCCAGCGAAATGGCAGCCAGAAGCGCAGAGTAGAGACCGGTCTTGAGTTCGATGCGGCCATTCTTGACCGCCCGGGCTTCCAGTACATCGGGCACGCCGGACGCGCGCCCATTATTGACCCAGCCGGCCCGGCCACCCAGCCAGAGCAGGGCCGCGATGATACAGCCTGCAACCACTGGGGTGAGCAGGAGGCGCCCATCGGGCAGGTCAGCGGCCGCGCTGGCGAGCGATTCCTCGGTGACGCCGAAGGCGAGGACCTCGATCGCGCTGATGGTGAGGCGCAAGCCAAGCGTGGCGTAGCCGGCGATCAGGCCGACAAGCACGCCCATAACCCATAGCGCGCCGCCCCGTCCGTCACGGAATGCGGTCGCCAGCTTGGATATGAGTCCACGATTTGCCCCGGAATCGTTCACACCGCCAATAGGCGCGAGGCGGGAGCCAGCGTCAAGCCGAACGCCGCCTGCAAAATACGGAACCCGCTGATTGCCGCGCGGCTTCGGCATGGCTCTGGCCAAATCGTGTGCGACGCACTTAGATGCCGGGAAGCCAAGGGGAAACGCCATGATTACGATTTTGACCGCCGCTCTGCTGGTGGCCGCACAGACCGGTACGAGTGACGATATCACCAGCACCTATACGCGGATTTTCGACGCGGATTGTACCGGGCTGGAAGTGCCCGGCGGGCTCGATATCAGCTGTCCGGGCTATGCTGACTGGCGCTTGACCGTGGCAGTCGGCGAACACGGCCAGGCCATCCAGTATGTTCATCCCTCGCGTGGTCAGTCGGGTTTTTTGGGGACGCCGAGCCGTGGGCTCTGGGGCGGCTATAACAATGTTATGGAATGGCGACTGGACGGCGAGCAGGCCTTTGCCACCATTCATCGCTATCGCTACGACACGCCCAGCGATGTCGCCCGGGACACGGTTTATGCCGAACGCGCCGAGGTGCTTGCGGTGACGGCGCTGAACGCGCAAACCGCCTGCGTGATCGCCTATCTGGACGCGTTGAGCCTGGAAAACGCCAACGTCTGGGCCCGGCGCGTAGCCGACACCTATGCGCGGAGCTGGGATTGCGGTGAAGGCGAGCCGATGGATCTCAATGCAGCAAGCACCGTAGAGCTGGCGCGTATTGCAGCCGACCATGAGGCGCTTGGCACGGACTAGCCGTCATCCGCCATCAGGCGTCGCACAACCCAAACCCGCACCGAGGAAGCCAGCGGCTCCTCGCCGCGTGCGCTATCGATCTGATTGATCAATCCGGCGAGCGAGTGGCCCTCCGCGGCGATCGCCTGGTCAATGGCAGACCAGAATTCCGGTTCGAGCGACAAGCTGGTGCGGTGGCCGGACAGGGAAATGGATCGCTTGATCAGGGGCATGATCAAAGATGTGGCGGATCGCGGCGCGGCTGGCAATGCCGTACAGATGATTTAAGCCGTTGCTTAACCTTGCTGGTCTAGGCGTTCAGTCGAGTTCGCAACCCTCAATCAGGCCCGTTCATGCGCCGCTGGCACAAACCCATTCCGCTCTCCAGCCTGTTAAAAGCCCGCGTGCCCGACACGCCGGGCGTTTTTATGCTGCTGGCGCATGAGGCAGATCTGTCCTCGGTGCTCAAGATCGCCCCGGCCCGGTCGCTGCGCAAAGCCTTCGAGCGGGAATTGGAGCCTGCCGACGGGTACCAGCCGGTGCTGCCCGAAGCGCTGATGTATTTCGAGACCGTGACCGAGACGGCCGAGGCGGAGCGGCTGCTGACCGCTTATCGTCGCAAGCATGGCAAGAACCCGGCTCTGAACTCGCCCTTCTAGTGCCTGCCGCCGGTTGCTGGTGCTGCCGGTGCGGGCGCTGCGGCGGTGTCGGACCGGCTTGCATCACTTTCGGCACTGTCGCGCCGGCCCATCGCCCGGATGCTCATGATGCGTTTGAGCAGGTCGAACCAGAACGGCGCTCCGAGGGATAATGCAATGGCTGTGAGGCCAAGGCCGATCAGCTTGCTGAGAAAAGCGAGGCGGGGGTTCGCGGCTAAGGTCACCTCATTATAGGCCCCACTAACCCCGTTGAGTGGGAAGAGCGACAGGGCCTCATTCAGGGTCTGCATGCGTCCGCGTGTATCGGCGATATCCTCCACAGCGTCCGTCCCGGTGTTGTCGCTCTCCGCAGACCCGCTCGATGTCAGAAGCGAGCAATCCACCTCTGCGTTGGCGTTCTCGCCTTGCAAGACACAGCTCTGTGCATAGGTGTCCGCCACGCCGGCAATCGCCTCGCGCATGGTGCGGTCGGTCCAGAGCCGCTCGGTCATCGTGATGGTATCGGCATTGGCGACAACGGCGAGGCCGATCGCGATCCACAGTGTCCACATGCGGATCTTGCGGGTGAACATGCCGGTAATGCGGTCAATCGCTCGCTGATAGGTGGCTTCAATCTGGGCCAGGGCCGCATCGACATTGTTGTCGGCGGTTTTGACCGCGGTCCGGATCGACTGGGTCAGTGGCGTATCCGGCAGATAGTTCAAACTGTCGAACGGAGTCCCGGTATCGATATCGCCGCTGGATTGCGCATCGGGCTTTTTTTGTTCCTTGTCGGCCCATTCCAGCAGCGCCATTGCGAATTGTCGGGGCGCGATGCTGGACGGGGCAATGCCGTCATCGATCGCCATGCGGGCATCGGGCTCATACTGACTGCCGGCCAGGAAGGTGGTGCGGATGCTGGGCGTATTGAGGAAGCTCTCGAAATCGCCGGTCTGTCGCCGTTCCGCTTTTGACGCAGCCGGCAGGCCGGTCTCCTGGGCCGAGACGATCCAGGTGAAACCATCAACCCCGATAGCCCGCCGCACACCGCGCAACAGGTCCATCTTGCGCGTCTCCTCAAGTCCGGTGTCGGCGCGTTGGAGCAGGAGGTAGAGCCCCTGCATCAGCGTCTTCTGGCGTAGCCGGACGAGCCCATTGGCGATCAGTTCGACCAGGGCCGTCGCAAACAGACTGAGCAAGAGATACAGAAAAATCAGGCCGATCGCGACCTCGATTGCGATTCCGAAAGTCATCTCGTCCCCCGAAAGTGAGTTGCCACTTTAGGGGAGTCAGCCTTTCAATGCAATTTATACGGGTTTTTCCTCGTCGCTCCCGTCGAGCTTTTTGGCCTCCAGCTCGCGCAACAGGCGTTCACGCTCTTCGCGGACCGGCTCGCTGAGCGATTTCGGTGTGCCATGGGCGAGCCGGTTGGCCTTCGCCTGCTTCGCCTTGTCCTCGCGCTGCTTGCGCTTGCGGAATTGGCGGAGATTGACGGGTTTTGAGGTCATCTGGGTATCCGGGAGACGTGACCCCGGGAGGCAAGCCGCCCCGGGGTCATGAAATTCGTCCGGGTTTGCCGAACCTACGCCTTCGGCCCGATCATCTGCTCCGGACGCACGATGGCGTCGAACTGCTCTTCGGTAACAAAGCCGAGCTTGACCGCTTCCTCGCGCAGAGTGGTGCCGTTCTTGTGCGCCGTCTTGGCGACGATGGTGGCGTTGTCATAGCCGATCGTCGAGTTGAGCGCTGTGACCAGCATGAGCGAGCTCTCCTTGTGCTGTTTGATATTGTCCTCGCGCGCCTTGATGCCGGTGACGCATTTGTCGGTGAAGGTGCGCGCGGCGTCGGCCAGGATCTGGATCGACTGCAGCACATTGAAGATGATCACCGGCTTGAACACGTTGAGCTCGAAATGGCCCTGGCTGCCGGCGAAGGAGACGGCGGTGTTATTGCCCATGACCTGGGCGCAGACCATGGTCATGGCTTCGCACTGGGTTGGGTTGACCTTGCCCGGCATGATCGAGGAACCCGGCTCGTTTTCCGGCAGGGCGATCTCGCCGAGACCGGAGCGCGGGCCGGAGCCCAAGAGGCGGATGTCATTGGCGATCTTGAACAGCGACACGGCAACCGAGTTGAGGGCGCCGTGGGCTTCCACCAGGGCATCCTTGGTGGCCAGGGCCTCGAACTTGTTCGGTGCGGTGATGAAGGGCAGGCCGGTATAGCTGGCCGCTTCCTCGGCGAACGCTTCTGCATAACCCGGCTTGGTGTTGAGACCAGTGCCAACCGCGGTGCCGCCCATGGCCAGTTCGTGCAGCGCTTCGCGCGTCGCTTCAACGCGGCGGATGCCATTTTTGACCATTGCGGTATAGCCGGAGAATTCCTGGCCCAGGGTCAGCGGCGTTGCATCCTGCAGGTGGGTGCGGCCGATCTTGATAATGTCCTTGAACTCTTCCGTCTTGGCCGCGAGCGCGGCGTGCAGATGCTGGAGCGCCGGGATCAGCGCATGGGCGATCTGTTCGGCGGCGGCGATATGCATCGCCGTCGGGAAGGTATCGTTGGAGGATTGCGAACGGTTGACGTGATCATTCGGGTGCACCGGGTCCTTCGAGCCGACCGTGCCGCCGAGAATCTGGATGGCGCGGTTGGAGACCACCTCATTGGTGTTCATGTTCGACTGCGTGCCCGAGCCGGTCTGCCAGACCGACAGCGGGAAGTGGTCATTCCACTGGCCTTCGGCGACTTCCGTGGCGGCGGTGACGATGGCGTCGGCCAGTTCCGGCTCGAGATTGTCCAGGCGTTTGTTGGCCAGGGCTGCGGACCGTTTGACGATGCCCAGGGCGCGGATCAGCGCGAACGGCATGGTTTCCGTGCCGATCGGGAAGTTGATCAGGGAGCGGGCCGTCTGCGCGCCGAAGAGTTTTTCGGCGGGGACTTCAAGAGGACCAAAGCTGTCGGTTTCCGTGCGCATCTCGCTCATGAGGGGAGGCTCCTTGCAG
>NZ_JASBRW010000051.1 GCF_030149235.1 Maricaulis sp. | reverse complement strand
TTAAATAGTTGCAAATGACAACTACGCTGAAGAGGTCGCTCTCGCTGCGTAAGCAGCGCGGGTAATCTCGCTAAAACTCCTATTCCCTTTAGCCGGAATAGGCGGGGCTCGGAGGCGCCTGGCAACAGAAGCCTCCACTTTCTGCATGACACCTGCCCCCCATCAGCCGCGTTACCATCCTCTTAACCAAACGGACGCAATCTGCCACCATTCGTGATGGAAATACGGGCGGGCGACGATGGGATACCAGTCGCGCATCAAATGGCTGAATACCGGAACCCTCGCCGTGGCTGTGGCAAAGGAAAGCCGCTGTACAGACCTGTTCAACGCCGTAGAAAAAATCTCCGAAAAGAACCTATCCGGCCGCCCGATCCGCTACCTGTTTGACCTGTCGGAAAGCGGTCTACCTCTCTCACCGGATGATGCCATTGATCTGGCATCCTTTTTTGTAGAGCTCACCCCGTCCAGGACGGCTATTGCTCTGGTCAGCTCCAATCCGGAAGAACCGACATGGGGTGAAACCCTGTTCCGTTCGGCCCTGCGGGGTGGCGGGTTTCAGGTCTGCATATTCAGCCGAATCGAGACTGCGCAATACTGGCTCAAGCAATTTGCGACCGACTGCGAAAAGCTCGGCCGGAAATGCTCCTCGCAATGCGAATACGTGCTGACCCCGAATTGCCCGGTAGAGCGTTATCGCCATGCCGGCTGATCCGCGCTCTGCGCGCGGGCCGGTTTTGAAGCACCGGAAAAACGAATTCTTCACCGTGCAGGCGCATGGGCCGTTCACCCTTCCCCAGTAAGGGTATAGAGTGCAGTCCAGCGTCCGGATTTCGTTGACCTGCGGTTTACGTCGTTTACCTTGTGATCGCGGGAGACCGGGGGAGTTTCAATGGCCAAGGATCTGATGCGCTATGATGTGATGGCGCAGGAGGCACTGCGCGGAGTCGTCAAACAGGCTTTGCACAAGGCGGCCGGCCCGGGCGGGCTGCCCGGCCAGCATCATTTCGATATCACCTTCCGCACCCAGGCGCCGGGCGTCGATATCGATCCCACGCTAATGGACAAGTATCCGGAAGAGATGACGATTGTTCTGGAACACCAGTTCTGGGACCTGGAAATCGGCGATGCGGGTTTCGAGGTGACGCTGAAATTCTCCGGTATTCCAAAATACCTCAAAGTGCCGTTCACGGCCGTGTCGCGATTCCATGACCCGAGCGTCGGCTTCCATCTCCAGTTCGAGCACGAAACGGATGTGGAAGAGCCGCCGATGGCCGACAATTCGGAAACGCCCGAGCCGGAAGCGGCCCAGGCTACCGGGTCGGACAGTGCCGGTGAGGGTGCCCAGGTCGTCAGCCTCGACAGCTTCCGCAAGAAGTAGGCATGAGCAAGACGCCCGTGCCGGCGGACCTCGCCAAACGCAAGGTCCGGCGCCTCAATGCCGAGGAAATCCGCGAACAATTATCCAATGTCGTGCGGCTGGAGCATGCGGCGGGTCTGCTGGGTTTCAAACCGCTTGATTTCTCCATTGAGGAGGGCTGGCTCGAGGCCGAGTTCGATCCGGATCCGCGCTGCGCCAATCTGCGCGGGGGCGTCCAGGGCGGCATGATCTGCGCCATGCTCGACGAGGTGATGTCTCTGTCTGTCGTCGTCGCTGAACACTATGCGGTCGGCGTGCCCACACTGGAGCTGAAAACCAGCTTCCTCAATGCCCTGCCGCTGGGCAAATGCCGAGCGCGCGGCCAGGCACTGCGCATCGGGCGCAATGTCGCCTTCATGGAAGGCACGATCTGGACGCCCGAGGGCGAGATCGCAGCCAAGGCGACCTCGACCTGTCAGGTCCGCCGGCCCAAGCTGGCCGAAGACGGGGAATGACGGCGCCAGACGCGTTCGCGGGCAAGTCACACGCCCTGATCTTCATCGCCCTTGCCCAAATTCTGGCCCTGTCGGTCTGGTTTGCCGGTGCGGCTGCCCTGCCCGGCTTGCTGGCCGTGCGCGATCTCGGACCGCTGGCCCAGGCAGCCCTGACCAGCTCGGTCCAGGCGGGATTTGTGATCGGCGCCCTGGTCAGTGCGATTTATGGCTGGCCCGACCGGATCGACCCGCGCCGCCTGTTCGCGCTGGGTGCCTTGATAGCCGCCCTGGCCAATCTGGCTGCTCTTGTTCTATTGCCCGGCTCGTCGGCCATGATCGCCACCCGTCTAATCGCCGGGGCGGCACTGGCGCTCGTCTATCCGGTCGGCATGAAGCTGGCGGCGAGCTGGGCCAAGGGTGACACGGGTTTCCTTGTTGGACTGCTGGTTGGCGCGTTGACCCTGGGTTCGGCCTTTCCCTTCGCCTTCAACGCACTGGAAATCGGTCTGGGCTGGCGCGGCCCGTTCGCCATTTCAGCCATCGCCGCCGTGAGTGCGAGCGGGCTGATCCTGCTGGCCCGCGGCGGGCCCGGCCTCAAACCGGCGCCAGCCTTCGATCCCCGCGCGGCCGCTCTGGCCTGGCGCGACCCGGCCCTGCGACTGGCCAATTTGGGATATCTTGGACACATGTGGGAACTCTACGCCATGTGGGCCTGGATCGGCCCTTTCGCCCACGCCTACTGGGCAGCGCAGGGCGCAGCGGGCAGCGCGGCGGATCTGACCGCCTTTGCCGTGGTTGCGGTTGGAGCACTGGCCTGTCTGATCGCCGGTCAACTGGCCGATCGTCTTGGCCGAACCGCCATAACCATGGTGGCCATGACCGTGAGTGGAAGCTGTGCCTTGCTGGCCGGCCTCCTGTTCGACATGCCCCCGATATTCATGCTGCCGCTCCTGCTGGTCTGGGGCATGAGTGTGATCGCGGACAGCGCCCAATTTTCCGCTTCCGTCGCCGAACTGGCACCGCCAGAGCGCACCGGCACCCTCCTGACCCTGCAGACAGCAATGGGCTTCGCCCTCACCGCGGTCATGGTCCAGGTGCTGCCTTACTGGATTGAATTCGCCGGCTGGAGCTGGGCCTTCGCCCCGCTGGCAATCGGACCAGCCTTCGGTGTCTGGGCCATGTGGCGGCTCCGGCTTCGACCGGAAGCCGCCAGGCTGGCCGGAGGCCGGCGCTAGTCTGCCTGCCGCGCGGCGATCGCCGCCTCGATGGTCGGCGTATAGCGGTCGATGACCCAGACATGATCTGACCCGCAGTGGTATGTATAGGACAGGCGGTCGGCCAGCTCCCGTGCCAGGGCGTTGGCATCAGGCAGATCGGTCGCATCAACATAGCCGACGTGACAGGATTCAAAGGCGTAATCGGCGCGCAATGCGCTCACGGTGAGGATCTCCCGGGCCCGGCTGAAATCCTCCATGTCCGGGAAGCGGTAGCGGTGGATGGTGGCGAAGGGCTCGCCCCCCTCGCGCTTCAGGCGCCATTCGATAGTGCTATTATAGCCACCCATATTGCCCATATAGCCGCCAAAGGCGAAGTGTTCCGGACGTTCCCCGGGCTCGACCGGCACGGTGGCATAGGCCGTCATCTCGCGATGACTGTCGGCGTGGACATAGACCGTCCATGGCCCGACGCCTTCGCAGGCACTCACGAAAACCGGCCCTTCTTCATCCGAATAAATGCCCTGGCAAACGCCGGGCTCGATATTGGTATAGGTGCTGACGGCATTGTCGAATTCGCCATCCAGACAACCGGTCAGCAGTGCGGCCGCCGCACTGACGCAAAGCAGGTGTTTCATTCTTTCCCCCGGGGTTCGCCCTGAGGTCAGACTAGCCTATTCGGCGGCTGTTGAAAGCCGCCGACAGGCCGTCATCCCGGGCCTCAGGTCGCGGAGCCCCGGTGGCGGCTCCGGCTCCGGCTCCCGCAAATGGCCGCCACTTGGGTGGGTTGTCCGCTTAATCTAGACCCAGCACTTCGCGGAAGAACATGGTCTCCGCCTCACGCTGGAAATCGCGATTGACCTTTTTACGGAAGCCGTGGCCCTCATCATTGGCCAGCAGATACCAGGGGTCACCGCCGGCGGCACGCACCGCGGCAAGGATCTGCTCGGCCTCACTGGCGGGCACACGCGGATCATTCAGCCCCTGGATAATAAAGAGCGGCGCCGTGATCTCAGCAGCCTGTCGAGCCGGAGAAATCTCCTCGAAAAAGGCCGCCACATCCGGGTCACGCTCATCGCCATATTCGGCGCGGCGAAGATCACGGCGATAGCCCGCCGTGTTTTCCAGGAAGGTCCGGAAGTCGGAAATGCCGACGATATTCACCCCGCCAGCGAGGCGGTCGGAATAATGGACAAGCGAGGCGAGCACCATGTAGCCGCCATAGGAGCCGCCGAAGACCACAACCCGGTCGCTATCAAGGTCCGGTTGGGTCTCGATCCAATCCAGAAGCGCACCGATATCGCGCACCGAGTCCTCGCGATTAAAGACATTGTCCATCATCACATATTCGCGGCCATAGCCGCTTGAGCCCCGCACATTCGGTGCAATGACGGCAGCGCCGAGCTCGTTGAGCCAGTACTGGAAGGTGGAGGAGAAACCCGGGCGATACTGGCTTTCAGGACCGCCATGGATGGACACGATGACGGGATGCGGCCCGTCACTCTCAGGGCGATAGACGAAGGCTGGAACCTCAAGCCCGTCAAAGCTTTCGAAGCTGATCAGCTCCGGCTCGACGAAGGTCTCGGTATTGAGACCGCCCACTTCGCTCATCGTCCAGCGCGTCAGAGCCTGGCTCTCGAGGGTATAGATCCAGGCATCACTGGGCGAGGTCGCCGCATTGAGCGTGAAGCCGATGCGTTCACCCGCCTCATCCCATTGCATACCGCCGATGAGGCCGATCGGCAGATCCGGCGCCTCGAGCTGATCGCCGGTACGGACATCCATCATACGCAACTGAGACACCCCGCCAGCATTGAGGACATAGGCCAGCGTCCGCCCGTCCGGCGACAGGTCCATGCCCTGGACATCCCAGCCATGGTCCGGCGTCACCGGGATCATCTCACCGGTCTCGACATCCATGCGGACGACTCGGCGGAAATCCGAATTGGCATCGGTGACAACCAGGAGACTATCGCCGCCCGGCTCGAACTCATGAGCCGCATAGGCAATATCGAGATCGGCATTGAGCTCGCGCACATCGCCGCTGGCCGTGTCGACGATGAAGAGATCACTGTGAGTGATCGAGTAATAGCGGATCATGGCAATCTTGGAGCCGTCATCGGCCCAGTCACCCGGGAAGACCGCGCCCTCGCCCTCGACCAACACCCGGCGATTATCCGGGTTGTCGGTATCCGCGACGAGGATATCCCAATCCGGATCGCCCTCGGTAGAGCGATACCACGCAATCTGTTCACCGTCGCTCGACCAGCTGGCCGAACCATTGCGGGTCGTGTCCTCGGTGATCTGACGGGTACGGCCCGTTTCCGTATCAAACAGGAAGAGTTGGAAATACTCATCGCCGCCGCGATCGCGCGAGAACAGGAACTCGCCACTGCCCCCCGGGCGCACGCTCGCCCCGCCAATCGGCTCATCGTAGAAAGTCAGCTGGGACCGGGTCCCCAGCGGGGTGTCGACCCGGTGGATCTGGCTGGTTTCAGCAAAACGTGTAGAAATCAGAATGCCGCCATCGGGCAGGAAGCCCTGGAAGCCGGCGCCGCGGACATTCTGGTAGGTGCGCAGACGCTCACTCACCTCAGCGGGGATATCCGGGATGTTCTCCATTTCCCGATTGCCGACAACAACGCGCTCGACCTGCGCCATGGCGGTTCCATTGATCGCCATCATGGCGATGGCCGCCCAACCAATCAGCTTTCGCATGCTTTCCCTCATTCCGTGTGCACGACCTGTCGAGGCCGGCGTTTTTCTCCCATCCACTCAAGACACTAGGGCGAGGTCCGCAGGAAGGCGAGGACTTCCGGTCCCGCGGCTGCGCCTGTTATTCGATTATACCCGGCTTGAGCGAAAATGGCGCTCTATTAGACTTCAATCCTGGGTGAATCGAAGGGGCGCCAGCATGACAGTTACTGCGACCTACAACGCTGAGAAGGGCTGGTTTGAGCACCGGGTTTCGGGGCTGATGCTGGCGGCGGAAGTCGGCGCCGCGATTGTCAAAATGTTGACCAGCCAACACTGGGGCGACGGCAAGGCGCGGCTTATCCTGGTCGATCCGGCGACTGACATGTCCGAATTCACCCTCGATGCGATCCGCGATGATATTCTTTCCGTCCTTGCCTCGCATACGGACAAACTTACCGGACGGCACAAAGCCGCGATGGTCACAACCGGCTTTGGCCACGACATCATCACGCAGCTCTACGAGCTCGTCCCGGAGAACAAGAGCGCCTTTGTTTACAGGCACTTCACGACTGAAGATGAGGCCGTCGCCTGGCTGGAGAGCTAGGCGAACTCACCGACCTCCTGGCGCGCCATAGGCCGCGCCGTCACGCTGATACGCGCGCGCTCCCCCACCGTCTTGGTGACCAGGAGCTTTTCCACCTGGCTGTCATCGTGGAAGACGACACCGGTTAGCGCATCCAGCACCGCCTTGGCGACATTATCCACATCATGCACCGGGCTGTGCTCGGTGCGCTGGATCTCGATGACCACCTCATAAGGACCGTATTTCGGGCGCACGCGCTTGAATTCGAGGCGAAAAAAATCCCCGATCAACGCCTTGAACCGGCGCGTTTGCGTCGTCAGCGCGTCAACGCGCAGATTAAGCTCGTCACCGTACATCGCGGCTTGAACCTTCCCTCGTCCAGTCCATTTTTGCGCGAGCCCCCCATGGCGATGCGCAACATCGTCTTGATCCGTCATGCGGCAGTGATACACGTCCGAATCGAAGTTCACCATCATCAAGCAGCCCGCAACGGCCTGCAAGGAGCCTCCCCTCATGAGCGAGATGCGCACGGAAACCGACAGCTTTGGTCCTCTTGAAGTCCCCGCCGAAAAACTCTTCGGCGCGCAGACGGCCCGCTCCCTGATCAACTTCCCGATCGGCACGGAAACCA
>NZ_JASBRW010000039.1 GCF_030149235.1 Maricaulis sp. | reverse complement strand
GGCAGCATTACCGGCTTCGGTCTGGCCAGTTATTTGCTGGGGATTGATGCCGCCGTTCAAAGCCTGAACACCTGAAAACAATCAAAGGCCCATCTCCATGAGTTCTGATTCCAAATCCGGTGCCCCGCTCAACACCCGCCTCGTTCGCGATCTGGCGAAGATCCTGCGCGATACCGAGCTGACCGAAATCGAAGTGGAACATGGCGAACTGAAACTGCGTATTGCGCGCCAGCTGACCGCCGCACCGGTTGTGCAGGCCGTCGCCGCAGCGCCTGCGCCGGTTGCAGCAGCCCCGGCCCCGGTCCCGGCCGCCGCGCCGCCGGAAACCCCGGCGGCCCAGGACGCGACCGACCTCTCCGCTCATCCGGGCGTGGTAAAGTCGCCCATGGTCGGCACGGTCTATCTCAAGGCCAATCCGGAAGCGGACAATTTCGTCGAGGTCGGCTCCAATGTCTCCCAGGGCGACACGATCCTCCTCGTTGAGGCGATGAAGACCTTCAATCCGATCACGGCGGAGAAATCCGGCAAGATCGCAGAAATCCTGGTGCAGGACGGCCAGCCCGTCGAGTACGGCGAGCCGCTCTTCATTCTCGTCTAACGCTCACCCTTTAACGCGCGAGCGCCCCGAATGTTCGACAAGATCCTGATCGCCAATCGCGGCGAAATTGCCCTTCGTGTCCACCGCGCCTGCCGCGAGATGGGCATACGCACCGTCGCCATCCATTCCGAGGCCGACGCCGATGCGATGCATGTCCGCCTGGCTGATGAAAGCGTCTGTGTCGGTCCGCCGGCAGCAGCCAAGAGCTATCTCAACGTCCCGGCCATTATCGCCGCGGCCGAAGTGACCGGCGCCCAGGCTATCCACCCGGGCTATGGCTTTCTGTCGGAAAACGCCCGCTTTGCCGAGATCGTCGAAGCGCACGGCTTCACCTTCATCGGCCCGACAGCGGAGCATATCCGCGTCATGGGGGACAAGATCACCGCCAAACAGACTGTGATGGATGCCGGCATTCCGGTTGTTCCGGGCTCTGAAGGCGGCGTCGACAGCTATGAGGATGCGATCCCGGTGGCCGAGAGAATCGGTTATCCGGTGCTGATCAAGGCCGCGTCCGGCGGTGGCGGTCGCGGCATGAAGGTGGCCGAAACAGCAGCCGACCTCAAAGAGGCGATGGACACTGCATCGACCGAGGCCAAGGCTGCCTTCGGCGATGGCACCGTCTATATCGAGAAATATCTCGGCCGCCCGCGCCATATCGAGATCCAGATCCTGGCCGATACACATGGCAATGTGGTTCACCTCGGTGAGCGCGATTGTTCGCTGCAGCGCCGACACCAGAAAATCCTCGAGGAAGCCCCCTCTCCGGCGCTCAATGCCGCGGACCGCGCCAAGATCGGTGAGACCGTCCGCAAGGCCATTGGTGCGATTGGCTATCGCGGCGTCGGTACGATCGAGTTCCTGTGGGAAAACGGTGAGTTCTACTTCATCGAAATGAATACCCGCCTACAGGTGGAGCACCCGGTGACCGAGATGATCACCGGTATCGACTTGGTGCGCGAACAGATCCGCGTCGCCGATGGCGCGCCGCTCGACATCAAGCAGGAAGACATCACGTTGGACGGCTGGTCGATCGAGTGCCGCATCAACGCGGAAAACCCGAGGAATTTCGCCCCCTCGCCGGGCACGATCACCGATTTCCACGCTCCGGGCGGTCTCGGTGTCCGCCTCGATTCAGCGCTTTATGCGGGCTATAAAATTCCCCCGTATTATGACAGCCTGATCGGCAAGCTCATCGTGCACGGGCGGACCCGGACGGAAGCGCTGCTGCGCCTGCGCCGGTCGCTGGAAGAAATGGTCGTCGGCGGTGTTGAAACCTCGATCCCGATTTTCCTGGCCCTGCTGGAAGAGCCCGAGTTTGTGAACGGCGACTACCACATCCGCTGGCTTGAGGAGTGGCTCGCCAACCGGGAGGCCTGATCGGCCAAGGGTGATATGCGGGTCTTCGGGACGGCAGAATTGCTGAACTGTTATGCGCGCGGCGTCTTCCCCATGGCGGAAGCGCGCGACGACCCGCGCATCTATCTCCTCGACCCGGATGAGCGAGGCGTGCTGCCTCTCAACGGCCTGCACATCCCGCGGCGCCTCAAGCGCACGGTGAAACAGGCCCCGTTCCAGGTGAAGATCGATACCGCCTTCGACACGGTGGTGCGCCTGTGCGCCGAGCCGGGCCCGGGGCGCGAGGAAACCTGGATCAATGACGGTATTCTTGGCCTCTACAACGAGCTGCATCGCGACGGCTTCGCCCATAGTGTGGAATGCTGGGATGGCGAAGAGCTGGCCGGCGGGCTTTATGGCGTCTCGCTCGGCGGCGCGTTCTTCGGTGAGAGCATGTTCTCAGTAAAAACCGATGCCAGCAAAATCGCCCTCGTCCACCTCGTCGCCCGCCTGAATACCGGTGGCTACAGCTTGCTCGACACCCAGTTCACCACCGAGCATCTGGAAAGCCTGGGCGTGGAAACCATCACGCGCGATGCCTATCATGAGCGGCTACAAGAGGCCCTGGGCAAGACGGCGGATTTCTATGCGATGGGGATGGATGTGGGCGCGGAGGATGTGTTGGCACGGGCGCTCAAGACCTAGTCCGTGCGGCAGTCCAGCACCCACACATCATACACCGGATGCTCGAGCGGATTCTGGGCCGGGCGGGAAGCGAACATCCAGCCGGAAAAGATTGTCTCGCCCTCGACATCCACGCCGAAACCGTCCGTGCGGCGATCAGCGATCTGCAGGAAGGCGTAGGTTTCCGGCGTCTCTTCCGGCGGGCGCTTGCGGCAATATTGCGCGGTGATGGTCAACGGGCCGAACTCAACGCTTTCACCGATGACGACATCGAAATCACGCGTGCGGGCCGTGACCTTGTCGAGGCCACGCAGGACGGCGACATTGCCTGGACGGCTGGACAGCGGCTGGTTCGCACGCGCATCAGGGTCGCGCGTCTCAAGCGGGTCATCGCCGCGCATGAAGTCATCGATATCCTGCGCCATGGCGGGGGCCATCACACTACAGGCCAGAACGAGAGCTGTCAGAGAACGCATCATGGGAGCCAAGCTGCCGAGAGATTATGACCGTGTCGAGGCGGTTCCCCGCACAGGCGACAAGACAGGCACGGGTTAGCCCTGGTCCGGCGACCAGGCTTCGTAGTCGCCGGCCGTGGACTGACGCTTCTCCGGCGAGGCCAGCGAACCGGTCGGACGATAGGCATGCACCGTGCCGGTCAGGTTGGGATGGTGATCCTTTTCCCAGACCTGGCGCTTGAGCGGCGCCTCGGTCGGCGGCTCGTCAAACGTGTGGTGCAGCCAGCCATGCCAGTCAGACGGCACGCGCGAGGCGTCGGCATAGCCCTCGTAGAGCACCCAGCGGCGCTTGTTTCCATCCGGGCCGGTCTTGCCCTTCTCCTCGAAATAGCGATTCCCGAACTCATCCTCGCCCACTTGCTGGGCACCACGATTACGCAGGGTCAGAAGCGTGCCGGGCGTGGCGTCTTTCCACCAGATGAAAATCTTCGAAATCAGTCCGAGCATGAGCGGGCTCCGAGTCGGTAGGGTTATTCACAGCCGTATATGCCTTCCTCGCGCCATCCGGTCCAGTCTCGAGCGCGGCGGGGTTCAGGCCCTGCCTCCGGAGGGGTAGACTTTTGCGATTACCGACCGATTCGGCGGGCAAAAGGGTGGACAAATGACTAATCCGGCAAGCTTGGCCGATCTGGCAGCCTCGGAACATTTTGATCTTTCATTGGAGGTGCGCGAACTCAGGTGCGCCATCGATGCAGATGATGATGGCCTGGGCGATGTTCGCACCTTGCGTGTACCGCCGGCCTGGAGTGATACCGCGGCGATGACGCTGGGAGATCTGCTCGACACACCACGCCCGCTGAAGACGCGCCCCAAACCCGGAATGACCGCCTATGCCGGCCTGGCCCCGCAAATCCCGGCCGGTGAGGAGCGTGCGCTGGAAGACGGGATCGACAAGGCTGCAGCGCGCTTGGCCGGATCGCTGACCTGGGCAGCCGGACGTCAAAAGGCCTTTGCCGCGGTTGAGGAAGCCAATCTGTTTTATGCCGGCCTGTCCGCCAGCCTGATTGCCCGTCTCGCCCTGCCCGATGCCGAGCTGTGGCGCGAGGGCGGTGCGGACTGGGCTTATGGGGACGACCTCTCCGGCCCGCAGGACGATGTGCTGCGTCGCCATATTCGCGCCGATGCCGAGGATGCGCCGGAAGCCCTGCGTCTGGTGGCGGCCGAGGCCCTGCGCGAATCAATTCTGGAAACCGGCGCCCGGGTCACCGAAACGCGACTCAAGGCGATCGGGGAAGCCATCCGGCGTTGTTCCGGTGAGGGCGAGGTCTGTTTCGATCCGCGCCAGAACGCCGCCCTCGCCCGCGCCATGCGCCATGCGCTGAAGGATGGTGTGCCGGAGGTAGCCGTGGAACGCGCCCTCGCCATGGCCCGCCAGGGCGCGGATGATGATGCCCTCGCCGCGCTGGCGCCGGAGCGCTCGATCGTGCCGGAAACCGTGCTGCACACACCCTCCGATTTCGCCTCCGCCGTCGCTGCGGACGAGGCCTGGAGCTTTGGCGAAACCGGCGGCACCGTTCGCGCCCGCCAGTTCCGCAATGCCGTGGCCCGTACCGTGTGGAGCTTTGGTGCGCCGCGCCTGGCCTTCCAGGAAAGCCCGCAGCAGGCCGGCCCGGCCGTGTATCTCAACCTGCCCGCCTTTATGGATGACACCGCCGGCCTTAATGCCGAGCTGCTGATGGACACCGCGCGCTGCTGGTCCAAGGCGCTGATCTTCAGTGCCCATCCCGACGCGGCCAATGCCGGCACGATGTCGCTAACCGGGATGGCACCGGTCCTGATGGCGCTGGGCCTCGCCTATGACAGTGATGAGGGCCGCCTCACCGCCGCCGCCATCGCCCGCCTCGTCACCATGGCTGTGCGTGAAAGCTGCGCGGAATGCGGGGCCATCGCTCCCTCTCTGGGCATGGAGATCTCGCCGAAGAGCCTGCCCGCCGGGCTGGCTTCGATTGCCGGCACGCTGCAGCGTCATGACAGCCGGTTTTCCGCCCGCTCCGCCCTCACCCGGCCCGGACCGCTGGTCTGCGCCCTCGACCTGCCAACCGAACTGGCCGGCCTGATCGAGGGCGCAGCCGGAGGCTGCAGCCCAGTCGTCAATGCCGTCACCGCCGACCGCGACGATATCGGCGGTCGTCGCCTGCGCGATTGTGTGCGCAGCGGTCTGTCACGACTGGGGCTGGATGCCACCGCGATCGAACAGGCCGAGGACCATGCGGCGGGCCATGGCACGCTGCGCGGCGCTCCGGCAATCTCGTTTGAAGACCTGATGCTGCGCGGCATTCCGCTGGACACGCTGGAACGGCTCGATGATTCCATCGGCGAAGGCGCCTCGGTGCGCTTCGCGCTCAATCGCTGGACGCTGGGCGACCGCGTCTGCCGTGACATTCTCGGCCTGACCAGTGATGTCATCGAGGCCGAGGGCCAGTCCCTGTGCCTGGCGCTGGGCTATAGCGATCATGATGTCGAACTGGCCGACAGACATGCTCATGGTACGGCAACCCTTGATGCGATCGAGACCATCCCGGCTGATACCCGGGCCGTTTTCGCTTATCCCTCCGCCGAGGCCCAGCTTGATCTCGCCCATGCAGTCGAGCAACAGATTTCCGGGCATGTGGCGCTCAATATCGAGCTCAGCGCTGAAGCCGCCATCGATGATGTCGCCGCGCTGTTCGATCACGCCAGCCAGCTTGGCCTGCGCGATCTGGCCATGTCGCGCACGGGCTCCAGCCTGTTCGACATGCTGCCCTCGATCGATTTCGACAAGGGGGACTACACCGCCGACACGGTACGCGAACGCGTGGTCGAGCGTACGGTTGAAGTCGAGCGCGTCGTCGAACGCCCGGCCGCCCGGCGCAAACTGCCTGATCGCCGCAAGGGCTATATCCAGAAGGCCACTGTGGGCGGCCACAAGGTCTATCTGCACACCGGCGAGTTCGATGATGGCGAGCTCGGCGAGATCTTCATCGACATGCACAAGGAAGGCGCGGCGTTTCGTTCGCTTATGAACAATTTCGCCATCGCCATCTCCATTGGCCTGCAATACGGCGTGCCGCTGGAAGAGTTTGTTGATGCCTTCGTCTTCACCCGCTTCGAGCCGGCTGGCCCGGTAGAGGGCAATGACCAGATCCAGCACGCGACCTCGATCCTGGATTATCTTTTCCGCGAGCTGGGCGTGTCCTATCTCGGCCGCGAAGATCTGGCGGAAATCTCGCCGGACAAGGCGGATCCGGGCGGGATCGGCAAGGGTGTCGAGGAAGAAAAGCTGTCGCAGGAAGACGCGGCCCGCTTCATTTCGCGCGGGTTCAGCCGCGGCCAGGTGCCCAATAATATCCTGATGTTCGCCGGCGCCTCGAAAAAGGCCGCCAATGCCAATGACACTGATGCTCCGATCGAGACCGAATACACCCAGATAGAGGATCACAGCATCACCCGCCCGGTGAGCGAAGCCAGCGCTTATACCGGCGACCCCTGCCCGGAATGCGGCCATTTCACCGTGGCGAAGAGCGAAAGCGGGCTGAATTGCGACGCCTGTAACTGGAACAGCTGACCGCGCGATTGACGATGGGACTCGGCCTCGCACTGATCATAGTAGGCGTGATCGCCTTTCATGCCGGCGCCATCGGTCTGATTGTCCATATCGCCCGCGCCGCCAGCGGACCCAGGCTGGACCGTTTCATCGCGCTGGCAGCGATCTCAGCGATCGCAGGCCTCGCTCTCGTGGCGGGCGGTGTCAGTCTCCTGGCCTAGCCGATCGCGCACGGCCCCGCGCTTGCAGCGCGTGCGGGGACAGTCTGCGGAGTGCACCAAAATGGCACGGTTTTTTCTTACCATCCTGATTGCCCTGTCCGTGGGCACGCCGGCGCTGGCGCAAAACGCGGCGCAGATCGCACGCGTGCAGGCGGGCCAGTCCTGCTCGGGCTGCAACCTGTTCCAGGCCGATCTGTCCTATCATGACCTGCGCAATCTCGACCTGTCCGGCTCACGCCTGCGCCAGGCCAATTTGTCTCTGGCCATCATGGATGGCGGACGTTTTGATGGCGCCAACCTCTCCGTCGCCAACCTGTTCGGGGCGCGCTTTGTCGGTGCCAGCTTCCGCAATGTCGACTTCACCGACGCCGTGCTTGTCGGTACCTATTTCAACGCCTCCAACATGGCCGGCGCCAATCTGACCGGGGCAAACCTGTCCGGCGCCTATCTGCGCGATGCCCACGGGCTGACCCAGCGCCAGCTCGACCGCGCCTGCGGCGATGCCGAGACGCTGTTGCCGCCGGGCCTGCGCATCGCCGATTGCCGCCTGCTCTAGGGCCATCCTTAATTACTGTGATTTAAGTCGCAATTCCTCCTCAGGTGCCGTATCGAGGGAGTTATGCGAAACACCGCCGTTTCCATTCTTGCACTGCTTGCCGCGAGCGCCACTCTCGTCGCGCCCGTCTGG
Organism: Maricaulis sp.; assembly: GCF_030149235.1. Taxonomy (GTDB): domain Bacteria; phylum Pseudomonadota; class Alphaproteobacteria; order Caulobacterales; family Maricaulaceae; genus Maricaulis. Next base: position 39,085 of record NZ_JASBRW010000039.1, on the reverse strand, counting down.
GCCGGGGAAAGGGATACGCCGCGCCGTGGCCTCGCCATTGGCGGGGAGTGTGAAGGCTGTAATTTCGCCGACCAGAATCTGGCCGGTGCGAACTTCATCGGCGCCGATTTCGAGGGGTCGAGCTTTTCCGGTTCCAACCTGCTCAATTCCACCTTCGTGGAATGCCGCTTCACCGGCACGGATTTTTCCGACACGCAAATGGTTCAGACCCGGATGACCGGGGTTTCCTTCAGCCGCGCCAACCTGTCCGACGCCAATCTGTCTGAAGCCCATATCGAGCGCGTCAATTTCTCCAGCGCCGATCTCAGCGACGCCAATTTCAGCCGCTCTGATATGGTCTTCGTGACCTTTATCGGCAGCCGCCTGGCGTCCACCCGTTTCGTCGATGCGCAATTGCACCAGGTCAATTTCCTGCGCGCCCAGCTGGACGACACCGTGTTCCGCCAGGCCGAATTGCGTCACGCCAATTTCGCCGAGGTGACCGGCGGCAAGGCCGATTTCCGTGATGCTGACCTGACCGATGCCAGCTTTGAGGGCGCGCATCTGCAAGAGGTCGATTTCCGCGATGCCGACCTGACCGGGGTCAATCTGAGCGCCGCCGTGTTCGAGCGCGTCCGCGGCCTCAACAAGGCGGCCCTGGCCAATGCCTGTGGCGATGAACAGACCCGTCTGGGTGAGCACACGGTCAATCTGCGGGCCTGCCCGCAGGAACATCTCTCGCACTACGAGATCAACACCGCCTCCCTGCCCCGCTTGTCCCGGAGCCAGCTGGTCGAGGTCTCTGAAACGCTGTCCGAAATCGAGGCGCTGGAAGGCTTGCGGGTCGAGATCCTGGCCGAGGTCGGTCTCGCCCTTGAAGAGCATGCCGAGGATCTCGATCGCGAAGCCGTGCAACACGCCACCCGCGAAGCCATGCGCGAGATCGCCCGCGCCGAACGGGAAATCCGCCGCGTTTTGCGCGATGCCGAGCGCGATGGGCGTGACCATGCCCGTGACCGGCGTCGCGATGAGCGCGAGCAAAGGTTTGAGATCCGGGTGATGGAACGCGAGGCCGCGGCGGAGCTGCGGGACGCTGAACGGGAAATCGCCGAGGCTCATCGCGAAGTCGAGGCCGAGATCGCCCGGGAACGTCGCGAACTGGAACGCGAATTGATTGAGGCGGAAACCGAAGCCCGCCTCGCCGGGGAGCCAGGGCACTCGCTCTCCGCCCAACAGTCAGAATGGTTTTCCTACGATATGTCGGATGAAGACGGCGAGAACATCTTTATCCTGCGCCATAATGGCGATGTGATCGTGCCCAAGCCGGCCATCCCGCCAGAACCGGAAAGCCCGCAATAGCCATCCTGGCGTCCGGCAAAACGAAAAGAGCCGCCCAACCGGGCGGCTCTTCGCATTTCTGGGCGGCAAGCCGCGCCTATTTCTTTTCTTCCGGCACCACGGTGCGGATGTGCAGCTCGCGCAGATGCTTGTTCTCGGCCGTACCCGGCGCGTTCATCATCAGGTCGCGGGCCTGCTGGTCTTTCGGGAACATGACGACTTCGCGCAGGTTTTCCTGGTTGCACAACAGCATGACGATGCGGTCGACACCCGGAGCGATACCGGCGTGCGGCGGCGCGCCATAGCGGAAGGCGTTGAGCATGCCGCCGAACTCTTCCTCGACCACGTCCTGGCCGTAGCCGGCATAGGAGAAGGCCTTCAGCATGACGTCCGGACGGTGGTTCCGCACCGCGCCGGAGGACAGTTCCACACCGTTACAAACGATGTCGTACTGCCAGGCCTTCATGGCGAGGAGCTCGTCGTCAGACGGGTTGTCCAGCGCCAGGAATTCCTCGGCCGTCATCTGCGGCATGGAGAACGGGTTGTGGGAGAACTCGACCTTCTTGTTGTCCTCATCCCACTCATACATCGGGAAGTCGACAATCCAGCAGAAGCGGAAGGTGTCTTTCTCGCACAGGTCCAGCTCGGTACCGACGACATCGCGGGCCCGACCGGCAAAGCCGGCGAACTCGCTCGGGTCACCGGCGGCGAAGAAGACGGCATCACCGGCTTCCAGGCCGAGCTCGACGCGCAGCGCCTCAGTGCGCTCCTCGCCGATATTCTTGGCGATCGGGCCAGCGGCCTCGAGACCGCCCTCGGTCTCGCGCCAGAAGATATAGCCCATGCCCGGCTGGCCCTCTTTCTGGGCCCAGGAATTCATCCGGTCGCAGAAGGCGCGCGAACCACCGGTCTTGGCCGGGATGGCCCAGACCTGGATCTTCGGATTGCGCTCGAGCATGCCGGCGAAGACCTTGAAGCCCGAGCCGCGGAAAGTGTCGGACACGTCGGACATCTTGATCGGGTTACGCAGGTCCGGCTTGTCGGAGCCATACCACTGCATGGCGTCCTTGTAGGCGATGTGCGGGAAGTGCTCGTCCGGAACGGCCCAGCCTTCGGAAAACTCCTCGAACAGGCCCTTCATTACCGGCTCGATGACGTTGAACACGTCTTCCTGGGTGGCGAAGCTCATTTCCATGTCGAGCTGGTAGAACTCGCCCGGGGCGCGGTCAGCGCGCGCGTCCTCGTCACGGAAGCAGGGCGCGATCTGGAAATAGCGGTCGAAACCGGAAACCATGATCAGCTGTTTGAACTGCTGCGGCGCCTGAGGCAGGGCGTAGAACTTGCCCGGGTGCAGGCGAGCCGGCACCAGGAAGTCACGCGCGCCTTCCGGCGACGAGGCCGTCAGGATCGGCGTCTGGTATTCGGTAAAGCCCTCTTCGACCATGCGGCGGCGGATCGAGTCGATGATCTGCGAGCGCTTGATGATACGCGCATGCAGGCTTTCGCGGCGCAGGTCGATATAGCGGTGCTTGAGGCGGACTTCCTCGGACCATTCCGGCTCACCGAAGACCGGCAGCGGCAGCTCTTCCGCTTCGGACTGGATCTCCAGCCCCTTCACCCGCAGCTCGACGCCGCCGGTCGGCAGGTTCTCGTTCACAGTGTCGGCGGAGCGGGCAATCACCTCACCGGTAATGGTCACGACGCTTTCCACGCGCAGACGCTCGAGCGTTTCGAAATGCTCGCTCTCCGGCTCCAGCACACACTGGGTCAAGCCGTAGTGATCGCGCAGGTCGATGAACAAGAGACCGCCATGGTCGCGCTTGCGGTGGATCCAGCCGGAAATACGGGCCGTCTGGCCGACATGATCCGGGCGCAGTTCAGCGCAGGTATGGGAGCGATAAGCGTGCATGGGTGCGTCGTCCGAAAAGAACATGAAACAGGTCGCCGCGACATGCCGGTTTGCGGGGTGGAATGTCAAGGATTGTGGGGGTTCAGCTGCAGTTCACCCGCACGCCATCATGTTTGCCCCCGCTCGCCTGTCGCGATAGCCTGTGCAGGCGAATTCACTCAGGGGGAGATATAATGAGCCTCAAATCCATCTTGACTTGCCTGGCCGTGTTGCTGGCCGCCTTCGCTACACCCGTCCTTGCCCAATCGACGCAGGACGCGCCGTCGCAGGAGGAGTTCACCCTGAATTATGCGGCCGTCCAAGACGCTACGCCACAACGATTGCGCCAGGTCCTGCGCCGGACCTTGCAAGCCGAGCCGATGTCGCGGGCGACCCCACGGGAAGACCGGATCTATGAGAATCCGGCGACCCGTCTATCCGGCGCGGCCTATGAACCGCGCTATAACTGCGAGCACGGCGAGAACAGCGTGTCTTGCTGGTGCAACTGGAATGAGGATGCCAATGACTGCAAGAACATGATCCTCGCCAACCCTTGCGGCGAGAACGGCAGCTGGTGGACCTCGAATGTCGATGGTGAGTATGGCTGCGACGGCTAGCTCGAAACCCACCACATCCTGAACACAAAAGACGCTCCGGACAGGAGCGTCTTTTTTCTTGGCTGAACCTCGCCATCACAGCGCCGGTGTGAAGCCCAGAACCGCCTCGTCAGACACAATGAGATCATGGACGAACTCGCCCTTTCGGGGTCCTGACTTGCGTCAGGATGAGGGGGCGTTGGAGGTTTCGAGCGAATTGAATACCGCCCCAGAACAACGTCTTAACCCACTACCAGATCATTTTTGCGCCATGTAAGTAACTATTCACTTGCATTCCCCTAAAGCCCACGCCATAAAGCATGTGAATGATCGTTTACTTACACCCTGGGGAGCGCGAGCGATGAAAACCGGAATGCTGAAAACGGACATTTTCGACGATATGGATCCCAATGAGGGCGTCACGGCGCGCTATGGGACGACCAAGGCCCGCATTGAGCGGGCGGCGCTGAAACTGTTTGCCGAGCACGGGCTGGACGGGGTCTCTATCAAGCAGATCGCTGATGCCTGCACCATTTCCGATGGCGCCATGTATCGCCATTTCCGCTCCAAGGACGAGCTGGCGCGACTGATGTTCGAGGCTATTCACCATAAGCTTCAGGACCTTGTTATCTCCCACCTGGTGCCGGACGCGAATATGGAAGAGACCGCCCGCGCGCTGGTCAAAGCCTATTGCGAACTGGCCGACAGCGATCCGGCGCAATTCACCTATCACCTCACCCATCGCAACAACTTCATCGCCGCCTCAGGCGATGGCGGTGCCGACCCGTCGGACTTCATGACCGAGGTCGTGTCCCAGGCGATGGAGCGCGGCGAAATCCCCAAGGCCGATCCGGAGCTTTACTCCGGCATGGCGCTGGGCGTGGTCATGCAGAGCGCGGAATACAGCCTCTATGGCCGTATCAAGCGCCCGCTATCGGCTCATGTCGAGGCCTTTACCCGCGCCATCATGGCCGTGCTGCACTCGGCCTGATCCGACCTCAACCCCACACAAGTTTTCATTGAGCAAAGGAGCCCGTCATGCGGTCCTTCATCTTCAATATTGCCTATTGGTCCCTGTCCGGCGTCTACGCCATCGTCTGCGCCCTGCTGGCGCTCCTGCCCGGCCGATGGGCGCTGATGCACGGCATCCGCTCCTATTCGCGCGCAACCGTGATCCTGATGCGTGTCATCTGCGGCATCAAGGTCGAGGTCCGCGGCACCCCGCCGAAGAACCAGCCGGTCGTCATCGCGGCCAAGCACCAGTCCTGGGGCGATGGCATCGTCATGATGGCCAAGACCGGTGATGTGAACTTCGTATGTGGCGACCACATGCTGAAATTCCCGCTGATCGGCTGGGTGCTCACTCGGTGCGGCGCCATTGTGGTCAACACCCAGGGCGGCGAGAAAGCCGCTCAGAGCCTGAAAGACGGCATGGCCCGCAGCCAGGGTGAAGGCGCGCCGCGTCCGATCCTGATCTACCCGGAAGGTCATCTGACCGAGGTGGGCACCGGCATGCGCTATCGCTCGGGTGCCTGGCGCATGTCGCACCAACTGGATCGTCCGGTGGTGCCGGTCGCCACCAATCTGGGTCAGTGCTGGCCGCAGCAGAAATGGTCCAAGTTCAAGGGTACGGCCGTGATCGAATTCCTTGAACCGATGCAACCGAGCGCCGATCGCGACGCCTTCCTGGCCAAGCTGGAGCGTGATGTGGAAGCCAAATCGCGTGCCCTGGAAGCAGAATTTGCGCACCAGCACCAAGCACTGCACTGTGTCGACAATAATGAAAGCCGGGCAGAGGCGTGCATCTAGACACGCCCGCCGGCGGGGCCAACGCGCCCCGGGGAGGAAATGACCATGCGGTCCTTTATCTTTAACGGCCTGTTCTGGGGTATCTCGGCGGTCTTTGCGCTGACCTGCTATGGCCTGTCCTGGCTGCCCTGGCGCACGCCGCTGGTGAAGACGATGATCGGCTATGCCCATACCATCCGCTTCACCATGCACTGGGTCGCCGGCATCAAGATCGAGGTCCGCGGCACCCCGCCCAAGGGCCAGCCGGTTATCCTCGCCGCCAAGCACCAATCCTATGCCGACGGTCCGCTGATGCTGGCCATCTCCGGCGACATCAATTTCGTCATCGGCAATGGCATCGAAAAATTTCCGCTGATCAACCGCATCGTTCGCATCGCTGGCGCCACCATGGTCAACAGCCAGGGCAACACCACCGCCCCGGGGGCGCTGGAAGACGCGATCGCGCGCTCACATGGCGAGAACCGCCCGATCCTGATCTATCCGGAAGGCGGGCTGGCTGCGATCGGTGAAACCAAGAGATATCGCAAGGGCGTCTACAAGATCTACCAGACGCTCGAGCGCCCCGTGATCCCCGTGGCGACCAATCTGGGCCTGCGCTGGCAGCAGGAAGACTGGGAGAAAAGCCCCGGCAAGGCGGTGATCGAATTCCTCGACCCGCTGCCGCCAGGCCTGCCCCGGGAAATTTTCATGCAACGCCTGCAGGACGCAGTGGAAACGCGCACGCGGGCTTTGGAAGCGGAAGGCCAGACCTTCCAGGAGGAAATGGCATGAGCCTGAAATCCTCCCTCTCCTTGATCGGCACGAAACGCTTCACGCCGATCCTCACCGCCTCGGCGCTGGGCACGTTCAACGACAATATGTTCAAGAACGCGCTGATCATCATGGCGACCTTCTCCGGTCTCACCGTGGCCGATTTGCCGTCAGAAACCGTGGTGCCGATCGCGGCCACGGCCTTCACCCTGCCGCTGTTTCTATTCTCGGCCATCTCCGGCCAGATCGCGGATCGATATGACCGCGCCACGCTGATGCGCCGGGCCAAGTTTGCCGAGATCATCCTGATGCTGGTCGCGGCGGCCGGCTTCCTCCTCAACAATGGCTGGATCCTGATCCTGACCCTGTTCCTGATGGGCGCTCAGTCGGCCTTCTATGCCCCTTCACGCGTCTCCTCCATGCCGCATTATCTCAAACCGGAGGAGCTGGTGGCGGGTAATGCCCTGTTCGGCGCCGTTTTCTTCCTCTGCCTCCTTTTAGGCCAGGCTGGCGGGCAATTGCTCGCCGCCATGCCCAACGGGCCGCAGATTGTGGCGGGTATCCTGATCGTGTTCGCGATTGCCGGCTTTGCCAGTATCGTGCCCACACCGCCCTCGCCGGCCGCCAATCCGGATCTGAAAATCCGCTGGAATTTCATCATCGAGACCGGGCGTATCATCTATTTCGCAACGCAATTGCCGCAGGTCCTGCGCCCGCTCCTGGGCATGGCCTGGTTCTATCTCTTCACCGCCGGACTGATGACCTTGATGCCGCTCCTCGTGCGCGAGGTCATGGGAGAAGGCGCGGGCCTGGTGACCCTGTTCTCCGTCCTCTTCGTTATCGGTGCCGCCACCGGTTCGCTGGCCGTCGGCGCGCTGACCAAGGGCCGCGATGCCATCATCTTCACCGTTTTGGGCGGTTTCGGTCTCTTGGCGATCAATCTCTATATCGGCTGGCAGGTGGCGACCTGGGTGCCGACGCCGGAACCGGTCGGCCCTATCGCTTTCGCCCAGAACCCGGACAACTGGCACTTGCTGATTGCCTTCTTCGCCTCGGCGGTTTTTGCCGGTCTCTACATCGTGCCGCTGCAGGCCATGGCCCAGCGCCGGGCCCCGGTGGAAAAGCGGGCTCGCCTGCTCGCCGCCGGTACCCTGCTCAACGCGCTGGGCGCCTCGATCGGCCAGCTCGGCCTGCTCGCCCTGAGCACGTTTGCGCTGCCGATCTGGTGGGTGTTCGTCTTCGTCGGCGTCGGCACCGGGCTAATCGCCCTGGCCAGCATGCGCTATGTCGGATCACCCAACCGGCCCTACAGCCCTTCGTGATGGAAAATTAAATCGGGTGGGGGTAACAACCCCACCCATGACCATGATTACCACGACAGCAGAGCTGACCCGCGCCTGTGATGCGCTCCTGCAAAGCGATTTCGTCGCCGTCGACACCGAGTTTATGCGTGAGACCGTGTACTGGCCGGCCCTGTGCCTGATCCAGGCCGCCGGCCATGACACGGAAATCATCATCGACCCGCTCGCTGAAGGCCTCGACCTCGAGCCCTTCTGGGAGCTGATGGCCGATGATCGCGTGATGAAAGTCTTCCACGCCGCACGCCAGGACCTGGAGATTTTCTTCCACCAGGGCGAAGGCCTCATCCCGGCACCGCTGTTTGACACCCAGGTCGGCGCCATGGCGCTCGGACTGGGCGATTCCATCGCCTATGACGGCCTCGTCCGCGCCCTCCTCAAGCGCCCCATCGACAAGGGCCCGCGCTTTACCGACTGGTCGCGCCGCCCCTTGAGCGACAAACAGCTCAAATACGCCATGGCCGACGTCACCCATCTGCGTGACCTCTACCCGATCATGCGCGAAAAGCTCGACCGCAAGGGCCGCGAGGACTGGCTGTCGGAAGAAATGGGGATCCTCACCCGCCCGGCGACCTATGAACTCAACCCGGAAGACGCCTGGAAGCGTCTGAAGCTGCGCAAGATGACGCCGCAATGGCTGGCCGGTCTGCGCTGTGCCGCCGCCTGGCGTGAACGCGAGGCCCAGACCCGCGACATGCCGCGTCAGCGGGTGATGAAGGACGACGCGCTTTACGAGATCGCTGCGACCGCGCCAACCCAGGCGAGCGAGCTGCAGGGCCTGCGCGCCGTGCCGAAAGGCTTTGAACGCTCGCGCCCGGCTGAACGCCTCTACGAGGCGATGCGGGCGGCCATGGCCGATGCGGAGAATTACGCGCCGAAGGTGGAAAAACCCGCCCCGCCGCCCTCCAATGTTGGCCCGACGGTCGAGCTCCTCAAAGTCTATCTCAAGCGCGTCGCTGAAGAGGCCGGTGTCGCCACCCGCCTGATCGCGACCGTGCCGGACCTGGAAAAACTCGCCGCCGACCCCAAAGCGGACATCCCGGCCAATAAGGGCTGGCGCCGCGAGGTGTTCGGCGAACCCGCGGTGCGCTTGATGCAGGGCGAGATCGCCCTGGCGCTCAAGGATGGCCGCGTGGTGATGCAGGATGTGAAGGGCTAGCGATACTCCACGACCGCGTCCCGGCCGATAATACCGGCCAGGCCGCCGAGCTGGGAAATCGACCGCTCAACATAGAGATCGCGCACGCTGTCATCGACTTGCAGCAGGAGGCGGTCCGCTTGCGTGCTTAGGGTAAAGCGCCCGAGCAAGACTTCCGAGCGGCCTGAGAGCTTGGCGGCCAGGCGTAGGGCCAGCCCCAGGAATTGCGCGCGCTCATGCTGCGCTTCACTCATCAGATGCGGGGCATCCATCACGTCCATGGCGTGAACGGAACCACCATGACGGTAATGCGTGACCGCGGCGAGGAAGGCCCGCTCGGCATGCTCAATCCCGGCAAAGGGCGCATAGAGCACAGTCTCGCGGGCGAGGTCCGTGCGATGATCGGGATGCATGCGCGCGCCCATATCGGCGAGGCGACAGGCCGCTTCCAGCAAGAGCCAGTCCCGGCGCGGTGAGAAGACCGGCGCGAGCGGTTCCATCACCGGCCGCAGCCAAACCGCGAGCGCGCGGCCGAATGAGGGCGCCGGGGCGGCCGGCCGGGCTAGCGCCTCGGCGCCGGCGACCAGCGGGTCCTGATCGAGCAGGCTTTCCGGCTGCCCGGCCATGATCACGCCTTCGCGCAGACCATAGGCAGAAAACACGATACGACCAAAACCACCGCGCTTGACCAGCCGCCGCAGCAAGAGCGCGGCATAGGGCAAGGTCGCGGCCCGCCGGCGGCCAATGCCCGGAATACCTTCCAGCGAGGCGGGGCTCAGCCGCGCCGCCAGGCGCGTCAACTGGCGCACCTGTTTCTCGTCGAGGCCAAACTGGTGCACTACGCGCAACGGATAACCTGACCGGGCAAAGGCCAGCTGGGCCAGCGCCCGCCACGCCCCCCCGACGGCATAGAAGGTCGTGCCTTTGGTCCCGGAGAAATCAATCCCGTCGAGGCCTTTTTCAATCTTGCGCTTGGCGCGGGAGTAATCCCAGCCCTTGGCCCCGATCACTTCCTGGGGCCCAAGCGGAAAGGTCTTGCCGGCTTGCGGACGACCATTGACCAGGGGCGTGATCTCGAGACTCGACCCGCCGAGATCCCCGGTCATGCCATGCGCATCGGGGATGCCGGCAACCAGTCCCAGAGCCGACATTTCGCCCTCTTGTGCCCCGGAGAGTACCTGGACTTCCAGCCCGGAGCGCTCGGCGACCTGCTCGACGAAATCCGGACCGTCCGTGGCATTGCGCACCGCAGCGGTGGCGACGACGTAACGGTCGGAAACAGCCTTGGCATCAAGCAGACGCCGGAACCGCTTCAGCGCACGCAGGGCGATCTCGACGCCCGCCGGATTGAGACGCCCGGTCTCACGCACACCCTCGCCCAGCCCGGCCATGACCTTTTCATTATAGATTGGCCAGAGGGCGCGGCCCTCGAGACGGAAATGCACCAGACGCACGGAATTCGAGCCGACATCGATGACGGCGACATCGCGTTCAATCGCATTCTCCGCGATCAGCCCCGGATCTTCCGCCCCCAAAACCAAGACCTAGCCGCCATTCCCGGTCAGCACCGGCGGAGTATCGCCCGACAGGGCCTCTCCGCGTCCGGACAGGGACGGGTTGGTCATGAAATAGGCATGGGCCGAGAACGGCTCCTCAATGGCAGAGACATCGACCCGGCGATAATCGCCATCGCCGTCCATATACCAGCTATTGGCCTCGTCATTGAGGTTGGCGACCATGATCTGATCGAGCACCTGGCGGTGTACGGTCGGGTTCTGGATCGGGCAGAGATGCTCAACCCGGCGATCCAGATTGCGCGGCATCCAGTCGGCCGAAGAGATATAGATCTTGGCATGCGGCGACGGCATGGCGTGACCATTGGCAAAGGCCACGATACGGGTGTGCTCGAGGAAGCGTCCGACAATGCTCTTCACCCGGATATTCTCCGACAAGCCCAGTATCCCCGGACGCAGACAGCAAATACCGCGCACCACGAGATCGACCTTCACACCGGCCTGGCTGGCCGCGTAGAGCGCGTCGATGATTTCCGGATGCACCAGCGCGTTGAGCTTGACCCAGACCGCCGCCGGCTTGCCGGCCTTGGCGTTCTTGATCTCATTCTCGATGCTGTCGATCAGCGTCTGCTTGAGATTGATCGGCGACAGCGCCAGGCGCTCGAGATTCTGCGGCCGCGCATAACCGGTGATGTAGTTGAACACCCGACCGGCATCACGGCCAAAGGCCGGATCGGCGGTGAACAGCGACAGGTCGGTATAAACCCGCGCCGTGATCGGGTGGTAATTGCCGGTGCCAAAATGCGCATAGGTGCGCAGCTCGCTGCCCTCGCGGCGGACCACCAGCGAGACCTTGGCGTGGGTCTTGTACTCGATGAAGCCATAGACGACCTGAACGCCGGCACGCTCCAGATCACGCGCCCATTTCAGATTGGCTTCCTCGTCAAAGCGCGCCTTGAGCTCGACCAGGGCGGTGACATTCTTGCCCGCCTCGGCCGCCTCGATCAGGGCGGCGACGATGGGTGAGTTCTTCGAGGTGCGGTACAACGTCTGCTTGATCGCGACCACGTCGGGATCGGCCACCGCCTGGCGCAGGAAAGCGACGACCACGTCGAAACTCTCATAGGGGTGCTGGATGACGATGTCCTTTTCCCGGATCGCGGCGAAGCAATCCCCGCCATGATCGCGGATACGCTCGGGATAACGCGGCTCATAGGCCGGGAAGAGCAATTCGGGGCGGTCGTCAGGGATCAGCTCGCTCGCCTGGGCCAGGCCGAGAATCCCCGAGATCGGCACCACGTCCTGATCCTCGGCATGAAGATGGGCGATGATGAAATTGCGCAGCTGGTCGGGCATGCTCGCCTCGAGCTTCAACCGGACAATGACGCCGCGGCGGCGCTGTTTGAGCAGGTTTTCAAACTCGAGGACCAAGTCCTCGCTCTCTTCCTCGATCTCGATATCGCTGTCGCGAATAACCCGGAAGGCGCCCTGCCCGACCACTTCATGGCCCGGGAACAGCGTGTCCACATACATCGCCAGCACGGTTTCCAGCGCAATGAAACGGCGCTCGGGCCGCCCCGGTGTCTCGCTGGCACGGGCAGGCAGTTCGACAAAACGCTTCACCCCGAGCGGCATCGGGATGAGGCCATACATTTCCTTGCCGTCTTCCTTATTGCGCAGGTGCAGCGCCAGAGCGAAGCCGAGATTGGGAATAAATGGGAATGGATGCGCCGGATCGATGGCCAGCGGCGTGATCACCGGCAGGGTGTGGGACAGGAAATCGCCATGCAGCCAGGCCGCATCGGTCTTCGACAACTGGTCCGCGTCCAGAACGGAAACACCGTGCTCTGCAATCTCGCGGCTCAGCGAATCCCACAGGGCCTGCTGCTTGCCCATCAGCTCGCTGGCGAGAACATGGATCTGCTCGAGCTGCTCGGCCGGAGTCAGGCCATCAATACTCGTCGCGGTAACACCATTGCGCACCAGGGCCCGCAAACCCGCGACCCGCACCATGAAGAATTCGTCCAGGTTCGAGGCCGAGATCGACAGGAAGCGCAGACGTTCGAAAACCGGGTGACGCAGGTTCTCCGCTTCCTCGATGACACGCATGTTGAAACGCAACCAGGACAGCTCGCGATTAAGAAAGCGCGAGGGGCTGGTCTTGAGCTGCTCGATTTCGGGCACCGGGGTAAGGTCCGCGGTCATTCGCCGTCTCCTGGATCAGGGCTGTCCGGATTAAGTTCTGCAAGCACTTCACGCGCAACAACGCGTGTGATCGGGCTCTGCTTTACCAGCGCCCGTTTGTCTAGCAAGTCAACGAGTGTCCTTGCCGCAGCCACCGAGCGTTCCATGCGCGGCAGCAGGTATTCAATCACGCCCGGCTTGATCGGCGCATGCCGGTCATTGAGCTGTTTGCGGATCAACTGGGTCAGCAGCGCATCATCGGGCTCATGCAGGGCAACCTGCGGCAAGGCCCGCAGCCGCGAAACCAGGTCCGGCAAACCCGCTCCCCATTGTGCTGGCGGCACCCGCGCCGTCATCAGCAAAGCCGGAAGCTCGCCCTTGGCCGCCCGGTTGAAGGCATGGAACAGCGCCGTGTCGCTTCCGCCATGCTCGGTATCTTCGACCACCAGCGCGGCGCCCGGCTCGATCTGGTCGAGCGCTGCGCCCAGCTCATCGATCGACGTCACCCGCGCACCCGATCGCCGCGCCCAGATCGAAGCCAGATGCGATTTGCCGCTGCCCGGTGGTCCGATCAGGGCAAAGGCCCCCGCCGGCCAGTCGCGCCAGCGCTCGAGCGCCGTTGTGGCCTCTCGATTGGCAGCGCCGAGAATAAAGCTGTCTGCGCTGAAATCGACCCGGTTGGGCAGATCCAGCGCCAATTGCTGCGTCATGCTTGTGTCAGCCCCGTAACCGGGATCAGAATTCTGTCCGGACGACCCAGCCGAGGTCCGGATACTCTTCCAGGGCAGCGCCGCGTTCAGCCAGTTCGGACACCAGCTGTTCCAGGGCACCGCGATAATTCACCGTCATCAGCGCACCATCGCGCGACATGGCGTCCAGACGCGCATCCTCGATCAGTGATGTTCCGGTCAGGGCCATTTGCAGGCGGCGCCATTCCTCGAGGCCACCATAAAGCACAGTGACGCGGAATTCTTGGGTCTCGCCGCCGCGAACGACCGACTGACGCTTCCACTCGGCCTCGCGATCCAGAACAAATTGCTGCGCCGCATTGCTCCAGCCGCCGAATACCGTCTGCGGCCCCCAGGTCTCGACTGTCAGCTCCTCGACATTGTCGAGATTGACGAGATAGCCACCGACGCGGCGGATACCGCCGCGCTCCTGGGCGCGCAGCACCGCGATCCGGTTGACACCGTAATAGGCCCCTGCCGCGCGCAGTGCTTCTTCATTCAGGCTCAGCGCATCGCGTGCCGAGATCAGGGCCGCGCCCTCCCCGTTGCCGGGCACAAACATCGGGGTCAGAGAGTTGGCGAAGGACTGGCTCGTCCAGGCCTGGCGCCAGGGATTATTGTCCCAAAGCCGAAAATCGGTCGCGCCGTCGAGGATTGGCAGGACCAGGGTGGGCCGCGACTGAGCGGAGACATAGGGGATGCCATAGGCACCGAACACGCGCTCAACGGCCCGCGGATCGAAGCTGATTGTCAGTTCGGCCAGGTAGCGCGTCGCGCTGCGCTGCTCGTTCTGGATTTCCAGGCCGGAAATCATTTCCGCGACAACCGACGCGTCCAGATCGGCGCTGGTCACCATCTCACCGAACTCGTTCATGTGCGGCTCGAAATCGAAACCTGTGCCAGCACGGTCTTCCTGCAGCGTCAAACGCTCGATCAGGACCCGCGCCGCATCTTCCTGGCCCTGACGCATGGCGGCGGTCTGAGCTTCCAGCGCATTATCAGCACTGGCATCGATGGAGACATTCTCCACCGTATAGGGGTCGTCGGCCTGAACACTGGCAACAGCAAGGATCGACAGGCTCAGGGCGGCAATAAAGGAACGCACGGGCAGAACTCCTGGTGGCGCGATTTGACCGCCACTATAGCTGCCCCGCAGCTGGCGTGAAGCCCGCGACTTGCGTTGCACCGGCGTTTGCACTGTACTCCGCGCTCTTTTTTTCCACGGGCTGAGGGATTCGCGATGGCGAACAAGGAAACGGGCGCTCCGGCTAACGGGCTGACCTATGCCGATAGCGGTGTCGATATTGATGCCGGCGATGCGCTGGTCGATCGCATCAAGCCGCTGGCGGCTTCGACCCGTCGTCCTGGCGCGGCAGCAGACCTGGGCGGTTTCGGTGGCGCCTTTGATCTCAAGGCCGCAGGCTATGATGATCCGATCCTGATTTCCGGCACGGATGGCGTCGGCACCAAGCTGAAACTCGCCATCGCCACCGGCAAGGTCGACACGGTTGGCATTGATCTCGTGGCCATGTGCGTCAACGACATCCTGGCCCAGGGTGCCGAGCCGCTCTTCTTCCTCGATTACCTGGCGACCTCGAAGCTCGACCCGGAGCGCGGCGCCGACATCGTCGCCGGTATCGCGGCCGGCTGCCGGGAAAGCGGCTGCGCCTTGATCGGCGGCGAAACGGCAGAAATGCCTGGCATGTATGAAGGCGAGGATTTCGACCTTGCCGGCTTCGTCGTCGGTGCGGCCGAACGCGGACGCCTCCTGCCCGACCATGATCGTATGTCGGCCGGCGATGTCCTCATCGGCCTCGCCTCTTCCGGCGTGCACTCCAATGGCTATTCCCTGGTCCGCAAAGTCGTCGAGGTGGCCGGCCTGGACTGGCCCGACCCGGCCCCGTTCGCACCGCAACAGAGCCTGGGCGATGCCCTGCTTGCGCCGACGCGGCTTTATGTCAAAGCCTGCCTGCCGCTGATCAAGGCGGGCCTGGTGAATGGTCTGGCCCACATCACCGGCGGTGGCCTGGTTGAAAACCCGCCGCGCATGACCCCGAAATCGCTCAATCCAGTGATTGATTACGGTGCCTTTGAGCTGCCACCGGTATTCAAGTGGCTGGCGGAGACCGGCGGCATTGCCGAGAGCGAAATGCACCGCACCTTCAATTGCGGCATCGGCATGCTCCTGTCCGTCGCTCGCGAGGACGTCGACCAGGCGCTTTCCATGCTTGCCGAAAACGGTGAGACCGGCATCATTGTCGGTGAACTTCAAGCAGCCTGACCCAGGACACAGACCTGATGGCGAAAACTAAGATCGCTGTGCTCATCTCCGGGCGCGGCTCCAACATGCAGGCAATCATCGAAGCGGCCAAGGCGGAGGACTACCCCGCCGAGATCGTCCTCGTTGCGTCCAACAAGCCCGATGCGCCGGGCCTCGCCGTGGCGGAAGCCGCGGGGATCGAGACCGAAGTGATCGATCACCGCGAATACGAAACCCGCGAGGATTTCGAACAGGCGCTGGACACGCTGATCCGTCTGTACGGCGCCCGCATTGTCTGCCTGGCCGGGTTCATGCGCATCCTGACCCCCTTCTTCACCGAGAAATGGCGTGATCTGCTGATCAATATCCACCCCTCCTTGCTGCCGGCCTTCAAGGGCCTGCATACGCATGAGCGGGCGCTGGAAGCGGGCGTGCGCATTCATGGCTGCACGGTGCACTATGTACGCCCGGAAATGGATGATGGCCCGATCATCGGCCAGGCGGCTGTTCCGGTCCTGCATGGAGATACGCCGGACACGCTGGCCGCCCGTGTGCTCGAGGCCGAGCATCAGCTCTACCCCCAATGCATCGCCCTGGCTTGCGAGGGCAAGGCCCGCGTTGCCGGTGAACGGGTGCGATTGCAGGTGCGCGAATTCGGGGCCGACCTCTTGATGAACCCGCACGACTGACACGGTCATGCGCATCACCGACGAGCTGGTCATAGACGAGGCCGAGATCGAGGAGCGTTTCATCCGCGCCTCCGGCCCCGGCGGCCAGCACGTCAACACGACCGACAGCGCCGTTCAGCTTCGCTTTGATGTCGAGGCCTGTTCGCGGCTTACGCCAGAGGTCAAGGCGAGGCTCAAACGCCTGGCCGGCTCGCGCCTGACCAAGGAGGGCGTGCTGGTGATCCGGGCCGACACGCAAAGGGCGCGCGAACGCAACCGGATCGACGCCCGCTCCCGCCTCAAAGCCCTCATCGAACGCGCGCTGGTGGCGCCGAAACCGCGCAAGAAATCGCGTCCCTCGCTCGCCGCCGTCCGCCGCACCAAGGAAGCCAAGGCACGGATCAGCGCCAAGAAGGCGGCGCGCAAAAAGCCGGGCGCCGAGGACTAGGCGGCCTCAACCAGCGCGTCGATCTCGGCCAGGCGCCGGTCGATCTCGGCTTGCGGCAGAAAGGATCCGGTAAAGCTGTTCCGGGCCAATGCGATAATGTCGGCCTCGTTCAAGCCGACAGCGACCGCGGTCTGCTTGAAATTCTCATTCACATAACCGCCGAAATAGGACGGGTCATCGGAGTTCACCGTTACTTTCAGCCCCAACTCCAGCATGCGCTTGAGCGGGTGCTGGCGCAGGTCAGGAACGCCGCAGAGCTTGAGGTTGGAGAGCGGACAGACGGTGAAGGTCATGCCCTCGCCCGCCAGTCGGTTGACCAGGGCCTCATCCTCCAGCGCCCGGTTGCCATGATCGAGCCGGTCGATCTTGAGCAGGTCGAGGGCCTCATAGACATACTCCGGCGGGCCCTCCTCACCGGCATGGGCAACGCGCTTGAGCCCGAGCTCGGCCGCCGCCGCAAACACGCGCTCGAATTTGGAGGGCGGATGGCCCAACTCCGAACTGTCCAGCCCGACAGCCTCGATCTGGGCGAGATAGGGTTTGGCTTGCTCCAAGGTTTCAAACGCCGCCTCCTCGCTCAGATGGCGCAGGAAGCAAAGGATCAGCCGCGAGGTCAGCCCCCACTCGGCCTCCGCCTTGGCCAGGGCCCGGGTGATGCCGGTGATCACGGTCTCAAAGGCGACACCGCGGCCGGTATGGCCCTGCGGGTCGAAGAAGACCTCGACATGGCGCACCGTGTCGGCGTGCGCACGTTCGAGATAAGCCCAGGTCAGATCGAAGAAATCCTGCTCGGTAATAAGCACATTCATGCCGACATAATAGATGTCGAGGAATTCCTGGAGATTGGCGAATTCATAGGCCGCGCGGACCTCATCGACCGTCTTGAACGGGATCTCGACCTGATTGCGCCGCGCCATTTCAAACATCAGCTCCGGCTCCAGCGAGCCTTCCAGATGCAGGTGCAACTCCGCCTTGGGCAGGCGGTCGATCAGGGCGTTGAGGTCGGTCATGGCGGGCTCCGGCGAATATGCCGCCATGATCCCGCAATGCTTCCCTTGCCGCAAGCGTGCAACCCCGTCAGCCGAATACCCGCCGCAGGAGCGAGGAGGCCTGCCCCAGCGGGTCGCGTCGAATGGCACGCTCTTCCTCACCGATGTAATAGAAGACCCCGTCCAGCGTCTTCTCGACCGCATGATCACGCAGCGAGCCGGCCAGGTTGTCCGAGGACACCGAGCCCAGGCCAAAGCGCGACAGCAAGTCATTGCCCCGGTTCACATGCGGCTCGATGCGATCGAGCGTGCGATACACTCCGGCATCGCCCATGGCATTTTCCATCGGTGGCTCGAGCAAGCTTGCCAGGCGCGATCCGGATCGGCGGCGCAGATATTCCGTAGCGGCCGTATCGGAGCCGCCGACAATGTCGACGGCATCGCGCACGGTCATGCCTCGAATAACGGAAAGGAAAATCTCGCGTGCCTGCGGCATGGCGCTCTCGGCGGCACGATTGAGGCCCAGCTCGAGCGTGTCGAGCTGTCCGGACATTCCCAGCGGGCGCAGGGTCGATTGCAGCCGGCTGACGGAGCGCGGCAGATCAATGCGGACCTGGGGATCGCCCCAATAGCCATCGACCACGCCCAGACGGCGGGTTGCGAGGCGCGCCGCCTGATCGAGCGCTTCACGCACACCATCGGCGGCCTGTGAACGGCCGAAGCTCTGGGCTTGTGCGCCGGCCGTTGCCATCGTGGCCAAGGCCCCGGCGATGAAAATCCGTCTCTGCATGTTTCCCCCCAGAATGGATCGGCCAGCAATATGTGGCCTAATCAATTGAACCTGCCGCCCATTTTACGGCGTTTCAGATGAACAGGCGGCAACAGCCGCAGCGGTCGACAAGCCGGCACACAATTCCCGCGCCGCACGCATCTCGCCACGGGCGATCAGGATAGCCGCCAGTTCCGGGATCGCTTCGGCATTGAACGGGTCCCAGTGCAGGACACGGCGATACCAGCGCTCGGCCTCCTCAACCCGATCCTGTTCGACGTGCCGGCGCGCGATCATCAGCCCGGCTCCGGAATGCCAGGGCCGGATTCGCGCGGTCTCATCGTCATAGCGCCGGGTCATGGCTTCAAAGGATTGTTCCAGATAGCGCAGCGAGAGTTCAGACTGTCCCTGATAGCCATAGAGGTCGGACAGGTTCATCAGGCTTTCCCAGTTATCCGGATCAATGGTCACGGCCCGGTCATAAGCGCGCATCGCCCCGCTGATATCTCCCATCGCCGAGCTTGCCAGCCCTAGCGCGCGATAGCCCGGGGCATAGCCCGGATCGATCTCAAGCGCCTGGCGGGCATGCCCCAAAGCCCGCTGCAATTGCTGGCGTGCCTCCGGCGTCGCCGTCCGGCCATTGGTCAGGGCGGTCTGGATCCGCGAATTCAGCCCCACCTCGGGCCAGTCGCCCGGCGACCAGCGCACTACACTCTGGGTGATGGCATTGGCAAGACCCGCCTGGGCCTGGGCACTGGCCGGGTCGATTTCCAGCGCGCGCTGATACAGGCGCAGGGCCGCCTCATTCTCGCTTCGGGTCATCTGGGCATAGAAATCATCGGCCCGGGCGATCAAATCCGCCGCAGGCTCGTTTTGAGGGCTATCCGCCGGCAGTATGAGCAGCAGCGCGACCACGGCAGCCAGGACCAGCGCCGCACCAATTCCAGCAAAGGGCAGCCAGAGCGGCAGGCCGGTTTCATCGCTGGCCAGAGGTTCAACTGCGACGCCCAACCGGTAACCACGCTTGGGCACAGTGACCACAAATCTTGCGGCGCGCGCTTCATCCCCCAGCGCCCGGCGCAGTTTCCACACCGCGCGCGACAGGGCGTCTTCATTCACCGTGACACCGGGCCAGACCTTCTCACCGATCCTGTCGCGGCTCACCGTGTCCCCGGCGGCCTCGGCCAGAAGGCATAACAGGCCCATCACCTTGGGCTCCACCTCGATGATCTCGCCATCACGGAAGAGGCGGCCATTTCCCGGCTCAACCCTGATATTTTCTAGCTGGAAGCCTGCCTGCAAATTCAAGACTCTACTCCGGACGAACTCAAGGGTCAGAAAAAGGTCAGGTCAAAAGGATAGTCCGGTCATGGCGTGAAATGGAAGCGCACACAAGGCTAGCGGTTGATCGATGATGTGACTTAAGGAATTGCCATGCGTCTGACTTTCATTGCCCTCGCCCTCAACCTGATGGCAGCCCCGGCCCCCGCGCAATCAAGCGACAGCTTCACAGCGGACGCGCTGCGGCGCGATTTCAGGCATCTCTACACCACACTGCAATCAGCCCAGCCGGGGCTCTACTCTGCCACCCCGCAATCCGTGCTTGATCAGCGCCATGCTGAAATGCTGCACGAAATCGACAACTCGATGTCTGCGTTTGAGGCCTCGGTCTATTTCCAGACCTTCCTGTCTGAAATCCGAATTGCCCATACGCGCATCGATTTTCCGGTGAGCGACTGGTTCGCTTGGCGCGATAACGGAGGCGGAGCGGTGCCCTTTGATATTCGCATCCGCGATGGCCGTGTTCTGGTCGAGAGCGTCCTGCCTCTGGAAAACGGACTGGTACGCGGTGACGAGATTATTGCCATCAACGGGCAGCCCAATGCGCTCTGGCTCGACCGCATGACCGCGCACCTGTCGGCAGACACACCCGAATTCGCCTATACCCTGCTGGAAAGCTATTTCCCGGCTGTGGTCTGGCTGGAATACCCGCAGGCCGAAAGCCTGAGCATAACCGTGCGCCGCGGCGATGGCCGTGATCATCGTATCAACGTCCCGCTACTGTCCAGCGACGCTATGGCGACCCTACCGGAAGCCCCTATGCAATCCTTCCAACTACCGCTCTTCGATGCCCGCATGATCGGCGAGGATATCGGCTATCTGCGCCCGGGCCCGTTCTACAATACCGATGAAGGCGGCAATCCCTGGGACCCGACGAGCTATGTCGCCCGGGTGGATACCGCCTTTGGGGCATTCATCGCAGCCGATGCTGACACGCTTATCCTCGACCTGCGCGACAATCCCGGCGGCAACAACACCTTCTCCGACCCGATCATTGCCTGGTTTGCCGATGAAGCCTGGCGGTTCGCCTCCGAGTTCCGCCTCCTGGTCAGCGAGACCACGACCGCGTCCAATGCGGCCCGGCTGGCCGAAGGCGGCGGCGAGGTCAGCGCGCAATATGCCGAGCTGTTTGCCAATGCCCAGAATGGCGACACCATCCTCTATGACTTCCCCCAGGCTGAACCGCGCGAGGGGGAGCGTTTCCAGGGCGAGGTCTATGTTCTCATCAACCGCTATTCCTACTCCAACGCGGTGACGACCGCGGCGCTGGTCCAGGATTACGGCTTTGGCATTATTGCCGGTGAAGCGACGGCGGACATGTCGACCACCTATGGTGCCATGGAATATTTCACCCTGCCGGCCACAGGTATCCGGGTTGGTTATCCCAAGGCGCATATCATCCGCCCCAATGGCGATGATCATCCCCACCCGGTGACGCCGGATATCGAGCTCAGCCTGCCGCTCCTTAGAGGCGAAACTGACGCCGCTCTCGACCAGCTTGTCGAGCGAATCCGCGCTGACTGATACGCAAACAAAAACACCCCGACCGCCAGGCCGGGGTGTTTTTAGTCTGAAGTCTGTGCCGTCCCACGCCCCCGGCCCAGCCCCCCCATGATGGTACCCTTGCGGGTGGTTGGGCCGGGGGCGTGGGATGGTGCAGCTAATGGCGGCTCGGCTTCGCTATACGCGTCACGGCGACGCCGCCATCAAACCCTGTTTCCTTAACCCACGATCTCATCGTCGGAGAAGAAGAACGGGATTTCCTCGGCAGCGGTTTCCGGAGCGTCGGAACCGTGCACGGAGTTGGCTTCGATGGATTCAGCGAACTCCTTGCGGATGGTGCCTTCTGCGGCCTGTTCCGGATTGGTGGCGCCCATGACTTCGCGATACTTGGCGATGGCATCTTCACCTTCCAGAGCCTGGACGACGACCGGGCCGGAAATCATGAAGTTGACGAGGTCGTTGAAGAACGGACGCTCTTTGTGCACGCCGTAGAAGCCTTCAGCCTGCTCCTTGGTCATGCGGATGCGCTTTTGCGCGATGATGCGCAGACCGGCTTCCTCGATCTTGGCGTTGATGGCGCCGGTGAGGTTACGAGCGGTTGCGTCGGGCTTGATGATGGAGAAAGTGCGCTGGATCGCCATGACGTGTTTCCTGAATTCAAGGGCTTGCAAAAAGCCCCGGAACTCTTCCGGGGCGGTATTTGCGCGGGCTTATAGCGGGGGAAGACCGCCTTGCATAGCTCACAAGGTGGTCTTGATCAGATCAGGGCATTTTGCGGTCCCATTCAAACCCGGCCAGGCGCCAGATCGTCGATGGAGTCCGCTCGCTCAACTCGACAATGGAAAGCCCTGAACGCTCCATAGCCCGGCGTACTACCCACAGGCCGGTGCGATAACCGACCGCCTGCCGCCCATCCGGGTGCGAAAACATCCACTCGCCGTAATTGGCGGCCTGCGGCAGGGCCAGGATTTCGAGCGCCCAGTCTTCCACTTCCGCCGGCGGTTGCATCGCTTCCGCTACCGTCTCGCCCAGCATTTCCTCCGCGAAGACGGAGGCGAGGCCCTCACTGATAACGGCGATCTGGATGCCATAGCCAAAGTGATTGCCCTGCATGGTCCAGCCATGGGCTGTATGATGCAGCTCGTGAGCGAAAGTCGAGGCCAGCCCGGCATCCACCGCGGCTTCGATTCCACCGGGATAGGTGACGGAAATCTCGATCAAAACCTCGTCCGCCTGGTCGGCACGCCCAGTAACGCCGCCGATCGTGTCGAGAATAGGCCGGTTCACCGGCTCCACGCGTACATTCACGTCATCGGAGACGTGGGGCAGCCAGGCGTCGACCGTGGCATGAATCTCATCCAGCCGGTCATTGATGAGCGCCATCTCCGCATCGGAGAACTGGTGATGTTCATTACTGGTGAAACTCGCCGAGACCGGATCGGCAGTTTGGGGTGTCAGGGCCGCTACGGCGGCAATCAGGGTTAGCATTTTTTGTCTTAAGTCCCATGATCACGCTCCCCAGCGTTCTTGCGGGAATGCCCATGCTGCGAACTTTCGGCAAGCGGGACGCGGCAGCACCTAGTCCCCTTCCGGTATGAAGACACGCAGAGGAGCTTGCGCGGGGCGGCCCGAGAGGCTACCCCGCGCCTCCCATGCTGCACGTCAATGACCTCACCTATCGCATCGAAGGCCGGATGCTGTTCGACCAGGCGACGCTCTTTCTGCCAGCCAAGGGCAAGATGGGGCTGATCGGCCGTAACGGGACGGGCAAATCCACCCTCTTCCGGCTGATCCGCGGTGAGATCTCGGCCGAGAGCGGCGATGTGCGGGTACAAAAAGGCGCCAAGCTGGGCTGGGTGGCGCAGGAAGCCCCCGGCGGTGAGGACAGCCTTATCGATGTCGTCCTGGCCGCCGACCTGGAACGTACAGCCCTTCTGGAGGAAGCAGAAACAGCGACCGAGCCCAACCGGATTGCGGAAATCCAGACCCGGCTCGCTGATATTGAAAGTCACAGCGCTGAAGCCCGCGCCGGCTCCATTCTCGCCGGGCTGGGCTTTTCCGGCACTGACCAACGCCGCGCCTGCCGCGAGTTTTCCGGCGGCTGGCGCATGCGCGTCGCCCTCGCCGCAACACTCTTCGCGCGGCCGGATCTGCTCCTGCTCGACGAGCCAACCAACTATCTCGACCTGGAAGGCGTGATCTGGCTGGAGAATTACCTGCGCTCCTATCCTGGCGCGGTGCTGCTGATCTCGCACGACCGCGACCTACTCAACGGCGCGGTCAATTCCATCGCCCATCTCAAGGACGGCAAGATTTCCGTCTGGGAAGGCGGCTATGATGATTTCGAGAAGGCGCTACGGGAAAAGCAACGCCTGCAGATGAAGCTCCTGGAAAAGCAGGACGCCCAGCGCCGCCATCTGCAGAGCTTTGTCGACCGTTTCAAGGCCAAGGCCTCGAAGGCGAAACAGGCCCAGAGCCGGGTCAAAATGCTTGAACGCATGAAGCCGGTGGCGACGATTGTCGATGATCCGGTCGCACCGTTCGATTTCCCCAGCCCGCAGCGTCGTATGGCGCCGCCGATTATCCGCATGCTTGACCTCAAGGCCGGCTATGAGCCAGACAAGCATGTCCTCCGCGACGTCAATCTCAATGTCGACCCGGACGATCGTATCGGCATTCTCGGCCGCAATGGTGCGGGCAAATCCACCCTGGCCAAACTCCTGTGCGACAAGCTCGACCCGAGCGAAGGCTTCCTGCGCAAACACAAGAAGCTCGACATCGCCTATTTCGCCCAGCACCAGATCGACCTGTTGTCACCGGAAGTCTCCGCCTATCAGCACGTCGTCGAGCTCATGGAAGACGCCACCGAGGCCCAGCGCCGCTCTCGTCTGGCCCGTTTCGGCCTGCCCGGTGACCGCCAGGAAACGCCGGCCAAATCCCTCTCCGGCGGCGAGAAGGCACGCCTCCTGTTCAACCTGATCACCTTTGAAGGCCCGCACCTGCTGATCCTCGACGAGCCCACCAACCACCTCGACATGGACAGCCGGGCCGAGCTTATCAACGCCATCAACGCCTATGACGGCGCCGTGGTGCTGATCTCTCACGACCGCTACCTCATCGAGGCCTGTGTCGACCGGCTCTGGCTCGTGGCAGACGGCACGGTGAAGCCCTATGACGACGATATTGAAACCTACCGCCAGTCCCTACTCGGGCGTGGCCCCAAGGATGGCTCCAAGCGCAAGGGCCCGGCCACCGACGAGAAATCCGTCGCCCGGCGCTCCGCCGCCGAACAGCGCAAGCAGCTCAAGCCGCTGAGGGACGAGGTCAGCCGCTGGGAGAAGGAAGCCGACCGCCTGCGCGGGGTCATCGAGGTCATCGACAAGGGCCTGGCCGCGCCGGGCCTGTACGAAAAAGACCCCAAGACCGCCACCGACCTGCAGATCAAGCGCGCCAAGGCCGTCGAACTGCTCGACACGGCCGAGACGAAATGGCTGGAAGCGGAAGAAAAGCTCGAGGACGCTCAGGGCTGAGCCCCGCGCCTGCAATCCCCATCGGTGAATTCTGTTGCGTTAAACCGCGACGCCCCGGCCTAACCGCAGATCAGGCTTTCAATCCGGTCACGCGCATCAATGCGGATGGTCAGACGATCGGACTGATACACTAGGGGATCCGGACTTTGCGGCCCCAGGACAAGGAAGTTGTCTGGTATATCGCGCACGGAGACAGAAGTGCGGCGTCTGCCGACCAGATGCTGCAGGTCTTCCATGCCGCAGGTTCCGGTGATCGGACGCTGGACTTCAGACAGCTCGACATCTTCGACCATATCCAGAGGCGGCATGCCATTGACTGTGCCCGGGTTCTGGGCCGGGACCGCGCTCTGCGCAGGAACCGCGACAGCCGCTTGCGCCTGCGGTCCGGGCAGGAAGCCGTCAACAGTGGCGCAGCCCGTCAAAATGACGAAACCGGCAAGAAGGGTCGAACGCATCATCGCTTGGGTCTTTCTCGGGGCAACCGCCGCGCAGCCTAGCGCGCGCTCAGCGAAGCTCAAGCCAAAATCAGGCTTTCTTTTCCCAGCGACCGGCTTCGGACTGGCGCCAGTAGGACACGCTGGCCCCTTCACCGGATGCCCGTTTCCACAAGCCGCGCGCCGCGACGACCGCACTCTCATCATGTCCGTCAAACAGCACGATGGTGCGCTCGAAATCGGCAAACCCGCCGGACTCGGCCCGGTCGAGCAGGAAACAGCACTCGGCCTTGTTGGGATTGTTTGCACCGGATGAGAGCAGCACCGGCTGACGCGTATCATCCCCCTCACCGGCCAAGGCATGCGGCGTGAAACTGTCATCGCGCCAGGTCCATAACAGCTGGTCGAGAGATTTCAACCGGTCTTCCTCCGGCGAGCGGATCAGGGCCCGCCAGCCCCGCGAAAGCGTCTTCTCAACGAGTTCGGGAAGGACCTCGTCAACGCTGGAGCGTTCCAGGTGATAGAACCAAAGCTCTCCGGCCATGAAGATAAAAGGCGGCGCCGGTAAGCGCCGCCTCTCCTTGTCGCTAAGGGCTTAGCCCTCGTAATTATCGCGCACGAAGCGGTCGAGGATGCGTACGCCCCAGCCCGTGCCCCAGCTCGGCTGGCGCGGATCATCCTTCATGCCGCCCATCGCCGTGCCTGCAATGTCGATATGGCACCAGGGCTTGTCATTGACGAAGCATTTGAGGAATTCCGCCGCCGAGATCGAACCGGCCAGACGGCCTTCGCCGACATTGCGGATATCGGCATTCTTGGTCTCGATATGCTTTTCATAATCCGCACCAAGCGGCATCCGCCAGACCGGCTCACCGGAGGCATCGCCAGCAGCGGAGAGCTGGGTCGCGATGTCGTCATCATTGGAGAAGATGCCGGCGCGGGTATTGCCGAGCGCGATCAGCATCGCACCGGTCAGCGTGGCCAGATCGATGATCAGCTTCGGATCAAAACGGCCCTGCGAATACCAGAGCACATCACCCAAAACCAGGCGCCCCTCAGCGTCCGTGTTGAGGATCTCGACTGTCTGGCCGGACATGGAGGTGACGATATCGCCCGGGCGCTGGGCATTACCGTCCGGCATGTTCTCGACCAGGCCGACAATACCGATGGCATTGACCTTGGCCTTGCGGCCGGCAAGCGCGCGCATCAGGCCGACCACGGCAGCAGAACCGCCCATATCGCCCTTCATCTCGTCCATGCCGGCGCCCGGCTTGAGCGAGATACCGCCACTGTCAAAGGTCAGGCCCTTGCCGACGAAGAGCAGCGGCTTTTCACCTTCAGGACCGCCGCTCCACTTCATGATGGCGATGTGGCTTTCCTTGTCCGAGCCCTGACCCACGGCGAGCAGCATATCCATGCCCAGTTCGGACATTTTGGCTTCGTCGAGGATCTCGATTTCCAGGCCATGCTCGGCCAGGCCCTCGATTTTCTTGGCGTAGGTCTCCGGATGCAGCACGTTGGGCGGCAGGTTGGTAACGTCGCGCGCCAGGTCGACACCGGCTGCCACCGCGCCCCAGCTCTCCCAGGCCGCGCTAGCGGCAGCGGTATCGTCAGCCGCGATCACAACCGTCTCCAGCGACGGGCGCTTATCTGCGGTCAGCTTGGTGCGGTAGTCGTCGAAGCGGTATGACGCCAGACGCGCACCGAGGCCAGCTCGGGCGGCTCCCTCGGCATCGGTGACACCGTCCAGGCGCAGGGTGATGGCCGTCTCGCCGCTCAGGAGGACCTTGCCGGTCACGGCAGCAGCAGCTTTCTCGATAACACCGGAATCGGCCTTGTCCTTGGCACCGAGACCGAAGAGTACAACGCGCGGCGCATCCAGCCCAGCCGGAGCCAGGACTTCAAGCGTCTGACCCGGCTTGCCGTCAAAGCGCGAGGCTTCGATGGCGCGGCGCAAGGCGCCACCGGCGGTTTCGTCTGCAGCTGCAGCAACAGCGGAGAACTCGGCATCGGCGAAAACCGGGAGTGCAAGTGATCCGGATACGGAACCCGGCGCGACAAATTCGATCTTCATGGCAAAACCTCGTCTATGGAACTGAGCGGTCGCCTGTCATTGAGGCGAGAAAGATGGGTCGGAGAAGTGGTATCCGATACTGACGTGAGATAGAAGGCTGAACGCGCAGCTCAAACCCGATCGTATGAATCTCGTCCAACGTTATATTTTCAGACAGTTGTTCTGGCCGTTCGTGACCGCGATCGCGGCCTTTGCCGGGCTGGCCCTGCTGACCCAGTCGCTGTCGAATATTGACCTGATTTCAGGCTATTCCGAGACCGCGCTGACCTTCCTGAAAGTGACCTTGCTGGCGCTGCCTCACCTCACGGCATTGCTGTTGCCGATCGCGCTTTTTATCGCGACTCTCAATGCCTTGGGCCGACTGACCAGCGATAGCGAGATTGTCGTGACCATGACATCCGGCATGACCCGCTGGGGTCTGTTGGCGCCGCTCGTGCGGCTGGCGCTCTATGCCATCATCGCCAACCTCGCCATTAATCTCATCATCCAGCCCCTGTCCTACCGGGAAATGCGCGAAAGCGTGTATGCCCTGCGCTCGGACATTGCTGCGAATCTGGTCACGCCCGGGGCCTTCACCGAGCTGGGCGATGGTGTCACCATCTATGCACGCGAACGCACCAGCGATGGCCGCATGCGCGACATCCTCATCCATGACGAGCAGAACGCCTCCGGCGCGACGACCTATACCGCCCGCGAAGGCGTGATCGTGCGCAGCGAGGAACGCTCGGCCATGGTGATGATTGACGGCAATCTGCAGCAGGTCGACGAGACCGGTGAGCTCAATTACGGCGTCTTCGACCGCTATGAATTCGACCTAGCAGCCTTTGTCGGCCCGATCGACGCGATCTTCTTCAAGGAAAGCGACCGCTTCCTGCACGAGCTGATCTGGCCGGACAGTGTCTTGCGGGCCCGCATCGACGGCTATGAACGGGCCCAGGCCGAAGCGCATTACCGCCTCTCGGCCCCGCTCTACCTCTTGATGTTCGTCCTGATCGCGGGCGCGACCTATTTTGCCGGCGATTATTCCCGCATGGGTTATGGCCGACGCGTCATGCTGGCCTCGGCGATCGGCGGCGGCTTGCGCCTGCTCGGCTTCTCCATGCAATCGGCCGCAACCGACGTACCCGAGCTCAATGCCATGCAGTACCTGGTCCCGATCGCCGGGATCGCGGCTGCCATCGCCTATATCTACTGGCCGCGCCGCGCGCGCCCGACCGGACCGGCCGAGGACGGCAAGGCGGTGACGGCATGATCAGTATCCTGCAGCGCTACATGCTGACCCAGACGCTGGCCGGCCTCGGAGTCGCTACCGCGATCATTTCCAGCGTCATCCTGCTGGTCGATTTCGTGGAGCAGACGCGCGACATCTCAACCCGCGTCGACATCTCCGCGCTGGAACTGATCCGGCTGACCTCGTTTCGGGCGCCCTCTCTGATCGAAACCACCCTGCCCTTCATTCTGCTGTTCGGCGTTCTGACCTCGCTCTTCCGTCTCAACCGGCAAAGCGAGATCGTGGTGATGCGCGGCTCTGGGGTGTCGGCCTGGCGTATTTTGGCGGCCCCGATGGTGTTGTCTGTCGTCATCGGGCTTTTTGGTGCGATGGTGCTCAACCCGCTCGGCGCTGCCGGCAATGCGGTGTTTGAGCGCGAGCGCGATATCCTTATGAATGTCGAACGCGACCAGGACAGTGTGCAGCCGGTCTGGCTGCGCGAAGCCAATGTCGACGGCTACACGGTGATTGTCGCCGAGGATCTGCGCGAAAATCAGCAATTGCTGATCGAGACAGCCTTCCTCTATTTCGATGTCGGCCCGGACGGTGTGCCCTCCATGTCGCGCCGTATCGATGCGCCTACCGCCTCTTTGCACGACGGTTATTGGGATATGGAAGAGGCAGTCGAACGTGTGCCGGAAGCCGCAGCAACCAATCTCGGCCGCGTCACCATTCCCACCGGAATTAATCGCCAGGCCCTGTTTGAACGGGCCCGTTCGCCCGACGGTGTGTCCTTCTGGGATTTCCCGGCGCTGATCGCCTCCGCCCGCGAGGCCGGTCTGGCGACCGAGCGCTATGAACTGCGCTTTCACAGTCTTATGGCCCTGCCGCTGACACTTCTGGCGGCAACGCTGATTGCTGCAGCGGCGACCATGCGCCTGCACAGGCTGGGTGGTGCGGCCGGCTTTGCCGCAGCCGGCGGGCTCGCCGGTTTCATCATGTTCTTCCTGCAGGAATTGCTCTCTTCAGTGGGCGCCGCGGGCTCGCTGCCCCCGGCGACCGCGGCCTGGTCTGCCCCGGCCATCACCGCACTCCTGGCGCTGACCTATATCGCCTCAACCGAAGACGGATGAGACCGTGGACGGCGGAGCCCGCATCCGCTAGTGATTGATGCTTAACGGGTGGGGCCCGGATCAGTGAGGGAGTGACGCGTATGGCGTCGCAGTTCAGCCGTTTCGCGGCCGCGTTAATCAGCACAACAGCACTCTTCTTGGCCGCACCGGCCTTGGCTCAGGACACCGCGCCGGAGACGCTACCGGTCTATCTGGAAGCAGATAGCGTTGTAGAGCTGGGTGATGCGGACGGTTACCTGGCTCGTGGCGGGGTTCGCGCCCAGCAGGGCGAGCGAACGCTTTTCGCCGACGAGGTGGAATACCGCCCGGCCATCAACCGCGTCATCGCGCGCGGAAATGTGCAGATCCACGGCCCCGGCGCCTATCCGCAATACGCCGACGAGATCGAGCTTGATTCGGAACTTTCCACCGGAATCGCGCTCGGTTTCGCCACCATGCTGGAAAATGACGGCCGTATGGCAGCCGCCTCAGCGATCCGCCAGGCCAATGGCTCGGTGCAGCTGGAAAATGCCTACTACACCGCCTGCCCCTTGTGCGAGGATGGTGAAGACGAGCCAACCTGGCGCGTCCGCGCCCGCGAGGTCATCCAGGATGCGGATGACCAGATGATCTATTACCGCGACGCCCAGCTCGAAGTGCTCGGTCTGCCCGTGCTCTACGCGCCGGTATTCGCCCATCCGGACCCCTCTTCCGAGCGCCGTTCCGGCTTCCTCTTCCCCGATGTCGGCGCGTCCTCCCGCCTCGGCGGAGTCTATCAGCAACCCTATCTCTGGGCGATTTCGCCTTCACAGGACCTGGTTGTTGCCCCGCGCGTAATGACCAATGTCAATCCGCTGCTCTATGCAGATTACCGCAAGCGGTTCTGGTCCGGCACCATGGCGCTGGAAGGCAGCTGGACCGACGAATTCGAAATCGACAGTGATGGCGAGCGCTTCGGCGAGAAGGAAAACCGCTGGCACCTGTTCGGTGGTGGCCGTTTCGACATTTCCGACGAGTGGCGCTGGGGTTTCGGCGTGCAGCGCACCTCCGATGATCTGCATCTGCGGCGCTACGACTTCTCCGAGATCGATGATGACCGCGGCACCCCGCTCGAAGCCGACACACGCCGGCTGGTCAGCCAGCTTTATGTCGAGGGCCGTACGCCCAACAGCTACGGCTCCATCATCACCGCGTCCTACCAGTCTCTGCGGACCAATGAGAACGACGACACCATCCCCGATATCCTGCCCATGCTGCAATACCGCCGCGTCTTCAATGCACCGGAGGGCTGGGGCCGCGTCAATCTCGACGTCAACGGTGTTTTCCTGGATCGCAAACAGGGCAGTGACTACCAGCGTCTGAGCACCACGTTTGACTGGCGCACCCGCTGGATCGGACCGGCTGGCATTGTC
This sequence comes from Maricaulis sp., assembly GCF_030149235.1. GTDB lineage: Bacteria > Pseudomonadota > Alphaproteobacteria > Caulobacterales > Maricaulaceae > Maricaulis. The sequence goes on along the minus strand of NZ_JASBRW010000039.1, from coordinate 8,053 downwards.
GTCGAGCCGTTCGCCTATGGCCGTGTCGACGCCTATCACCTGAGCGATATTCCGCTGACGGGCGGTGGCACGGGCAGCGACGGGTTTGATCGCCAGCTCGGTCTCGCCGGGACGGAAGTCAGCTGGCCGCTGCATCGCGGTGGCGAGCGTTTCGATATCGTCCTAGAGCCGGTGGTTTCCGCGGTAATCGCCACGGATGATCCGGTCAAGAACCGCCTGATCAACGAAGACAGCCTGTCTTTCGACCTCGATGAGAGCTGGCTGTTCAACCCGATCCGGACTCCGGGCTATGATCTGTGGGAAGAAGGCCAGCGCATCAGCTACGGCATGCGCACGACCGCCTATTGGGGTGAAGATAACAGCGCCGGCATTTTCCTGGGGCAAAGCCACCGTATCGACGGTGAAAATCCCTATGACCCGTCCAGCGGCCTGGCGACCGAGGACAGTGACTATGTCGTCTCCGGGCAGCTAAATTGGGGCGCCTTCCGGAGCGAGATGCAGGCGCGTCTCGACAGCGCGGATTACGATGTCGACCGGATCGACGCCTCCGCCTACTACACCGGCGGGCGGGTCAGCGCCGGACTGCGTTATGTCGATGTCAGCGATGATGACAGCCCGCGCGCCCCGCAACGCGAGATCACGGCTGAATTCGCCTACCAGCTGACTGAACGTTGGAGTATGGTGGCCAATGTCGTCCGCGATCTCGATATCGACACCTCGCGGCGCCAGGAAACCGGCTTCCGCTATGAGGATGATTGCACCCGGATGGAGATCGTCTACGAGCGCCAGGATCTGGGCATTGACCGCCTCGGTCCCTCGGAGTCGATCCAGTTCCGTATCGCCTTGTTCACCCTCGGCAGTGTGGCGGAAGAGTAAGTAACGGTGCCGCATGATTGCGCACGCGGCGAGTTTGAGTAATGTTCCGGCCGGAACGGAAGCATGATGCCCATGAAACTGACCCGTAATCTTGTTATCTCGGCGCTGATCGGCCTGGTCGGCCTCGTCGCGCCGCAGGCCTCCGCACAGACCACGGAAGGCGTTGCCGCGTTGGTCAATGACGAGCCGATCACGACGGTGGATGTGCGTAATCGCATGCGTCTGATCATCGCCTCGACCGGCCTGGTGCAGCTTGACGAAGCCGCTCTTGAGCAGATCCGAGACCAGGCCATCCGAGGCCTGATCGACGAGCACCTGCAGCTGCAGGCCGCCCGCGAATACGAAGTGGTCGTCGAGGAAGACGAGATCAATCAGAACCTGCTGGACCTCGCCTCCCGCAACAATTCCACCATCGACGAGGTGATCGCCGACCTGGAGCGTTCCGGTGTCGACATCTCCACCCTGCGTCACCAGATCGAGTCCGAGACGGCTTGGGGCATTATCGTCAATGGCCGCTATGGATCGCGCGTTCGTGTTTCCGAACAGCAGATCGACCTGGCGCTCGAACGCCTTGCAGCCAGCGCATCGCAACCGCAATTCCGCATGTTCGAGATTTTCTTCGAACTGCCTAATGCCTCCGCCGAGAACGCCACCATCCAGCGTGTCATCGGCGTGATGGACCGCTTGCAGCAGGGCGGCGCTTTCCCGGAACTGGCGCGCCAATTCTCCGACGCGCCCTCCGCTGCCAATGGCGGTGATATGGGCTGGATCGTCGCTTCGCAGCTGCAGCCGGAAGTCGCGGCCATCATCCCGCAACTGGCACAGGAATATACCAATAGCGGCAATCGCGGCGCCCTGTCGCGGCCGATCCGCGTACCGGGCGGCTTCATGGTTGTGGCCCTTGTCGGCGTCCGCGATGGTACGACGTCGCTGCAATACGACCTGTCGCAGATTTCCATCCCGTCCAGCGCCCTGACCGAGACCACGCGCAGCGACCTGGCGGATGCGATGAACGTACAGCCAACCTGTGAGGCCCTCGACGCGATCGCGGCCGAGATCCCGGGTTCCATTGTGACCCCGCTGGGTTCGATCGCCTCTGACGCCCTGCTTCCGGCAATCCGTGAAGCCCTCGCTCCGCTCAACAGCGGCGAGAATACCGGCGTTATCGAGTCCGCCATCGGCCTGCAGGCCATGGTCGTATGTGACCGCCGCATTGCCGGTCCGGGCGTGCCTTCGCGCGAAGACCTGGAATTCCAGCTGCGCGGCCAGCAACTCTCCCTGCTCTCGCGCCGCTGGCTGCGAGATCTGCGCCGGGAAAGCACGATCGAGATCCGTAACTGATGACACAGCCCGCTCCGGTCGGTGTCACCATGGGGGATCCGGCCGGCATCGGGCCGGAAATCATCTTGCGTGCCTGGGCCTATGCCCGCGCCGACCTGCCACCCTTTTTCGCCATTGGCTCGCCGGACGTCTTCACCCGGCGCGCCCGCGATCTAGGCCTGGCCCTGCCCTATATTGCCGAGGGGCCACCGGGTCCCGAGGAGATCTTCCCGCATCGCCTGACCGTGTTTCCGGCCCACACAGACCTTAACCGCCCGGCCATTGCCGGTCAGCCCGACAGCGCCAATGCACCGGCGGTCAAGGCGGCGATCGAGGATGGCGTCAGGTTGTGCCTGTCAGGCCAGGCCCGTGCCCTGGTGACCGCACCGATCGCCAAATCGGTGATGTATGAAGCCGGGTTCGACTTTCCCGGCCACACCGAATTCCTCGCGGCCCTGACCGCAACGGCGGAAGTCACGGGCCCGCGCGGTCCGGCCATGATGTTGGCCGGGGGCGGACTGCGCGTGGTTCTGACCTCGATCCATGTGCCGCTCCGACAAGCGATCGAAGAGCTCTCGGCGGACCGGGTGGAAGAGATTGCCCGCCTCACCCATGCCGCGCTCAAGCGTGATTTCGGGCTCAGCGCGCCGCGCCTTGCCCTGGCCGGTCTCAACCCGCATGCCGGCGAAGGCGGGACACTCGGAGACGAGGAGGAAAACCTGCTCAAGCCGTTGACCGAGACATTGCGGGCGGAGGGCTTGATGATCGCCGGCCCGCTACCGCCGGATACAATGTTCCACGCTGAAGCCCGCGAAAGCTATGACGCGGCGATCTGCCTCTATCATGACCAGGGCCTGATCCCGGTGAAGACGCTCGACTTCCACGGCGGGGTGAATATCACCCTTGGCCTGCCTGTCGTGCGCACCTCGCCCGATCACGGCACCGCCTTCGATATTGCCGCCTCCATGACCGCCAGGCCCGACAGCCTGATCGCAGCTATTCGCACAGCCGGCGAGATCGCCGAACACCGGGCCGCATGAGTGCGGACCGGCTTCCTCCCCTGCGCGAGGTCATCGCCGCGCATGATCTGGGCGCCAAGAAGAGCTTCGGCCAGCATTTCCTGCTCGACCTCAACCTGACTCGCAAGATTGCGAGCCTCGCCGGGGATATGAGCGAGGCCCAGGCCATTGAGATCGGTCCGGGCCCCGGTGGCCTGACGCGCGGTATTCTTGAGCACGGGGTCAAACACCTCACCGTAGTCGAGAAGGATGCCCGTTTTCTGGGCGCCCTGGAGGATATCCGCGCGGCCTATCCCGGGCAGATGGATATTGTTGAAGCCGACGCCCTTGAGGTTCGTGAAACCGAGACCCTGGCCGAAGGTCGCCGGGTGATCCTTTCCAACCTGCCCTATAATGTCGGCACACTCCTACTCATAAAATGGCTTGAAGCGACCCCGCTCTGGTGGTCTCGCGCCGTGTTGATGTTCCAGCGCGAAGTTGCCGATCGGGTCGTGGCCCAGCCGGGCGAGAAGGCCTATGGCCGCCTCGCCATCCTCGCTCAATCGGTCTGTGAGGCCCGTATGGGGCTGAAAGTGCCGGCCCGCGCCTTTACCCCGCCGCCCAAGGTGGACAGTGCCGTGGTGGTGCTGACGCCGAAGCCGGAAGCGGAGCGTTTCGAGGATCTCAAGGCGCTGGGCATCGTTACCGGATCGGCTTTCGGCCAACGCCGCAAGACGCTGCGCAAAAGCCTGGCCCAGGCCGCGTCACAAACCAGCCAAAGCAGCGAAGAGCTGCTGGCCGAAGCCGGTATCGACCCCGGCGTACGTGCGGAAACCGTGGGGATTGAGGCGTTTCAGGAGCTAGCGCAGGCCTGGCGCCGCGCTACTCATCCATAAGCGCGTCGACGAAATCGCCCAGCCAGGGGTGACGATTGCGCTTCAGGCGCTCGGCATGGAGAATCTCGTTGAGCTTTTCCAGCGCCCGGGCGAAATCATCATTGACGATGACATAGTCATATTCGTGCCAGTGCGAGATCTCGTCCTTGGCCCGGTCCATACGGCTCTTGATGACTTCCTCGGTATCCTGTCCGCGCTTGCGCAGACGGTCTTCCAGAAGCTCGAGCGAAGGAGGCAGGATGAAGATGCGCACAGTATCGTCCGGCGCCTGGGCCGCAACTTTCTGGGCGCCCTGCCAGTCGATATCGAAGATCACATCGCGACCTTCATCAATGGCTTCCATGACCGGGGTTTTCGGCGTGCCGTAATAACGGCCGAAGACTTCCGCCCACTCGAAGAAATAATCTTCCTCGCAGCGCTGTTTGAACTCGTCGACACTGACGAAGTCATAATCCTGGCCATTGATCTCACCCGGCCGGGCCGGCCGCGTCGTTGCGCTCACCGAGAGCACGACATCGGGATTCTGGCTCAACAGGCGTTTGGACAGAGTCGTTTTGCCGGCGCCGGACGGGCTGGACAATGCGATCAGAACGCCACGCCGGCGGCCCCGGAAAATCGGACCGGAATAACCGTCACTCGACATTCTGGATCTGCTCCCTGAACTGATCGATGGTGTTCTTCAAGGCCAAGCCCGTCTGGGTCAGAGAAGAATCGGAGGACTTCGAACATAAGGTGTTCGCCTCACGATTAAACTCTTGTGACAGGAAGTCGAGTTTGCGCCCCACCGGCGAGCCCTTGGCGAGCAGTTCGCGGGCCGCCTCGATATGGGCCCGCAGCCGGTCCAGCTCCTCGCGGACATCCATCTTCACAGCCATCACAGCCGCCTCCGTGGCCAGCCGTTCCGGATCAATCCCGCCGTCGACCAGCTCCTCGAACTTCACCGCCAGCCGGTCCCGGATGGCCTCAAGGCGGACGCTGTCATTGGACGCCGCCTCACCGGTCAGCCGTTCAATCTCGTCGACATGACCGGCCAATAGCGCGGCCATGGCCTGGCCCTCGACGGCACGGGCCTCAAGCAGGCTATCAATCGCCTCGCCGAGCCCGTCCACGCAGGCCTTGTCTAGCACCGCCTGTTCGCTCTCGGAGCGCTCGGCCTGGCCTTCCAGAACCCCATCCACCGCCAGCAGCCCGTCCAACCGTGGTGCGGCGATGCTGCCATTGGCCAGCCATGGGCTTGCCGCGTCGAGCAAGCCATTGATCCGCTCCGAATTGAGCCCGGCCGGCATGGCGCCGGCCTCACTCTTCAAAGTCAGCGACGCCTGCACATTGCCGCGCGACAGCGCCTTTTTCAGCTTGTCGCGTGCCGGAATGTCGAGTCGGTCATAGCCCGAAGGCAGGCGCAGGCGCAGTTCCAGCCCGCGGCCATTGACCGAGCGGACCTCCCAGCTCCACACCATTCCCGATGCACTGCCGGAGGACCGGCCGAAGCCGGTCATGCCCATCACAGCAGCCATTAACGGCCCGCCTGACGGCGTTCGCGTTCAATACGGCGCCAGCGCGCCACATTGCGGCGATGCTCGGCATAGGTCTCGGCGAAGGCATGGCCGCCCGTGCCGTCCGCGACGAAGAAGAGCGCGGTAATGTCGGCCGGATTGAGCACGGCCGCGATGCTTTCACGCCCCGGATTGGCGATCGGCGTCGGGGGCAGACGCGGGATCTGATACGTGTTCCAGGCATTGTTTTCATTGTCGATTTCCGAGCGACGCAGGCCCCGACCCAGCGGCTCGCCCTGGGAAATACCGTAGATAATGGTCGGATCGCTCTCCAGCCGCATGCCGCGGCGCAGGCGATTGACGAAGACGGCTGCGACTTCCGGACGCTCCGCCGCCACACCGGTCTCCTTCTCGACGATAGAGGCCAGGATGATGGCTTCTTCGCGGGTCTCGAAGGGCAGATTGTCCTGGCGCAGGGGCCAGAGCTCATCGAGCAGCTCTTCCTGGGCCCGCGTCATGCGGTCGACCAGGCTCTGGCGGTCGGTGTCTCGGGTAACGAGATAGGTTTCCGGCAGAAGCGAACCTTCGGGCGGCACATTGGCGATTTCGCCGGACAGCACGTCCGCGCCTTCCAACGTACGCACGATCATCGCGCTGGTCAGACCCTCGGCGAAGGTGATCGGATGCTGCACCGTGCGGCCGGACCTGAGGAGTTCATAGATCTGTGCCATGGAGGCTTCGGCAGGGATTTCATACTCTCCCGCGCGCAGGGACCGGTCGCCTTCGTCCAGCGTGATCATGACGCGGAAAATGCGCGCGTCGGAAATCAGGCCTTCGCTTTCCAGCTGCTCGCCGATACGGATAAGGCCGGCGCCGCGCGGTAAAAGCACGGTTTCGGCAGCAAGGCTCGGCCCCGGTGCTGCGAACTCGTTTTGCAGCCAGCGATAGCCGCCATAGAGCGCGCCCGCACCGATCAGTGCGAGGGTGATAATGGCAAGGCCGATCCAAAGCAGAATACGCTGCCAGCCGCCGGGCGCTTTTTGTGCCTCTGGCTCACTCATACCCAATTCCCCGGTTTGTTAGTCTGCTGCGACGAATACCACGGAAGCATTCGTGCCGCCGAATCCAAACGAGTTGGACAATACAGCGTCGACGTCTTTCTTCACCGACGTGTTGGCGGCCAGGTTGATCGCCGTTTCAACCGACGGATTGTCGAGATTCAGCGTCGGCGGACATTCGCCGTCACGCATGGCGAGGATGGAGAAGATTGCCTCCACCGCACCGGCGGCGCCCAGAAGGTGGCCGATTGCCGATTTGGTTGAGGACATGACCAGCCCATCCGCAGCATCACCAAACAAGCGCTCGACCGCTCGCAGCTCGATTTCGTCACCCTTGGGCGTCGACGTGCCGTGCGCATTGACATAGCCGATATCGGAGGGCGCGAGGCCCGCATCCTTGAGCGCGGCGCGCATGGAGCGGAAACCGCCATCACCATCATCGGCCGGCGCGGTGATGTGGAAGGCGTCCCCGGACAGGCCATAACCCTTCACTTCGGCATAGATTTTGGCACCGCGAGCCTTGGCGGCCCCGTATTCTTCCAGAATGACGACACCGGCGCCCTCGCCCATGACGAAACCATCACGGTCCTTGTCATAGGGCCGCGAGGCAGCTTGCGGATTGTCATTGAAACCCGTCGACAGGGCACGCGTTGCGATGAAACAGCCAAAGCCCAGGCGGCAGACAGCGGCTTCTGCGCCGCCGGCGACCATCATGTCGGCATCGCCGCGGGCCACCAGGCGCGCAGCGTCACCGATGGCATGTGCTCCGGTTGAACAGGCCGTGACCACGGCGTGGTTGGGCCCTTTCAGGCCATGCTTGATCGAAACCTGCCCCGAAACGAGGTTGATCAGCATGCCGGGGATAATAAAGGGAGAGAGGCGCTTGGGGCCCTTCTCATGCAGCAGGATGGAGGCGTCATAAGTGGTCTGAAGACCACCAATACCTGATCCGATCAGCACGCCGGCGCGTTCCTGCGCCTCTACGTCAGCAGCGGTCCAACCGCTGTCCGCGATCGCCTGATCGGCAGCTGCAATGCCGTAGATGATGAAATCGTCTACGCGCTTTTGATCCCGCGGAGACATGGTCTCGTCAGGATCGAAGACGCCGGGCATATCAGCATGCCCGCCGCCGCGGCCGTCGACACGTGGAACCAGACCCGCGATCCGGCAGGCCAGATCCTCGGTCTCGAAGTGCTCGATCAGGCCGAGACCGCTATCGCCGGCCAGAAGACGGTTCCAGACCGTTTCCTGACCGGTGCCAAGCGGTGTGACCAGACCGATGCCCGTTACAACGACACGGCGCATCGAAAAAGTCTTTAGCCGACCTTCTCGGAGATAAACTTGACGGCAGCACCGACCGTCTGGATGTGTTCAGCTGCGTCGTCCGGAATTTCGATGTCGAATTCTTCTTC
>NZ_JASBRW010000038.1 GCF_030149235.1 Maricaulis sp. | reverse complement strand
CACCACGCTCCGGATGCTCTTGCCCGCATGCATGAGATCGAAGGCCGTATTGATCTCTTCCAGCGGCATGGTGTGGGTGATCAGGTCGTCGATATTGATGCGGCCGTCCATATACATGTCGACGATCCTGGGCACGTCGGTACGGCCCCTGGCGCCGCCGAAGGCGGAACCGCGCCAGACGCGGCCGGTGACGAGCTGGAAGGGGCGGGTCTGGATTTCCGCGCCGGCCGGTGCGACGCCGATGATGACGCTCTCGCCCCAGCCCTTGTGGCAGCATTCCAGCGCCGCGCGCATGACCTCGACATTGCCGATGCATTCGAAGGAATAATCCGCCCCGCCGCCGGTCAACTCGACCAGATGGCCGACCAGGTCGCCCTGGATCTCCTTCGGATTGACGAAATCGGTCATGCCGAACTGGCGGGCCATCTCCGCCTTGGCCGGATTGGTGTCGACGCCGACGATCTGGCGGGCACCGATCAGTTTCAGGCCCTGGATCACGTTGAGGCCGATCCCGCCGAGCCCGAAGACGACACAGCTTGTATTGGGCTCGACCTTGGCGGTGAACATCACTGCGCCAATGCCGGTGGTGACGCCGCAGCCGATATAGCAAATCTTGTCGAAGGGCGCGTCCTTGCGCACTTTCGCCAGCGCGATCTCGGGCAGGACGGTATAGTTCGAGAAGGTCGAACAGCCCATATAGTGCAGGATTTTCTCGCCCTTGTAGGAGAAGCGCGAGGTGCCGTCCGGCATCAGGCCCTGGCCCTGGGTGGCGCGGACTTTCTGGCAGAGATTGGTTTTCGGGTGCAGGCAATAATCGCACTCGCGGCATTCCGGCGTGTAGAGCGGAATGACGTGGTCGCCGGGTTGCAGCGAGGTGACGCCGGGGCCGGTTTCCACCACCACGCCGGCGCCCTCATGGCCTAAAATGGCGGGGAAGGCGCCTTCCGGATCGGCGCCGGAGAGGGTGAACTCATCGGTATGGCAGATACCGGTGGCCTTGATCTCGACGAGGACTTCGCCGGTTTTCGGGCCTTCCAGGTCAACCTCGACCACTTCCAGCGGTTTCCCGGCCTCGAAGGCGACAGCAGCGCGCGTTTTCATCTCTCATCCTCCCGGTTTGTCGTCTCGTGCCCGAGCATGCCGATTTCCCCGGTGCGGGAAAGGTCAAACTTGGCCCTTGCGAAATTTTCGTCTCAAGGCTGCAGGCGAATTGAGTTTTCGGAAAAAACCCTCGTTTCGGACACGAAACCTCTTTTGCGGGGTATTTCCCTGGTATAGGGTGTATCTGCGTTCCTAAGAGGGGGACTCGCGAGAAACGCGTTCTGTTGCTTTATGTTACGGCTAATCCACTGATTCGTGGACGTGATACGCAATGTGAGCGCGCTTCGCCTATGGGGGGAATAGACCATGCTGTCGCTCGATCAATTCAAGGCTGTCGTTAACTCTACTGGCAAGCTGGTGCGCTCTGTCGCATTGGCCGGGGCAACGGCCTTGGCGATGGCCAGCGGAGCACAGGCGCAGGACCCGGACTTCGTGTCCGCAGCAGCCAGCGAGTTCCCGACGCCTGATCCCAACATTCCCGATATTCGACCCGGAGACACGGTGCGCATCCAGTACCAATTCCTCGATACAGGATTTGCTCTCGACTTTGCTGACGGCGAGTTTTCGGTCTTCCTTGATGCAGCCATCCCCCTGGCTGCGGCGCAGGCCGGCACGCTGAGCACCGGTGCTTGTGATCTCGACAGCGAGGCCGTTGCCAGCGGCAGCGGGACAATCGGCTTTAGCGGTCTGTCCCAGGCCGGAGCGGGTTTCATATACTGCACCGTTCTCTTCGATTTCACCGTTCCGGCCTCGACCCCGGCCGGCACCTATTCCGTTTCCGCTTCATCGCTGACCGGTATCGCTGATCCCGATGGTGCGGCGACGCCGTTCACGCTGGTTATCCCAGATGTCGATGTGGTGGTCGTGACCGACACGGCCGCACCGAATGTATCGATTACCGGTCCCGACGGTCCGGTCAGTGCGGCCTTCAATATCAATGTCGGCTTTATTGACTCCACCACGCTCAACGGTGAGGCGGTCAATGGTTTTGACGTCAGCGACCTCACTGTCACAAACGCAACGGTTGCTCTGACCGGCGGTGGCGGCGGTGATGGCGGTGGCGCCGTGTTCAGTGCCAATGTCGAAGTGACGCCGACCGGCGGCACCCCGATCACGGTCGAGCTACCGGCAGCGACGGTGACTGACCTGGCCGGAAACGACAATAACGCCTCCAACCTCTTCTCGGTTGCTTATGACGCCTCGCCGCCCGTGCCGTTGAAGGACCAGATCGATTTCACCGCCGAGTTCATCGACGATCCGATCGCGCCTGATGCGGCCGCCACGTTGCGTTTCACGCTGGCTAACAACTCGGCGGAAGATTTGTCCAATGGCGTCTTTAGCCAGAACCTGACAGCGGCGATGTCCGGTGCGTCCAGCACCAGCGGTGCCTTGAACGATATGTGCGGCACCGGCTCTTCGCTGTCCGGCACCACCTTCCTCATTGCCGTCGGCCTGAATCTGGCAGCGGGCGATAGCTGTAGCTTCGATGTGGTCATCGACACGCCGTCGAGCGCACCTGCAGGTGTTACGAACTTTGCTACCAGTGCGTTGAGTCTGACGCTCGCCACGAGCGGTGGCGTTGTTGATGATGCGGTCGCTCCGGGTCTCGAGATTGCCGGCGCTGAGGGTACGGGAACGATCGACTTCTCCAAGGCGTTCACCAATGACCCGGCCGAGCCGGGCGATAATGTGACCCTGGAATTCACCATCTCTGCCGCCGGCAGCTTCACCACGACCGGGCTGGCGTTTACCGATGATCTGGACGCGGTTCTCTCGGGTCTGGCCTCGACCAGCGGTACGCAGACTGACGTCTGTGGTGTCGGCTCGTCCCTGTCCGGCACCAGCACGCTGACGCTGACCGGGGGTAATCTCGGCCAGGATGAAAGCTGTACCTTCTCGGTCACGGTCGCCGTCCCGGGTGGCGCGACTGTTGGCGATTACGTCAATACCACCAGTAATCTGTCCGCAACGCGCTCCGATGTCGGCGCGGTCACCATCTCCGGCGCGACGGACACGCTGTCCATCCAGGTTCCCGCGCCGACCTCGCGTATTGAAGGCCCGTCCGGCCCGCTCTCCGTGGCGTCGAACTTCAATGTCGACCTGCTCTTCAGCGAAGATGTGACCGGCGTCGATGCCGGCGATTTCACCCTTACCGGTGTGACGCTGGCCGGCATTACCCCGGTCAGTGCTGCCGAATACACGGTCGCCTTGACCCCGACCGGCGTTGGTACGGCTGAAGTTCAGTACAATGCAGCCGGTGCCCAGAATGGTAGCGGCGCAGACAATACCGCGTCCAATAACTTCACCGTGGCCATCGCCGTCGCCGCGCCGGAAGCCACGACGCTCGGCCTCGGCGTGGAAATCGCCAATGGCGATGCGACCCCCGGCGCTACTGACGGCACCTTCATCGGGACCGCCGATGTCGCCTCCGGTACGGCCAGCCGCACCTTCACCATCCGCAATGACGGCACCACAGACCTGACTGTCGGTACGGTAACGCTGACGACGGGGACGGACTTCTCCATCACCAGTCAGCCCTCCAGCCCGGTCGCAGCCGGCAATTCGACCACGTTCGAGGTCACTTTCGACCCGACCGCGATCGGCAGCCGCTCCGACACGCTGTCCTTTGCGACCAATGATGCGGATGAGAACCCGTACACGTTCGGCATTTCCGGGTCTGGCGTTACCGGTCCGGAAATCAATGTCGTCGACAGCACCGCCACGCTGAGCATCCTCAATGGCGATGCGACCCCGGCCTCCGCTGACGGCACCGATTTCGGTTCGGTCAATATTTCCGGCGCCACACCGACCGCGACCTTCATCATCCAGAATACCGGTTCGTCCGACCTGACCCTGGGTGCCAATGCCGTCACGATTTCGGGTAGCACCGACTTCACGGTGACCTCTCAGCCGGCCTCGACGATTGCTGCGGCCGGGACCTCCTCTTTCGTGGTCACTTTTGATCCGAGCGCGGTTGGACCGATCAACGCCTCGGTCTCGATCGCCAATAATGATACCGACGAGAACCCCTACATCTTTGGTCTCACCGGTTCCGGTTTCGACAATGAGGCCCCGTCCGGCTTCACCGTCGCCTTCGATGCGACCGGCTATGGCCCGTCGAACTATACCAATGCCTCCTTCACCCTGTCTGATCCGGAGCGCCTGACCGATTACGCCTACTCAATCAGTTCGAGCGGTGGCGGCACGCCGGTCACGGGTACGGGTACGCTTCCGGCGCCGGCCTCGCCTGGTGAATTGAATGAGTTCGACTTTACCGGTCTTGATCTGTCCGGCTTGTCGGAAGGTACGCTGACCGTATCGCTGACGCTGACTGATCCGTCCGGCAATACGTCCAGCCCGGCGACCGATACGGCGCCGCTTGACCTGACCCAGCCGAGCGTGGCGATTACCAATGGTTCGGTTGACCCGGTGTCCGGTGCTTTCACCGCCACCTTCACCTTCTCGGAAAGCGTCACCGGCTTTGTCGTTGGCGACATCACTGCGGGTAATGCAGCCCTGTCCGGTTTCTCCGGTTCCGGTGATACCTATACCGCGACCGTGACCCCGTCCGCTGATGGCGCGGTAACGCTCGACGTCGCTGCCGGTGTTGCCGCTGACCAGGTGGGCAATACCAATACCGCCGCGACGCAATTCTCCGTCACCAATGACGAAACGGCGCCGACGGTCATCATCAGCTCGACCTCGTCCGACCCGGTCTCCGGTGCCTTCACGGCCACGTTCACCTTCTCCGAAAGCGTGACCGGATTTGTCGTCGGCGATATCACGCTGGGCAATGCGGTCGCTTCGGGCTTCTCCGGTTCCGGTGATACCTATTCGGCCACCATCACCCCGTCAGCTGATGGCGCGGTGACCGTCGATGTCGCTGCTGCTGTGGCCCAGGATGCGGCCGGCAACGACAACACCGCCGCGACCCAGTTCACGCGCACCAATGACGAAACCGCGCCGGATGTTTCCATCGCGACCGGTTCGTCCGACCCGGTGTCCGGGGCCTTTACCATCACCGTGACCTTCACCGAGAGCGTCACCGGTTTCGTGGTCGGTGATCTGACTGTCGGCAATGGTGCCGCCTCCGGCTTCTCCGGTTCCGGCGACACTTATACCGCCACCATCACCCCGTCGGGCGACGGCCAGGTCTCTGTCGACATCAATGCTGGTGTCGCCACGGATGCCGCGGGTAATGGCAATACGGCTGCCACCCAGTTCGCCATCACCAATGACGAAACCCCGCCGAGCGTGGCGATCACGACCGGTTCGTCCGATCCGGTGTCCGGTGCCTTTACGGCCACCTTCACCTTCTCGGAAAGCGTCACCGGCTTCGTGGTTGGCGATATCACGCTGGGCAACGCGGCGGCCTCGGGTTTCTCCGGTTCCGGCGACACCTACACCGCAACCATCACCCCGGCCGCTGACGGTGCGGTGACGGTCGATGTCGCCGCTGGCGTGGCCAATGATGGCGCGGGCAACGGCAATACGGCCGCGACCCAGTTCACCATCACCAATGATGAGACCCCGCCGACGGTGACCGTTTCCTCTACAGCGACCGGTCCGACCAATTCGGCCTTCACCGTCGATATCGTCTTCTCGGAATCGGTGGCCGACTTCGTTGTTGGCGACATCACGGCCAGCGCCGAGCTGACCCTGTCCGGCTTCAGCGGGTCCGGAACGACCTATTCCGTCACCGCAACCCCGATCGCGGATGGTGCAGCGACGGTCGACGTCAATGCCGGTGCCGCCTCTGATGCCGCGGGCAATGGCAATACCGCCGCGACCCAGTTCACCATCGATGTCGATGTCACGGCCCCGACCGGCTTCACCGTCGGCTTCACGGGCCTGGATACGCCGTCCTTCAACGCGGTCACCGCGCCGAACGGCTTCTTCGACTTCACCGGTGCGGAAACCGGCACGACCTATAATTACAGCTTCACCTCCGATAGCGGTGGCAGCCCGGTCACCGGATCCGGCACGGTCACCTCTGCGGGGCAGAATATTTCCCCGATCGACCTGTCCGGCCTGCCGGACGGTACGCTGACCCTGTCCGTCACCCTGACGGATGCGGCCGGTAACGTCTCCACGGCGCAAACCGCCACGGCTGCGCTCGACCAGGATGGCCCGTCTGTCGCCATCACCGGTCCGACCGCAACCCAGATCGGCGCCTTCACCATCGATGTCGTCTTCTCCGAAGCCGTCACCGGTTTCGAGGTTTCCGACCTGACGGTGGGCAATGGTGCCGCGTCCGGCTTTACCGGCTCCGGTACGACCTACCAGGCCACCATCACCCCGGCAGCTGACGGTAATGTAACCGTCGATATCGCCCTGGGTGCCGGCCAGGATGCCGTGTCCAACCCGAGCGAGGCGGCGACCCAGTTCTCCGTCGCGGCTGACATCACCCCGCCGACCGTGGCCTTTACCGGCCCGACGGCGATCCAGTCCGGTCCGTTCACCCTCACCATTGACTTCTCTGAAGACGTGACCGGCTTTGCCGCCATCGATGTCGATGTGATCAATGGTGTGCTCTCCGCTTTCTCCGGTTCCGGAGACAGCTGGACCGCTGAAGTCACGCCGACCGCGGAAGGCACGCTGACGGTCGATATTCCGGCCGGTCGCCTGACCGACATTGCGGGCAACAGCAATACGGCAGCCTCGCAGTTCAGCGTCGACACCGACCTGACCCCGCCGGACGTGATCATCGCGTCTGTGGCAACGGGTGTGCAGACCGGTCCGTTCGATGTGAGCTTCACCTTCTCCGAAGCTGTCACCGGCTTCGAGCTGGCCGACATCACGGTCGGCAATGGTGCGGCTTCGGCCTTCACCGGCTCGGGCACGACCTATGGTGCCACGATCACGCCGGCCGCTGACGGCGCGGTGACGGTCGATGTTGCTGCCGATGTGGCGACCGATGGCCCGGGTAATGGCAATACTGCCGCGACCCAGTTCTCCCTCGACGCAGACGTGTCTGCGCCGACGGTTGTCAGCGTGGTCGCGTCCGATGCCCTGCTGGGTGTCGCCGATGTCGGCACGCCCTTCACCCTGGCAGTGACCTTCTCCGAAGCGATGGACCCGACCACCGTTCCGGCGATTGATTTCGGTTCGGATGATCTGTCCGGCACGCTGACCTTCACCTCTGGGGCCTTCTCCAGCGGCGACACGGTCTACACGGCGACCTATGCAGTGGCGGATAATGGCGACAATATCACCGATATTGATGTCACCGTGACCGGCGGTGCCGATGCCAATGGCAATGCCCAGACGGATGGTACCGAGACCGATATCTTCTCTGTCGACATGCGTCGCGGCACGGTCACCATCGCCACCTCCATAACCGGTGCAGCGGACGGCACGTTCGATTACACCGGCGATCTTGGCGACTTCTCGATCACCACGGTGGCGCAGGCCGGCTCCTCGATCTTCAGCGATCTGGCCGAGGGCAGCTATGCCGTCGTGCTCGATGATTTCGGCGACTTCACGCTTGATGCCATCATGTGTACCGGCGGTTCCACGACCGTTGATACCGGCACGGGAACGGCGAATATCACCCTGTCCCCGGCGGACTCCGTCACCTGTGACTTCGAGTTCACCGCGGATCCGAAGATCGACGAGACCGCGATCCCGGATGTCGAGATCACCTTCGCGTCCCTGACCGATGATCCGACGACCGAGAGCACGACTTTCAGCCTGGACAATACCGGCGGTGCGGCCTTCTTCTTCACCGCTGCGACCGACCAGCCCTGGCTGACGATCGACCCGACCTCGGGTTCCATCCCGGCTTCCGGCTCGCTGGAATTCACCGTCAGCTTCACCGCTGCGGTACTGGATCTGGCTCCGGGGACCTATTCGGCCAACATCACCATCACCGAGGTGGTTCCGTCCGGACAGGAGGGCGGCTTGGCCAAGGCCAATACGCTCGACACCATCGTCATTCCGGTCACCATCACGCTGGAGCCGCGTGAGGGCAGCCTGACCATTGTGGCAACGACGGCTCCGTCGATTGCCGGTGAGGGCAGCTTCTCCTACGCCTCCGATATCACGGCGGTGAACGGGCTGACGCTGAATACCTCCAACGGTACGGCCAGCTCGGCCGGCTTCACCGTCCTGCGCGGCACCTATGCCATCAGCCAGGCGGCAAATGCGGAATGGGACCTGTCGGCCATCACCTGTACCGGTGATACCGATGGCGGCAATGTCGTGGACCTGGCCAATGGCACCATCACGATCGACCTCGATCCTGAAGAGACCATGGTCTGTACCTTCGCCAACGTCCGCAACGAGGCCTACATCCAGGAAGTCACCCTGTCGGCGATCCGCTCCTTCATGGCAGCCCGTGCCGACCAGATCCTGACCAATTCGCCGCGCCTGGCGCAGCGCATGCGGTCCGGTGACGAAGCCACGACGCCGAACCATTTCTCGGCTGACTTCCGCGATGGTCGTTTCCAGGCCAACTTCTCCACCAGCCTCAACGCGATCCGCGCGGCAAACGAGAAGTCCATGCCGCAAAGCGATGTCCTCGCAGCGAACAACCAGGGCGGTGTCGGTTCGACCGATATCTGGTTCCAGGCCACCTACAGCTCGGTTGACGACAATCGTGCCGGTCTCGATGCGGAAAGCGATTTCGGCATCTACTATCTCGGTGCCGACATGATGGTCTCCGAGGATGTGATGATCGGTGCCCTTATCCAGTGGGATACGGCTGAGACTGTCACCGGCGCCCTGCGCTCGCGGGTTGAGGGTGATGGCTGGATGGCCGGCCCGTATATGGTCGCCCGCCTGTCGGAGAACCTGTATTTCGACGCACGCGGGGCCTACGGCCAGTCGGAAAACCAGGTCAATCCGATCGGGACCTATTGGGATGACTTCGAGACCGACCGCTGGTTGCTCGAAGCCAACCTGACCGGTGACTATTTCTCGGGTGGCTGGCGTATCTCTCCGGAGATCGGCCTGGCCTATTTCACCGAGGAGCAGAGCGCCTATACCGACAGCCTCGGCTTCACCATCCCGTCCCAGGACATCACCATTGGCCGCCTGAACTTCGGCCCGGAATTCGCCTACCGGATGGACAATCCGAATGGCGGCTATTTCGAGCCCTATGTCCGCGTCAACGGTGTCTGGGATTATGATGATGCCGACGTCTACAACTCCAATGGCGTGCTAACGAGCCTCGGCGATTTCCGCGCGGACGCCCGCCTCGGCTTCAATGCCGAACTGAGCAATGGCGGCATTCTCTCCGGCGAGGTCTCGGTTCAGGGCCTGGGCGAGAGCGATCTGGAAGCCAACAGCGCCATGGTCCGTGTCCGCCTGCCGCTCAGCATGCAGTAGGCCGGCATGACCTTGAACAGTGCAAAGCCGCGGCGGTCTCCGCCGCGGCTTTCGCATTCCAGGGTCCCGTACAGCCACAGGGCCTGGCGCTAGCCCCGGCGACCGGCCTGCCGTAGACTTTCCTCATGAGCACGATCCGCGACCGCCTCGACCAATTGCAGACCCAGGGCCGTCTTTCGACGGCCGATGCGGCGCATGCGCTCGAGCTGGCGGAGCGTACCGGAGAACCGGTCGACCAGATCATCTCCCAGCTCGGGCTGATGTCGGAAACCATGCTCGCCGAAAGCTTTGCCAGCGAGGCCGGGCTGGCGCTCGCCAGCGATGCCGATCTGCGGACCGAAGACGGACCGGATGACTGGCGCCGCGAGCTCAACGCGGAATTCCTGCGGCGCGAGCGTATCCTGCCCTTGCGTCTCGACGGTGAGGCGATCATTGCCGCGGTCGTCGATCCGGCGCATCGGACGGCCATTGACGGTCTCAGCTTCGCCCTGAGACGGCCCGTCCGGCCCCTGGTCGCCACCATCTCGCAATTCAACGCAGCCTATGAGGACCGGTTCGGCCAGGTCATGGCCGAGGACGGGCTCGATGCGGTCGATGTTAGCGCCGATGCGGAACGCCTGCGGGACCTGGCCGGCGCGGCGCCGACGGTGCGCCTGGTCAATGTGCTGATCACGGCCGCCGTGAAAGCGCGCGCCAGTGATATCCATATCGAGCCCGGTGCCCGCGATGCCGGGGTGCGCTTCCGGGTCGACGGGGTGTTGCGCGATGAGCGATCGCTGCCTGCGGCCCAGGCGCTGGCGCTGATCTCGCGTATCAAGGTCCTTGCCGATCTCGATATCGCCGAGCGCCGCCGCTCCCAGGATGGTCGCCTCAGCCTGCCGGTCGAGGGGCGCTCGATCGATCTCCGGGTCTCGGTCGTGCCGGGCCAGTTCGGCGAGGGCGTGGTGATCCGCCTGCTCGATCCCGATGCCAGCCTGCATGAACTTACCGAGCTCGGCTTTTCCGAGCAGGTCACCCAGCTGGCCAGCCGCGCCCTGTCCAAGCCGCATGGCCTGATCCTGGTTACCGGCCCGACCGGCAGTGGCAAAACCACCTCGCTTTACGCCTTCCTGCGCCGGCTTGCCGATGGCGAGCGCAAAATCCTCACCATCGAGGACCCGATCGAATACCGTCTCGCCGGCATCGCCCAGTCGCAGACCAATCCGGCCATTGGCGTGACGTTTGCCAGCGCTCTGCGCTCCTTCCTGCGCCATGACCCTGATGTCGTCATGGTCGGCGAGATCCGCGATACCGAGACAGCCAAGACCGCGGTCCAGGCGGCGATGACGGGCCATCTCGTTCTCTCCACCTTGCACACAAATGATGCGCCCTCGGCCATTTTGCGGCTGATCGATATGGGGGTGGAGGACTATCTGCTAGCCTCGACCCTGGTCGGCGTGATGGGGCAGCGCCTGGTCCGACGGACCTGCCAGACCTGTCAGGGCACGGGATGCGAAGCCTGTGAAGGCACCGGCTATAAGGGGCGGCTGGCGTTGGCCGAGGCCTTTGAAGTCGATGAAGAGCTGCGCAGCGCTATCCGCGGCGCCCGCTTCGAGCATGAATTCCAGCCGGCGCTTGAGGCCCAGGGCTTTGTATCCATGGCCGAGGACGCCGAGGCGAAGTTGCGCGACGGGCTGACCTCGCCCGAGGAGATCCGCCGAGCCATTGGGGGCGTAGGCCCGCGATGAACGAACCGGCCCGCATCTGGCGCTATCTGGGTGAAACCCGCGACGGCGAAACCGTGCGCGGCGAGCTCGCCGGTCGCGATGAGGCCGATGCCCTTAACCAGGTGCGTCGGCTGGGCGTCACCCCGATCGATGTGTCCCCGGCCCGGGTCAGTTTTGCGGCTTTCAGCGGTTCGCGGGCGCGTCTTAGCCCGGCCGAGATCGAGGCCTTCGTGCGCGGCCTCGCGGATCTGTTGCAGGCCGGGATCGGGTTAGCCGAAGCGGTCAATAATCTGGCCCAGGGCGAAAAACGCCGGGTCCTGCGGCGCTTCCTCGAGCGCCTGTCGGCCCGTATCATGGCGGGCGAGAGCCTGACCGCGGCCCTGTCCAGCGACCCCGCCCAGCCGCCCAACCTTTTGATCGGTCTAGCTCGCGCCGGTGAGGAAACCGGCGATCTCGGTGCGGTGCTGCGGCGCTATGCCGACCAGATCGAGGCGGAAAACGAGATGCGCCAGACCCTGATCGGGCAATTGGTCTATCCGGCCGCTCTGGTCGGCTTCATTTTCGTGACGCTTTTGTTTCTCGCCTACATCGTGTTGCCACAATTCGAGACCGTCTTCGCCAACGCGAATGCGACCCCGCCGCCGCAAACCGCTTTCGTCTTCGCGGCGGGCAGTTTCCTGCGTGATTTCGGGATCTGGTTGCCGGCGGCGGTGATCGGCTTGGCGATCGGCGTGCAGATGCTGGCCCGGACCTATCCAGACGTTCTCGACCGGGCTCGGCTGGGGCTGCCGGTGCTGGGTTCACTGACCCGGAAGGGGCTGGCGGCGCGTTATTGCGGGGCACTGGGCTTTCTTCTGGCTTCCGGGGCACCGATGGCGCGGGCCGAGGCCGTGGCGCGGGCCACGCTGGACAGCGCCTTGGCTCGAGCGCGCCTGGATGATGCAGCGTCGCGCTTGCGCGCCGGCACGGCATTGTCGAAGGCTCTGGCCGGCACGTATCTGTTTGAGGCGGAAACCCTGCGTCTGGTCGCCCTCGGGGAGAAGAGCGGTGAACTGGCAGCCATGCTTTCGCGGGCGGCCCAGCTCAGCCAGACGGCCCAGGAGCGTTTCGCCGGTCGAGCGCTCAACCTCATTGGCCCCGGCCTGACAGCCCTGCTTGGCCTGGCGGTTGGCGGTGTAATCCTGTCGGTGATGTCCGGCGTTCTCAGCTTGAATGAAGTGGTGTTCTGATGACCCAAGCCAATCCGAATGAGATCCTGCGCTGTGGCGACAAGGAGTCCGGGATTACCCTGTTGGAGATCCTCGTCGTGCTGCTGATCATCGCGCTTCTCGCGGCACTCGTGGCACCGAATGTGATGCGCTATCTCGGGCAGTCCCGGGGCCAGGTGGCGGAAGCCCAGATGGCCTCGATCGCGACCTCGCTTGAGCTCTACTATATCGATATGGGCCGATATCCGCGGGCCGAGGACGGACTGCGCGTGCTGGTCGAGGCGCCGGAAAACAGCCCGATGTGGCAAGGCCCGTATTTCCGCGAGGAATCCGGTCTCACCGACCCCTGGGGGCGACCCTATCTCTATACGCTGGAAGAGACCGGCGACCGTTTCACCATTCGCACGCTTGGTAGCGATGGCGAGGAAGGCGGCGAGGGAGAAAATGCCGATCTCTCACGCAGCTGATACGCGCCGGTCGTCTCAGGCCGGCTTTACCCTATTTGAACTCCTCATCGCGCTGATCGTCATGGCGACCGCCCTGACCCTGGTCGGTGTTTCGCTGTCGGGCCGGTCGCAGGGCTGGGCCCTGCAGCGCCAGTCCGACCAGCTGGCCGATGATCTGCGCCGGGTACGTCTCTTGGTGAGAGGACGGGGCGAGCCGGCGGTGATCATGATTGCCGAGGATGGCTATCGCATCGACATGCTCGGCGTTGAACGGGTCTGGAGTGAGGGCCTGACGGCGCGCTGGCAGCGCGATGATGGTGACGGGTTCAAGCCCGCCGCGCGGGTTTTTCTGCCCCCCGAACGCCTCGCCTGGCCGGCGCTTGAGGTCGAGCTGGAAAACGCTGCGGGCCGGCGCGTGCTGCGGGTGGACCCGATCACGGGGCGGGTCAGCGATGACTAGGCCGAGCGAGGGCGGATACGTGTTGACCGAGGTGCTGGTTGCCAGCGCCATTGCAGCGGCCGTGATCGCTATGGCCATGACCGGCATGACGGGCGCCTTGCGGGCCGGTCAGCGGGCGGAGGCGGTTCAGACCGCGACCATTGAGGCCCAGAATATTGCCGCACGCCTGCGCGCCGGCCTGCCGCCAGAAACAACGGCTGAGCTCTATCCGGATTGGCAGATCGCCATCACCCCAGTCGATCGCCCCGTCGATCCGCGCACAGGCGCGGTGATGAGCCGGGCCAATCTGACCCATACCGGATATGCGGCGCTTTCCTTCGAGATCATCTATCTCGAACCGGGCCGCCTTAATCCGGGAGGCGAGCCATGAGCGAGCGGCAAGCCGGCTTCACCCTGATCGAAGCCCTGATCGGTATCGTGCTGATGGCCTCCATATCGGTAGGCCTGGTGCTGGTCCTGCGCGGCATGACCGACGCCCAGGCCGGCGTGACGCGCCTGGCTGCGGGACAGGAAAACCGGGTCCTGCTCAATGAGACGCTGCGTGATGCGCTGACTTATTCTTATCGCGGGCCCAACGGCGCCAATGGGGCATTCGAAGGTAGCAGTCTGGGTTTTCAGACCCTGGCCCAGCTGCCGGGCCGGATGACGCCGTCGCAGGTCAATGTGCAGGTGCAAGGCGATGCTGTCTCGATGACGCTGACACCGTTGGGCGCGATCAATGCGAATACCGATGCGGTGATGCTGATCGATGGCCTATCGCGGGCCCGGCTGGCCTATTACGGTAAGCTGGAAAATACGGATCGTGCGGCCTGGTATGACAGCTGGCCCGGCCCGGACCTGCCGCGGCTGGTGTCGCTGGAGATCGACGAGCCCGGCCGCGGTGCCTGGCGGGTCGAGGCTCTGGTCGGCGGCGGCGCCCGGTTCGATTGCGATTTCGATAGTGATGCGGGGGCCTGCCTGGATGGCTGAGCTGAAAATCTCGGATAGCGCCCTGACCGGCGGGCTGACGACCCTGTCGGCCTTCATCGCCGCACGGCTGGCCGATCTTCGCGCCTTGGTGCCGGCTTTCTTGCGGGGGCTTGGCCGTCGTGACCCGGTCGAGATTGTCGAGCTGCAAGCCGATGGCGGGTTGAAGCGCGTCGGTCTTGTTGAGTGCAGCTGGCTCGGCGAGCCGCGCCGGACGCAAGGTGGGCATGAAGCCAAGCCGGATGCGCGCCTGGTTCTGATCGCGCCGGAGCGCCAGTTCCGTCGCCGCGACAGGATCAGCAGCACCGCTCTGCGCCGCGGCCGCCGCGCTGTGGCCCTGCGCCTGGCCGACCTCTCGCCCCTGCCGCCCGAAGATGTGGCGTTTGGCTATGAGGTGCTTGGCGAGGCCAATGGCATGGCCGAGATCGAGCTGGCTCTGGTCCGGCGCAGCGATTTCGAACAGGCCCTGGCGGCACTTGAAGGCCGGCCTACAGGACGGATCGCCGGGGAGGTGGCCGCCGATGGCGCGGCCCGCTTCCAGTTCGGCGCGCACCGTCCCTGGGATGGCGCGATGAAACTCCTGCGACGTGCCGGCCTCGTCTACGCTGCGCTGCTAGTCTGCCTGATCAGCTGGAATGCCCAGCTCGAGATTGCCAATGCCGAGGCCCAGTCGGCCCGATCTGCGGCGATCGCGGAAATCCGCCAGCTGCGCGCCCGGGCCGAGGCGCTGGAAGCCATCGCCGGGGCGCCGGCCCCGGTATTGGCGCATGTACTCGATGTCGCTGCCTCCGCCGCCAGCGATCCGGAGCGTCCCGACAGCGTGCATCGTCTGCGTTATGAGGGCGGCGACCAGATTGTCCTTGAGGGCCAATTCCATGACGGGGAAGTGGGATTCCGCCAGACTCGTCTTGTTCTGCCTCTGTATCCGGAGGACGGTGATGAATAGTCCGGCGCTGATACGCATGGCCGGGGCGTTGGCCCTGCCTGTCCTGGTGCTAGCCCTGGCCATGCCGCTTGTGTTTGCCGGCCGCGAGCTTGCAGCCTCACTCAGTGCTCGCGCCGGCCTCGCCAGCGAGGTTGCCCGGCTCGACGTAGCCGAGGCACGTCTTGCCCAGACCCTCGAGGCTACGCTTGAAGCAGCCGGCCTGGAGCCTGCCGCGCTGGATATGCGCCTGTCGCAAGGCATCGCCGAGGGCGAGTTAAGTGAAGGACTGGCGGCCTTTTCCGAGGCCTTGGCCAATGCTCCGGTCGATATCCTGCGGGTGACGGAAATCTACGATCTGCCGCTCACGACCGAGGCGGCCAGCCTCGCTGCGGATATCGCCTTTATTGCCGATGCGCCGACCGCGCTGACCTTGCTGTCCGGGCCGGCCTTGATCGATCTCGATGTCATGGAATTCGAGCTCCTGGCGCTGGCCGATGGCCGTATCCGGGTCAGTCTGACCATGGCCTGTCGCTATCAGCTGGAGGCCGGCAATGCTGCGTGACCGGGGAGACATATTGGCGATCGGCCTAACCGGCCTGTTGCTGCTTGGCGCGGTCCTGTCCTACTGGCCCGGACCGGCGGCCATCAGCCATCCGACGTCGCAAGCCGGGTTGGGGTCGGATGATCACAAGGCCGAGACCGTCTCGCTTGAACCGCTGGCCGAATGGGTGCAACCGGGCCGCATAGGGGCGCAGAACCAGACTGTCCGCCAGGCCTCGCCGCTTGAGGATTACCGCCTCATTGGCCTGGTCGAAACCGAGGACCAGACCGTGGTTCTGGTGTCCGGCTCCGATGGTGTTGTGTCCCTGCGCCTGGGCGAGGAGCTCGAGGGCTTTGTCCTGGTTGAAATTACCGGCCGCGGGGCGCGCTTCGATCAGGGCTCGCAATCGGTACTGCTGGAGCTGAACGAGTAAGGTTAATTCGCTGGAGACGCTCACAGATTGCGTCTAAACTGCACGCTGTGCAGGGGGAGCGTATGAAAATTCACGGCTATTACAAAGGGTTTGCCGCGGCGCTGTCTGCGCTGGCGCTGACGGGCTGCGCAACCGGCCTGACCCTGCCCGGTCGCCAGGCTGACCCCGCACCGGTGTCGCTACCGGCAGAACGTGTACAGGCCGCGCCGCTTGAGCGCGCCGTCACGCCCGAGCCGGCCGCTCCGCAAGCTGATCCGGTCGCCGAGCCGGAACGCCTGGTGTTTTACCAGGAGCGCAATGTCCGCGGTGCCCTGTCGCGCCGGGGCGGATCTGATCTCGATGACCGCACCATGCGCCTCGAATTCGTTGATGCTCCCGTGGTCGATGCGGTGCGAGCCATTATCGAGGAAGCGCTGGGCCAGCCGGTCATGGTTGCGACCGGTGTCGAGGGCCGTATCACCCTGACCGCGGCAGAGCCGACATCGGCCCGCACAGCGCTGACGGCGCTGGAAACCGTGCTGTCGGAAAGCGGTTATGCGCTTGTCGAGCGCGAATCCGGCTTCCTGCTGACCCAGTCCGGCGAAGTTCGGGCGAATTTGAGCGGCAGCGGCCAGATCGGTTATGGCGGGCTGGTCCTGCCGGTCGAGCATACCAATCCGAGCTCAATCCTGACGCTGATTGACCCCTTCCTGTCCAGCCGCGTCGAGGCTGTGCCGCGTGATGAAGAAGGCGTGTTGGTACTGGCCGGGCCGGCTTCTGAAGTCCGCGCTGCCCAGGATGCGGTCCGGACTTTTGACCGGCCGTTCCTGACCGATCGCGTCTTTGGCATGTATGAGCTTCGCTACGTCAACGCCCAGGCTGCCAAGAGCGAAGTTGATGCGGTATTGACCGGGATGGGTATGGCCTCCGGTGCGGTGCGGACCATCGCCCTGCCGCGGCCCAACCTGCTTTTTGTCGCCGCCCGTGATCGCGCCGGTTTCGAGCAGGTTCGCGAACTGGTCGAGCGTTTCGATACGCCGTCTGGTGGCGATGAGCGCCGGCTGCGTTACTACACTGCCCGCAATGCGCCGGCTGCTACGCTGGCGTCCCAGATTACCGCCGCGTTCGCTGGCGGCGCGGCCGGTGATGGCGCGGTATTCCAGAGCACGCTCGCTTCTGAACGCGCTGCCGATTCCGGTGAGGTCCGGGATGAGGGTCCTGAGGGGCGTCTCGCGATCATCCCCGACCAGCTGAATAACGCCCTGATCATCCGGGCAACGGACCAGGAATACCGGGAAATTCTGGAGCTCCTCGAGCGCATGGATGTCATGCCGCCGCAAGTGCTGATCGAAGCGACCATCGCCGAGGTGCGGCTGGTTGATGGGCTGAATTTCGGTGTGCGCTGGTTCTTCGAGAACCAGAGCGGTGATGGCACGTCGAACATTTCCTTCACGGATAATGCCAATGGCACCGCCAATCCGACCTTCCCGGGCTTCAACTACGCCTTTACCGGTGCGGACCTGACGGCGACGCTTTCGGCGCTCAATTCGCTCACCGATGTCACCGTGCTCTCGGCGCCGTCGATCATGGTGCAGAATAACCAGACCGCGAACCTGCGCGTCGGTGATGAAGTGCCGATCATTACCCAGACGGCGTCGGCGGTGACCGATCCCAGCGCGCCCATCGTCTCGACCGTGGAAATGCGCGATACCGGCGTGATCCTGGAAGTGACGCCGCGCATCAACGCCTCCGGCGTGGTTGTGCTCGAAGTCGACCAGGAAGTTTCCAGCGTGCGCCCGACGACCACATCCGGGATCGACAGCCCGACCATCCAGACGCTCGAATTCACCTCGACCGTCGCGGTACGCTCGGAGCGGACAATTGCCCTCGGCGGTCTGATCCGCGAGAGCCATTCCGACAATGAGAGCGGCATTCCGCTGCTCAGCCGCATTCCCGGCGTCGGCAATGCGTTCAAGGATCGCAGTCTGAGTAGTGAGCGCAGCGAGCTGGTGATCTTCCTGACGCCGCGAATTATCGAGAACGAGCAAGATGCTGCTGATGCGCTGTCGCACATGCGGCGTGAACTTGAAGCTCTGGAAGCCCGCCAGCCCAACCTGTTCGACTAGCCCGATGACCTGCGACCCGCCCCGCAAAGATACCGGTAGCGCTCTCCTCTATGTCCTGTGGACCTCGCTCCTGGTGGCGGTTCTGCTCGCCGGGGCCACGGGACTGGTGCAGCAACAGGCCCGGATGACGGCGGCACAGCGCCTGGACAGCCAGCTCGACGCGCAGCTCAGCTCGGCCCTTGATCTGGTCGCCTTCGACCTGGCCCTGTCCGGCCGGGCCGCGATCGGTGATCTTCCGCGCAGTTTTCCGCTCGAGGGCGGGCAGGTCACGGTCTTCCTCGCCCGGCAGCAGGGGCTGATGGATATCAACATGGCCGACGAGACCCGCTGGATGGATCTGCTGCAGCGCGCCGGTCTCGCGCCCGGCCGGGCCCGCCGCCTGGCCCAGGGCATACTCGACTGGCGTGATAATGATACCCAGGCCCGGCCCGAGGGCGGCGAGGCCGGTGCCTATCCCGATGGCTGGCGCCGCAAGCCGGCCAATCGCCCCTTCGTCTCGGTTGAGGAATTGCTTGCGGTGCGGGGAATGAGCCCGGCGCTCTGGTCGTGCCTTTCTTCCCAGCTCACGGTCTTTGGCGGGACACCGCAGCCGCAGGACCAGACCGGATTGAATGCTGACCTCAATGACCTGACCGGCGTGCGCGTCGCACTGCTGGCCCGTGTGGAAAGCGAGGGTGGCCGCAGTCGGGAACGCTTCGCGTTGGCACATTTCGGGGCCAGCGATGCTCGCCCGTTCGAGTGGGTGGCACAGGCGCCGGAAAGCCTGGGGAACCAGATCTGTAACGAGGAGAGTGAATTGTGACGACCCTGACCTTGCGCTCGGACCAGGGACGGTATGTCCGGTTGGCCCTAGCCGGCTTGCTGGTTGTCGTTCTGGCGGTCATGTTCTGGACCGGTTCGCGTTATCCGTCACTGGATGAAAAGGCGATGATGTCCGGCGCGATCACGCTGGAAGATCCGCTCAGCTTCGAGGCGGTGATCCCGGTGACGCCGGACCAGCCCTTCTTGCAGCGCTGGTCCTACTCCTCGGTCAACTGGATCGATACCAACAAGAAGGGCATGACGTTCGGCTTGTTGATGGGCGCCGCCTTCCTGACAGTGCTGGGCTATTTGCGGCGGCGCAGTTTCTCCGGACCCTTCGCCAATTCGCTGTACGGCATGGTGTTGGGGGCGCCGCTTGGCGTTTGCGTCAATTGCGCCGCGCCGATTGCCAAGGGTCTCTATCAAGGGGGCTCGCGGGCCGAGACGACGCTGTCGGCCATGGTGGCCTCGCCGACCTTGAATTTCGTCGTGCTGACGATGGCCTTCTCCATCCTGCCCTTCTACATCGCCGTGACCAAAGTGGCGCTCAGCCTGTTGGTCATTCTCATCGGTGTGCCGATCCTGTGCCGTTTCATTCCGCCGGAAAAACTCCTGCGCACCGTTGATGACGGGCGTGCCGGGCCTGAGGCGCCCACGGCGTCCGGTGATGATGACGATGTTTTTTTGGAAGAGGACCTGACCTCGGCCCTGACGGGTTTTGTCCGCGATTATGCACGGAACCTCTGGTTCATCATCCGGGTCGCCGTGCCGCTGATGATCCTGGCCGGTGTGCTCGGGGCGCTGGTCGCCAACCTCCTGCCGCCGGACGCATTGGCCGGGCGCGAGTCGAGCCCGCTGCTGCTGGTGATCGCCGCAGTCGCCGGCACGTTCTTCCCGGTGCCGATCGGGTTTGATGTTGTGGTCTCCGGTGCCTTGATGAATTCCGGCGTCGGGCACGGCTATGTCATGACCCTGGTCTTCACCCTTGGCAGCTTCTCGGTCTACTCCTTCCTCATTGTCGGCGGCGCTATTGGCTGGCGTGCAGCCTGGATGCTGGCCGCAATGGTGGCCGTGCTCGGCCTCTTCGCGGGTTTCGGCGCCGATGCCTGGCACCGGTATCAGACCGCGCGGGCGCTGGACCTTCTCAGTGCCCCGATCGAGCAGGTCGAGACCCGGCTCGAACAATCCTCAACCGCCGACGAGCCTGTCGCTGCCACCGCAGCCCCCGCCGCCGGCGGAGCGACGCGGATCGAGGTCGAGAGCACGCCCTTCAACCCGGTCTCACCGGCTGGGGACACGATTTTCACCCGGCAGGAAGCCTGGCATATCGGCATTGATCACGGGGTCGAATTCTCCTTCGGTGATATGTGGCCGCCTTTCTGGGAAGGACGCAGCATATCCTCCGGCGATATTGATGGTGACGGCGATATCGACCTGGTTTTCGCCTCCACGCGCGGTGGTCTCTACCTCTACAGCAATGATGGCAGCGGCGAGTTCACCCGCATGCCGGTCGATCTCGGTGCCATTGCGGACATGCCGGTTTTCAATGCTGTCCTCGTCGATATCGACAATTCTGGCTATCCTGACCTGTTCCTGACGACCTATCGCGAGGGTGTCTACGTCCTGCCCAATACCGGCGGCACGTTTGATGTGTCGCAATTGCGGCCCGTCGCCAATCGCGAGAATGCGCCGCTGGTCCTGGCGGCCAGCTTCGGCGATGTTGACCGGGATGGCTATATCGATGCCGCTCTCGGAAACTGGGCGGCTGGCTGGTATCGCCGCGTCCCGGGCGAGGAATCGCGCAATCGCATCCTGTTCAATGATGGCGGTCGTCTGTCCGGTGGACGCTATCACGACCTGCCGGGTATCCCCGGTGAAACCCTCTCCATCCTGCTCAGCGATATCAACAATGATGCCGCGCTCGATCTCATTGTCGGCAATGATTTCGAGGTGCCGGATTACTTCTATATCGGCGATGGCCGTGGCGGGTTTGACGCCATTACCTATCAGGACGGGGTCATACCGATGACCACGACCACCACCATGTCGTTGAGTTCGGTCGATTTCACCAATGACGGCAATATGGAGCTCTACGCGGCCCAGATCGCCGGCCGGGCCTCGGGCATATCGAGCCGCTTGCGGATGCAGCCGATCGAGGATTACTGCCTCGACATCGAACGGGCCGAAGACCGCGCCGTGTGCCAGGAAAATATCGACATCAAGAGCTGGTATCGCGCCGGCAACAGCCTGGATCCGGCCAATGCCCGCCGTTGCGCCGAGCTCACCGGGGTGATGCAGGCGGAATGCCGGGCGATGATGATCAAGGACCTGGCCATCCAGAGCAATGATCCCGGCCTTTGTCGACTGATCGCGACCGACCAGACTCGCATCCGCTCTTATTGCGATCTGCATTTCTGGCCCTCCCGGACCATGACGGCGCGTGAACAGGACGAGGCTGTGCGCCAGATTCTGGCTCGGAATGTCCTAATGGAGCTTCGTGAGGACGGCCGCTACGACGAGACGGCCGAGGCGCGCGGGCTTGAGATTGGCGGCTGGAGCTGGGATGTCTCAACCGGCGATTTCGATCTCGATGGCTGGCAGGACGTCTACATCGTCAACGGGACCTGGGTGCCCAATGAGGTCACGCCGTCCAATATCTTCCTGCGCAATCGCGGTAATGGCGATTTTGAGGAGCTCACGCCGCAATGGGGTCTGGAAGACTATCTGATGACGGCCGCGGCCTCGCTGGCCGATTTCGACGGCGATGGCGATCTCGATATCCTCACCGTTCCGGTCAACGGGCCGCCGGTGCACTTCCGCAATAACGTGCAGGATGCCAATGCCCTGGCGGTCCGGCTGGTCGACGAGGCCGGCAATCGTGACGCCATCGGTGCCCGTGTCGAGCTGCGTACGGATGAGGGGCTGCAGGTGCGTGAGCTTCAGCTTGGCGGAGGCTTCATGTCATTTGACGCACCTGTGGCGCATTTTGGTCTGGGCGATCAAAGTGCGGCTGACAGCCTGTCCATCCGCTGGCCGGATGGCTCGACAACAGAATTGAGCGAGCCGCTGGCAGCGGGTTCGACCTATACGATCACCCGGCGCCTGGACGCGCCGGTCGGGGAGAGAAGCGAATGAAACGCGAATATGTCTTCGCTGGCGCCGGCGGCGTCGTGGTGCTGTTGGTCATAATTGCCTGGCTGGTGACACGCGGCGGCGACACGCCGAGTGAGTACTCGATGGCGGATGCCGAGGAAGCCTTCGCTTCGACCGATTATGCGCGGACCGCGGAAATTCTCGCTGAACTGGCTGAAGAGGATAATCTGCTGGCCCAGTATCGCCTGGGCATGATGTATCTCGACGGACGCGGTGTAGAGCCGGATGCTGATCGCGCGGCAGAGTATCTCGCCCGGGCCTATGCCGCTGAATATGCACCGGCCGGTGAAGCGCTGGCGGGGATGTATATCGAGCGAGCCGAGGCGGCGGACAGCCTCGAGGCCGGGGTCGAATGGTATCAACGCGCTGTCGATGTCGACAGTATGGAAGCGATGACCGTGCTGGGGTCCTATTATCTGTCGGGCACGGCGGTCGCGGCTGACCCGGAGCGGGCAATCGAACTGCTGGCTCGACCAGCCGCGGCCGGCGACGTCCGGGCCCAGTCCAATCTCGGTTATGCCTATCTGACCGGTCGGGGGGTCGCGCAGAGCGATGCCGAGGCCTTCCGCTGGTACCTGGCGGCTTCCGAGACCGGCCTGGTCCGGGCCCAGCCTATCCTGGGCATGCTGTATGAGACCGGGCGCGGCACTGAGCGCAATATCCCAGAAGCGGCGCGTTGGTATCTCAACGCGCTCAGCGCCGGAGCCCCGGGTGTCGATGCCCGGCTGGGCGCCCTGATTGCCAATGGTGAAATGCCGGTTCAGTCCGAGTTTGACGCCGTGTCCTGGGTCGGGGCTGCGGCTCGCGGCGGTCATGCGCCTTCGGCTGCCTGGCTGGAACAGGCGGCCGAGAGTGGCGATCCGGATGCGCTCGCCGTGCTCGCCGAATTCTATATCGAGGGGGAGGTCCTGCCCCAGAACGCGCGACGCGGACTGGATTTTCAGAGCCGGGCTGCCGAGGCCGGCTCGGCCCGGGCGCAGCTCGCCATGTCGCAGCGTTTTGCCACCGGCGATGGGGTCAATCAGGATTATGTCCAGGCCCATATCTGGTCCAATCTGGCCGCTGCGGCCGGCATCGACGGGGCTGCAGAGCAACGCGATGCCGTTGCGCGCTTCCTGAGTCCGGAAGAGCTTGAACAAGCGCAGGAGTCCGCTACCGAATGGCTGGAGCGCGCCCGCAATGACTAGGCCTGTGCTGCGCACGGTCTTGCTGGCCCTGGCCGGTAGCGCGGGCCTGGCTCTTGCGCCCGCCAGCCTGGCTCAGTCCACGTTCCAGGAAGAAGTCACGGCCGCCATCGCGCGTGGCGATGCGGATGCCGCCCTCGCATTGGTGCTGCCGCGCGTCGAGGCCGGTGAGGCGGAAGCCCAGCTCGCCTACGGATCGATGCTGCTCAATGGCACTGGATTGCCACAAGATGATGCCGCTGCGATGGATCAGTTTCGCGCCGCCGCCGAGCAGGGCCTGGGAGCGGCGATGAATGAATACGGGCGGGGACTGACTATCGGCCGTGGCCGCCCGGCTGATTTGCCCGCGGGCCTTGAATGGCTCTCGCGGGCGGCAGCCTCGGGCGATGCCTCCATGGCGCATGATTACGCTGTTGCTCTGGAGGCCTATGGCGGTGAGAGCCGACTGGGCGAGGCGCTCGACTGGTACCGGCGCGCCGCAGAGCAGGATTTTGCCCCATCGGTGACAAGTCTGGGTGTTCTTTATCTCGACGGCAGGGGTGTGGAAGCCGACCCCGGCCGGGCGTTCAACCTGTTTCGCCGTGCCGCCGAAGCGGGCGATGGCCGAGCGCAGAATAATCTGGGTCTGATGTATTCGCGCGGGACCGGTGTCGAACGGGATTATGAAGCGGCTGTGGTCTGGTTCGAGCGGGCGGCGGCGCAAGGGCTACCCCAGGCTTTGCGAAATCTTTCAGTACTTTACGAGAATGGCTTCGGGGTGGATCTTGATGAGGCCTTCGCCGTTGAGCTTTTGCGCCAGGCACGGGCTCTGGAGGGCGAATCATTCCGTGACCTCCTCCTCCGCACCGGTTTTCCGGTTGATCCACGGCTGGTGCGGCCGGATTGGACACAGGCGGTTTCGGCCTCCGAGGTGCAGGCGGCGCAGGCTGGAGACATCGTCGCGCTTTACCTGACCGGGTTGCGCTATCTGGGAGGGTTTGGCGTCCAGCTCGACGCACCGGAAGGGGTCCGAAGACTTGAGCGGGCGGCGCGCGGCGGGCTGGGGAGTGCCGCACTGAATCTGGGTTTGCTCCATGCGCGGGGGCAGTTTGTTCCACAAAACTACCGAACCGCATATTTTTGGTTTTCGCACGCCGCTCTACTTGGGGTCGCTGGTGCTGCCGAGTTGCGCGATGCACTCGCCTTGGAAATGTCCCGAGAAAGCCTGCAGCAAGCGCAGCGCGATGTGCAGGAATTTCAGCGATCATTGCAGCAATAGCCCGGCTTGCCCCGGGGGCGGCGCCCCGTTTTTCTAGACGCGAGGGCGCTCTACCAGAGCGCGTGCTTCGCCACAAAAAATTACAAATTTAAACTGTAATGCGCTCGGGAATTGTGTATTAATGATGATATCCGGTTCGCTTATGCATCGCGAATCCATGATCTCGGGGAGTGAGCAAATGGGGGCGAGACCTCGTCTGGCGGCCGTTTTGGCTGCGTCTGCATTTATTGTATTTTCAGGATCTGTCTCAGCGCAAAGCTTCCGCTCTGGCCCTGTCGAATCTGCTGCGCCGGCTTTTGAGCCGCAGCTGTCTGGCGGCCGCGTCGCATTCAACGCCGTGCCGGGCCTCTCCAACTATACGCTTCGCGTGACCGGGCCGGGGAATTACACCGCCGAGCGTCATTCCGAGCGCCGGGCGCCGTCACTGCGTCTCGCCGATTATGGTGAGCTTGAGGATGGCATCTATCGCTGGTCGCTGTCCGCAGCCACGTCTCAGATCGAGCGCCGGGTCGGCGCCGACGAACTGGCGCGCAACGGCCGGTCCGGGACGTCGGCCAATCTTTACGTCGGTCGTCAAATGTCCGGCAGTTTCCAA
Source organism: Maricaulis sp. (assembly GCF_030149235.1). GTDB lineage: Bacteria > Pseudomonadota > Alphaproteobacteria > Caulobacterales > Maricaulaceae > Maricaulis. The sequence continues at coordinate 40,502 of NZ_JASBRW010000038.1, read as the reverse complement.
GTGCGCGATGGCCAGATCATTCCGGTCGACCAGAGCGTGACCGAAGAATAAGCACCAACATCATTCTGGGGGAATGACCATGAAACAACTTCTTTCCACGGCCAGCGCCGTTGCGATTGCGGGCTCCATGATGCTGGGGCTTTCCACGGCAGCGACCGCTGACCAGGTCTTTAATGACGATGTCATCATCAGCTTCTCGCTTTGTGTGGGCAATGACTGTGTGAATGGTGAGAGCTTCGGTTTCGACACGATTCGACTGAAGGAAAACAATCTGCGTATCGGCTTCAATGATACGTCCACTTCGGCCAGCTTCCCGAGCAATGACTGGGAAATCGAGGTCAACTCCTCGAATAATGGCGGCGAGAACTATTTCGCGATTGATGATGTGACCGGCGGCCGCACGCCGTTCCGCGTCCAGGCTGGTGCGCCGACCGGTTCGCTCTGGATCGACGCTGCCGGCGATGTCGGTATCGGCCAACAGACCCCGATCACTGAGGTCCACATCACCTCGGGCGATACCCCGACGATCCGTCTTGAACAGGATGGCACGTCTGGCTTTACCGCTCAGACTTATGATATCGCGGCGAACGAGACCAATTTCTTCATCCGCGACGTGACCAATGGCAGCCGTCTTGGCTTCCGCATGCGTCCGGGCGCTCCGGAAAGCTCGATTGATATCGCTGCTGACGGTGATGTCGGCATGGGTACGAGCTCACCGCAGGCGGCTCTGCACGTTCGGCGCTCGAATGGCAGCGCTGGCTTGCTGATTGAGGATATCAGCTCGACTGCCGGTGCTCGCGAAGTGCTGGGAACGGTTAATAATGGCGGTTCCTGGATCCGCATGGCGAATACAGCGAGCGGTGATACTTGGTATCTGACCCACGAGAACGCTGCCTCAGGCCGTTTCATTATTGATTCCGATGCGGTCGGAGGTCCGGCGATGGTGGTTGAGCATGACGGTGACTTGGTGATCGCCGGTACGATCACGACGACTGGTTCCTGTGCCGGTGGTTGTGATGCCGTTTTCGATGCAGATTATGATCTGCCGTCAATTGAAGAGCACGCCGAGTACATGTATTCCAACCGTCATCTTATGCATGTTGGACCGACGCCGGAAGAAGGCCCCTTCAACCTTTCTACCAAGGTCGGCGGAATGCTGAGCGAGCTGGAATACGCGCATCGCTACATTGCACAGTTGAACGAGCGTATCACCGCGCTCGAAGCCGAACGTACTGATCTGCAATAGGCTCAATTTGCGGTATTGATAGTGAAATTGTGCTGCAGCCCGCTTGTATTGGCGGGCTGCTTTGCTTTTAGACCCTGCCTAGTCTAGCCCAGATTCATGATAACGTGGCCGGGCCCCGGTAGGCCGGGAAAAAGCCCTCTTGCCGGGGTGTCGCTTTGTGAAGGCGACATAGCGCATCATATTGCGATGGGTCGGCGATACTCCCCAGAAGGAAATTAGACCGTCGGCCATTCGCAAAACCACTCTTGAAGCTGCTAAGGCCGCCCGGGACCCGTTCCCGGTCCGGCGCTCCCCCTAGGTCCAATTCCCTGCAACCCGCATATTTTTCTATCGCATGACCGTATAGGCCAAAAGCCGCGCCGTGCCGGTAACCCTCATCATTGGACGCGCCGATATGCCCGTAGGCGCACCCGTTGTGGGTGAGCCATGTCTGACAGCCGATCAGCCGGCCATCAAAGAACGCACCAATTGCATCAAACCGTCCCGACTGGGCCAGATGCTTCATATAGGTGTGCGAAAACTGGTGGCGCCCGGTCAGGCCGTGCCGGCGGATAAGGTGATCGTATAGCGCGATCCACTCATCAAAATGGTCTACCAGATCAATGTCCCGGAACTGGCATCGCCGTCGCGCGCGTCTGAGGTATCGTTGATTATTGGCCGAAAACTCCGTCTGTACCGATCCCGGGCGATAGGTGAAGTGTTCCTTGTAACTCCGTCTAACATCAAACGCGGCGAGGAGGGTGTCTGGTTGATCCTCGAGCGCATCGGTCACCAGGACTAATGAGACTAAGCCCAGAGCCCGGAGTTCGTCCTGCAGGGTCTCTTGTCCGGTTTGCTGCAATGACGGGCTGAATGGATAGACACCGCGAGCATCATAGGCGTCGCTTTCCGGAATCCGGTTGATTTCGACCCAGATGCCCAGTGTTTCCAGGAATCCGATGCGCCCTTCCATGGCACAGAGCGCTGCAGCGTAAGCTTGGCTTGCATAGGGATGCTCATGCTCGGTCATAACCAATTGCGTCTAACATGCGGCTCATTGCGGGTCCGTTCGACGGATCTTGATCCCGAAACGGTAGCGCGCGGAGTCTAGGATTTGCGGTACCGGTGGAAAATTAATCTCTAGGTCCCTCTCCCTACAGGCCTGCTCAACGTATCGCGGGGACCACCAGTAGCCGAACAGGTGCCGACCCCGGAAGCGTTCCCAAACGTACCGAACCCGTCTTTCCAGCGTGTTGTAGAAGGTCCAGCGTTTGCTGCTGTCGGGAACCAGAGCAAAAAACAGTGTACATTCCGGCTCACAGCGGTCGAGCACCGAATCGAGCAAGGCACCGAAACCGTGCGGCTGGAAATGCTGTAGGGCCGCGTGCATTAGGACTTTATTGAAGCGCTTGTCCAGCCCCGCCGGGTTCGCTGCGAGCGCCTTCAGATCCACGGCTACATAGTCCAGTCCTACGGTGGAATGGTGCGTCCGCGCGAGCTCAATGAGGCTTGGAGAGAGGTCGAGTCCTAGACCCGACCCTGTGATGCGCACCAAATCTACTGTGAAGACGCCATTGCCGCATCCCAGATCCAAGAGATGGTCGCCTTCCGCTAGGTCCAGTACGTCGACAATCTGCTGTTTCATAGCCTCGACATGAGCCGGGGCGACTGCCTGGCCGTTGAGCGTATGGCCGACTTGCGCAAGGAAATCTGTCGATTCCGACGTTTCGACACGGTGGCGATAGTGATCGGCGATCTGGTTCATCGGTGGCCATCCTAGCTCAGGCTGGCAGCGAAGCGCTGGCGCAGCTGATCGGCAGAGCGCTGGATCTCGCCGAGCAATGACGCGATATTGCTCGCCTGGTCCGCTTCCATCGCTGCACCGCCAGGCAATACAAGGATGGATGCACCAACCTCTTCGGTTACTGGAAGGTTCGGCGGCGGGCTGGTGTAACAATGCGGCTTTAGATTATGGCTGCCGGGGTAGAAATACCGGCGCGCAAACACGTTCTCGGCGTGCAGGAGCGTAATTACCTGATCGCGTTGCAGGCCGAAGACATCCGGATCGATCTCGGTGACGCAATACTGGCGATTGGAATGGCAATCGACGTCGAGCGACAGGAATCTCAAGCCTGCAATACCATTCAAGCCTGCCGAATAGGTCGAATGGACCTTGTGCGCTCGGTCCCGGATCAGCTCTATATTTTCCAGATTGCTCAACCCCATTGCCGCATGCAGTTCCGACATTTTTGCGTTTGTGCCGAGGCTTGCGACCCTATCATAATCCTCGAAGCCGAAATTCCGGGTCAGTTGGATTTGTGCCGCCAAATCATCGTCCGAGGTGGTTATGGCCCCGCCTTCCACGGCATGGAAGTATTTGGTGGCATGGAGGGAGAAAACCTCGGCGCGCCCGAATTGTCCAAGCCAGCGATCACCTCGTTGTGTGTCAAAAGCGTGAGCGGCGTCATAGATAAGCGGGCAGCCGAGCTGCTCGGAGAGCTTGGCGAAGCCCTCAAGGTCTCCCGGTTGACCCCAGATATGAGTTGGAATGATCGCGCCCGTACGCTCCGACGCCAGCGCTTCGCAAGCGGCGAGATCCAGATTGTGATCGTTTCGCCGGATATCGGCAAAAACCGGTGTTAGGCCGAGCTTGGTCAGCGTGTGGGCGGTGGAAACGAAGGTAAATGAGGGCATGATGACCTCTCCCTCCACCTTCAGGGCCTGCAGAACCAGTTCGAGACCCAGTGTAGCATTGGCCGTTAGCACGCAGTGTTTGGTGCCGAGATAGTCAGCCAGACGTTGCTCGAGTTCACAAACAAGCGGACCGCCATTGGTTAGCCAGCCGCGGTCCAAGGCGTCTCGAATACGCGCCTCGAACCTCTCCCGGTTGGCAATAAATGGCCGGTTGACGTGTTGGGGGTGACTAAACGCCGGTTCACCTCCCCAGAGTGCAAAATCACTGAAACGCTCTTTCTGCAATTGGCTCAAATCCGTCGAACTCCGCTAGACTGACGGATAGAGGTCTTATTACCATAACACAAGACGTGGATAGAAACCGCAATCTGAATAGCTACTTGCCTCGACGAGGCCGTCGCCCTACCAATCGTCCTCTTGGGGGAAAGGCTAAGCGATGAAACTCGATTTCCTGTTGTGCGGTAGTGTGACGCCGGGGTTCTTGTCTCAATTTGCTTTTTTCCGACTGTGCCTGGACGCGCTTGGTGGACACTACCGCGATGCTCGTCTCGTCGCTTTGCTGGGCGATCACACCGAAGCGTCGATCCCCGAGGAATGGGTGCCGTATCTTGAGCGCATCGAAATAGTCTGGGCACACGAGCCCGGAGCCGAGAATATCGTACATTCAGCACAGCACTATCGGCGCTTCGACGTTCTGCGCGACGGGGCGGACCTGTGCTTCATATGCGATGCGGATGTTGCGCCACTAGCCGCATTCGACGACCTGATTACTGAGCTTGTGCAAACTCCCGCGCTTGCAGGAGTGATGGCGCATTATCCTTTTCCGATGCCGAATCGCCAGTCGAGAGAGCCAGAGAAAGACTGGCAGGAAATTGCCGAAGATGTGCTCGGCTACCGCCTCGACCTAGATCATCGCTTTCTTTTGGCGCCGCACCAGCCGACACCGTTTTATATTAACTACGGGGTATTTGTGGGCACTCCGTCAATGCTCAAGTGTTTCGCCGCTCGGGACAGAGAGTTGTTTGAACCGGTCGCGCGCCATGTGACCCACTGGTGGGCATCCCAGGTTAGCCTAGCGCTGACATGTATCGATCTGGCGCTCCCGACCCGGGAACTTGTTCCGCGTTTCAACTATCCCAATTATGAGCTTTGCGACGAGCTGTTTCCCGACGAAATGGCCGATATCCGTCTGATGCATTATCTAGGATTGAAGGCGTTCGACCGGCAGAAAATATTTTGTCAGCCAGCCGCCTTCGATGCATTGATGACCGCTGACTTGACAGGCTCGAATGCGGTTTTTCAGTCGCGTGTCGAGGCCATCACTAGCGGGGTGTTTCCCTTCCCCGACGCGGTCCGCTAGCCCCGCTTGAATTGCGCGTTCAGGCCTGCAATCTGCTGGCGTATTGCATCGCGCTCATCGTCGCTGTAGCGGCGGCCCCCAAGATCGGTCATGGTTCGGCCGAGAAAGCGCCTTGAGAAGGCTTCATTGCTTGCGGCATAGGTCTCGCGGAAGCGGCGCCCCCAATCGCTGTCAAACATCAGGGCCGGCACATCCCGGCCCTTAAGCGCCGAGCTGATCGCCTGATCGATTGCACGTCGATCGATCATCGCGATTGCATTGAGCGCCCGGACGGCCTGCAACGCATAGTAGCCTAATGAGATATTGCCAAACTGGTCATTAGCGGCCTCGGTGTTGGGTGTTTCAAATTCGGTGTAGTCGATGCCCAGCATATCAAGGAATTGCGGGACGATATTGCGCGCCGCGGCATCAAAAACCCCAAACTGTATATGCTTGGCCCCAAACACGGCCTCTAAGCGTGTGGCTTCTTCAAAGTAGTCGCAACCTTCTATCCGTGATGTCGCGTAGGTCTCGAAACAGCAGGTTTCGCCCTTAAGCTTGACGATTTGATTGTACTCGGATTCCGCCAACTCATCCTGGCTGCGAACAAAGAAGATGACATGAACGGCCGCCACATTGTCGAGGCGAGTAAAAAAGGTGCGCAGGGCCTCAAATTTGCATAGCGGGAAGTTCTCGGAGCTGATCAAGATATGCTCAGACGCGCTGGCGAGAACCGCGGCCTGAACAGCCTGGCGCGCGGCTAAAGGCGCACGTGGCTCCTCCATATAGCGGGGCAGCGCGTCAATGAAACTCTTGGCAAATTGCTGATGGCCTGCCTCACCATCCCTGCCGTCGGCCGGGATATAGTCGATACCGAATTGTCGCAATCGCGCGCGATTGCGGGCGAGGTAGGCTTGGAGATAGGTGGTGCCGGTCTTGCCGCGTCCGAAATGTAGGTAGACAGTCTTTGCCATGCCAGTTTCTTAGCCGTAAGCAGGAGTTTGCCTAGATAAAGTTGGTTAGGGTAAACTAGCCGGGCTAGTGCGTCAGTTGCAATCTCAACCTTCTCGAATGGAGTTTTCTCTGTTTATGCGCGTGTGCATCCCGATTGCCGTGGTCATTTTGGTGTACGGTCTCGCTCCACTCTCATCTGCTGGCTTTGCCAATACAGCGGTGGATGAGATGGCCGAAGCGCAAAATAGGACAGAGATCTCCGCTCGCTATGATGGCTGGGTGCTGGTGTTCAAGGTCGGCGAGATCGAGCTCAATGCCCGTTTCGATGATACCGCTTATGAGGCGGACAGCTTTGTCGCTGCGGCGGGACTGGCTGCCTTGTTCACCGATTTCGATATCCGATCGCAAGTTGCCGGCCAGTTACAAGGTGGTACGCCGGACCCGGAACGCTATGCCCATGTTGAGCGTACCGGCGAAAAAGTCCGGGCGGTCGATGTGTCCTTTGAAGGTAATATCGCCTCCTCGCAGGTCGAGCCGCCGTTTGGCTCCTGGGGCGTTCCCCCGGCTTCGGAGAGCGACCGGACCGGCGCGATTGATCCGATGTCGGCCTTCTTCCAGCTCTCCGGCACGCTGACCGGTGGTATGCCGGGTGAGGGCTGCACCGGACAGATCCCGGTGTTCGATGGCAAGGCCCGTTATAATCTCAATCTCGAACCGGCTGGCCGCCAGCAGGTCCGCACCCGGGCCTGGCGCGGCGAGGCCCTGGTCTGTCACGCCTATTACGAACCGATTTCCGGCTATGACCCGGAGGATTATCCGTCCGAACGGGAGACCCGGCTGCCGCTTGAGATCTGGCTGGCCCCGTTCAATGACGGCGCCTTTCACTTGCCGGTTCGTCTCCACACCCGCGCCGGTTTTGGCGGGGTGACAATTGAAGCCCGCGAAATCATCACGACGCCCCAGACAAATTAGGCCGGCGTGACCGCCGTCACACGCACGCCCTGCCGCGCGCGCTAATATCCTATGACCGCACCCGGATGGCCCCAAGACATCCATCTCGAACGCGCGGTCAGGCGGGATACGAGCTTGCCCAAGGCGGAGCCCCAACTCCGTGTCGTGTCCCGCCACTCCCGCGTTCTACCCGCTGAGGTAGTGTCAGCATTGTTGTGTCCGTACGCTTGCGCCCGTCAGGCGTGTGTTTGAATATGCCTGTCCTTGGGAAAAAGGGGCATGTCATGGCTGGGGCCAAGCACTATCGCGCATTCATTTCCTACAGCCATAGCGATGAAGGCTGGGCACGCTGGATCCATTCGCGCCTCGAGACCTACCGGGTGCCCCGCCATCTGGTCGGGCAAGACAGCGCCAAAGGCCCGGTGCCGCGCCGGGTGGGCCGGGTGTTCCGCGACCGGGATGAATTGTCGGCGGGCGGCGACCTGTCGGCCTCGGTACGCGAAGCCCTGGCGGCCAGTGAAACCCTGATCGTGCTGTGCTCGCCCGCGGCGGCGGCGTCACAATGGGTCAATCAGGAAATCGAGGTCTTCCGCGAGCTCAATCCCGATGGCGAGATTCTCACAGCGATCCTCGATGGCGAGCCGGATGCTCAGCGCAATGGGTTCGACGTGGCCCGGGAATGCTATCCGGCGGCCATTCTTGAACCGATGCGCGACGGACGCGAAACCGAGCCGGCCGGCGCCGATTTCCGCCGCAAGGGTGATGGAAAGCGGGTCGCCCTGGTCAAGCTGGTGGCCGGCCTGCTCGATCTGCGCCTCGACCAGATCATCCAGCGTGATCTGCAAAGACGGCAACAGCGCGTGATGGCCGTCACAGTCATTTCGATTGCTCTGGCTCTAATAATGGGCGGCTTGACGTTAGTGGCCACGACAGCGCGGTCGGAAGCGGAACGTCGAAAAGCCGAGGCAGAGGATTTGATTGAATTCATGCTGGAAGATCTGACAGACAGGCTCGCGCCCGTGGGCCGGCTGGAAGTGCTCGATGCCGTCGGGGCCAAGGTGATCGACTATTATGCGGCGCAGCCGCCCAATGAGATGTCGGCGGACTCTCTCGGACGCCGGGCTCGCGCCTTCCATCTTCTCGGACGAATTGATGAAGCCCAGGGCGATCTCGACAGCGCCTATCAGCATTTCCGTACGGCCTATGAGGCCACCAGCCGGATCCTGTCCGTCGATCCGGGTGAGCCGGCACGTATCTATGAACATTCCCAGAGCGCCTATTGGGTCGGCTTCTTTGCCTGGCGGCAGCGCGATCTGGAGGCCACCGAGGCCCGTTTCCTCGAATACCGTGACCTGACCGCCGCGTTGGTCGACAGCGATCCGGATAACATCGAGTACCAGACCGAGGCCGCCTACGCCTATTCCAATCTGGGTACGCTCTACCTGCAGCAACGCCGTTATGAGGAGGCGCACCGTTCGGTCACGTCCTCGCTCTCATTGTTTCAGGCCCTGCTCGACGCTCAGCCCGAGTCCAGCCAGGCGCTCTATGAGCTGGCGGATGCCTGGGGCTGGCTGGCGAATGTGTCCGAATTCGTCGGTGGTCGTGAAGCGGCGATGTCGGCCCTGCACGAGCAAATCCGCGTCTATGAGCGCGCAGAGGCGCTCGATACCGATTGGCGCATGCGCCGGGATGCCATGCTGGCCGAATATGCGATCGCTCGCCTGCTGATCATGGATGAGGCCGAGGCTTCGGCTGAGGATATTGCCCAGGCCGTCCAGATTCTGCAGACCGGGGCCATGGAGGCCGATGCGCTGGTTTCCCATGATCCGGACAATCAGGACTGGCGTCTCATCTCGGTGCGCCAGCGGCTGCGCCTGACCCGCGCCCTTCTGCTGGCTGGTTATGCGGATGAGGCTCGCTCAGCCTATCTCGACGCCACCCGCTTCATGGCGCACCCGTCCTGGATGGCCGCCGAGGGCCCCCGCTTTGAGTCCACCCGGCTCTATGCCACCCTGAACGAAGTCAAGCTCTTCGTCGCCCTTGGTGATACGGCCTCGGCCCGGGAGGCGGTGGAGAGCCTGCTGGATTCCCTGCATCTCGCCGAGGATTGGTCGACCCAGATTGATCGCGGTCCCTATCTTTTCGCGGTCGCCTCCAACCTGCTCGCCGAGCTGCTTGAGCGCAGTGGCGAAGATGAGGACGCACATCAGGTCCGGCGTGTCCTGGTCGATGCCCTTGATGGTTCGCGGGATCGGCTGCGCCTCGACACGGCGGCCGAACTGGAGCGGGCTCGGGCAGCCTTGGACGCCAGCAACCTCGCGGCGGAATAACCCGGAATCCCGGCTGTTATGCGGGTCATGACAGCCGCTTTCATCGCCTGGCCAGACGGGCCGGCGTGTTTACTTGGGCAAGCAAGAGGGGTTTTGCCATGTCTTCCATTCGTGATGCTTTCGACGGATCCAAGATTCAGGACGGGCTAGCCGATCCCTGCAACATCAACGTCCACCAGACCCATATCAGCCTAGTGGCGCGCGGCGTGGACGGTTTCGTCGTCATCAATGGCAGCGATATGAACCGGGATGAGTTCGACGATGCCCAGATCACGCAGATTTTCGTGATCTTTGCCGAGACCGTTGATGCCTATCCTGGATCCGATGCCGCAACGTTGCGCCTTGCTGTAACCGCCGCGCTGGCCGGGATGTGGACGCCGTGCGGGGCCGTGGATCCCTGTCCCTTCGACCAGCATGTCCAGGGCCATACTCGGATGATCTTCAATCTGCATGTCCCCGGCTGGGGCTTTGAGGAGGCCCGCATCAAGTTCAAGGACGAGGCCGCCGCACGCGCTTTCTGCGGCCTGTCCTGGCTGACACTGAACGGTGATGTGCGCCGTCCGTTCAGCTTCGAGATCAATGCAATCGCCGGTACGGCCCCGGCTGAGTATGAATTCGCCCTGTTTGTTCAGGCCTCCCAGGATGCGGGTAATCAGGCGACGCGCCTGATCATTGACCCGAAAATCCATGTGACGCCGCCACAGTAAATCAAGCTAGACTGGCTTCCGGGAGCTGAGGGCTCCCGGAAGAAGGACTTGTCCGATTTGCGGCAAATCATCGAAGAACGCTTCAAGCGCGGCGATCTCGCGGCTGCTTTCGACCTTTGTCTCGATCAGCTGGACAAGGCGCCGGATGATTTGTGGCTTCGCCACCGGGCTGTGCTCTGCCTGGTAAAATCAGGCGCCCTGGAACGCGCCCGCGGATTCTATAAACGCTTCCAGCTCGACCGGGCCGATTTTGACGAAGACTGCCTCGCACTGGGAGCGCGCCTGGAAAAGGCCTCGGCGTTCGAGGCTGGGGCCGGCGAATTCTCGGCCAAGGCCCGAACTGCCGCAGAGCGCTATGAGGGTGTATTCGACGCCACTGGGGGGCACTATCCCGGTATCAATGCTGCCAGTATGTATATGCTCGCGGGCGATCAACCACGGGCGCAGGATCTGGCCCGCAGGGTCCTCAATGAAAGTCTGGGCGGGCCGGCCCAGGGCCCCGAGGACGCGTATTATCGTGGCGCGAGCCAGGCCGAGGCTCATCTCCTGCTTGGTGATGCACGCGCCATGCGCCTCGCCCTGGGCGCGGCGCGCGATTGTGATCCGGATAATACGATTGCGCACGCCACCAGCCTGCAACAACTCCGTCTGATCGGCCGCGCGCTGAACCAGCCCGACAGTATTTTCGCCGGTATGGAACCGGGCCGGCCGCTTCATTTCGCCGGTCATATTTTCGCCCTCGGGAGCGGCCCGGGCGAAGTATCGGACACCGTCCAGACCCGGCTTGCTCAACACATCGATGCCGCGCTGGACAAGATCGCCGCCGGACCGGCTTTCGGGGCATTGGCTGCCGGGGCTGATATCCTGATCGCCGAGGCCGTCCTGCGTCGCAGCGGATCGCTCAATATCGTCCTGCCGGTCCCGGTCGCCGTCTTCATCGAGAGCTCGGTCAGGCCCTTTGGCGAGGCCTGGGTGAAGCGGTGTGAGGTCTGCCTCAATGAGGCTTCTCAAATCATCGAGGTGACGTCAGACCGGCGTATTATCTCTGGCGAAACCCTGAATTTCTCCAGTGGCGTGGCCATGGGCCTGGCGCGTATGCGGGCCGAGGTTCTGGCGACGGCGCCACACCAGGTGCTGGTCAGCGATCCGGACGCTGCTGCGGTGCGCAGCTATGGCACGGTTCATGACGGGACGCAGTGGCGGCAGGCGGGTCTGGCCCAGACCGTGATCCCATTGCGCCGACCGCAAGCGCCGGCATGGCCGGTCGCACAGAGCGCTGCGGACGCCGCCATGCCCGGCTTCCGCCCTGTCATGCGGGCCATGCTGTTCATGGATATCAGCGCCTCCTCGAGGGTGCCGGAGGACCGGGTTCCGGCCTTTGTTGAGCAGGTACTGCGCCGCCTCGTCGAGGAGGTGGAGGGACTTGAGGACGCGCCGGTCTACTCCGATAGCTGGGGGGATGGCCTGTTCCTGGCGTTTGACCGGGCCGCTGCGGCGGCCCGCGCTGCCACGCGCCTGCGCGCGACCTTCGCAGCGATTGATCTTGCGGCGGCCGGCCTGCCCGACAGTCTCGATATTCGCATTGGCGGTCATTACGGGCCAGTCCATGAGGGCGAGGATCCGTTACAGAAACGTCCGACCTTGTTTGGCGCCCAGGTCGCGATTGCCGCGCGTATCGAGCCCTGTGCTGTCCCGGGCTCGATTTGTGTTAGTGAAGCCTTTGCAGCCGTCCTGGCCATGGATCAGGGCGGCGAGTTTCGCTGTGAATATATCGGCCGAACCGAAATCGATGCGGCCCTGCCGAAACTGCCGTTGTTTGCCCTGCGCGGTGTCGCGACCGACTCGGTCATGGCGCAGATGTATCGCTGCTCAGCTGGTCGAGCTCAGGCGGCTGAGCTGATCCGGGTCGACGAGTTCAAACCCGCCCTCGACGCGCCGTAACAGGCCGCGCTTTTCCAGATCGCTTATGGTCCGAGACGCCGTTTCACGGCTGGTATTCACCCGCTGCGCCAGCACTGTCCAGGTCGGTTTCGGGCGGATATACCGCGTCTCGCCATCCGCCGAGGGCTCGGAGATGCGAAGCAGCTCGGCATAGACCCGGCCCGTGGCCGACAAGGCGGACAGCTCGAACATGCGCTGGGTGGTGTGATGAACCCGGCCGGCCAGAATCCGGGCCAGGGCGAGGCCGAGCGCGCCATGGGCCGCGGAGAGTTCAAGGAAGTCGCGCGCCGGAAAACAGGCGAGAATACAGTCTGTCTGTGCGATGATTTCCGATGTGCGCCGCTGGCTGGTCAGGACGGCCAGCTCGCCCAGAACCGCCCCGGTCTGCAGGGCATCGATCCAGATTTCCTGGCCGCTGGCGGAGAGCAGGACGACCCGGGCCTCGCCGTCGAGAATGATGAAGACCATGTCGTCATCATCATCCTGGGCGATGATCACCGAGCCGCTATCAACGGTGCGGATCTCGGCCGCGGCGATAATGGCGGCTTCCGCCGAGGCGTCCTGAATGCCCAGATGCTTGAAGACGGCAGGCCAGAAAGGGCGGGTGTCCAAAACGGTGCTCCAGAATGGTGTGCGCGGGCGCAGGCGAGAGTTGTGCTTCCTGTATGCATAGCATTTATGGCTGCAGGCAAGGCTCCACCGGATTGCGGGTCTTGCGCTTTGCCAATCCCGCCCCCAGCATGGCGCTCGGTCGTTTTGCTACTGGAATTGATTTCAATGCTGTCTCACACCGTCCGGCGTGTTCTTCTTCCCTGTGCGTCGCTTGCCCTGCTCGCGGCCTGTGTCGAGCCGAATCCGGTGGTGGACGTGGCGGAGTACGATCCGGGGGCCGAGGTCGATGCGGCCGGGTTCCGGGCCGCAGCTCCGGCCACGGTGGCGGCGCAAAGCGCGGTGGCCGGCGCCGGTTTCATGGCTGATGACACAGATTTTGAACTGGCCCAGCGTGGCCTGATCGCCCACGAGCCGGGTCTGGATATACGCGGTCCGGGCGGCGAGGTGGTCTGGCGACCGGCTGATTATGCCTTCCTTGCGAATGACCCGGCCGCCACAGCCAATCCCAGCCTCTGGCGCCAGGCGCGGCTCAACAATATTCATGGCCTGTTCGAGGTCGTGCCGGGCATCTACCAGGTGCGCGGCTACGACTTGTCCAACATGTCGGTCATCGAGACCGAGACCGGGCGGATCATCATTGACCCGCTGACCTCGGTAGAGACGGCCCGCGCGGCGCTTAACCTGGTCGAGCGCGAGCTCGGTGAACGTCCGATCCGCGCGATCATCCTCACTCACAGCCATATTGATCATTTCGGCGGTGTTGGCGCCATTGCCTCAGCCGAGGAACTGGCCAGCGGTGAGATCGAGATCATCGCGCCGGAACATTTTCTTGAGGAAGCGGTCAGCGAAAACGTACTTGCCGGCGCTGTCATGAGCCGCCGTGCCGGCTTCATGTATGGCATGGCGCTGCCGCGCTCACCGCGCGGCCATATCGGCAGCGGTCTGGGCAAACACCCCGCCATCGGAACCCACACCATCGCGGCGCCGACGCGGACGATCACGCGGACCGGGGAGCGGGTGACGATCGACGGGGTCGAGCTGGTCTTCCAGCATGCTCCCCATACCGAGGCGCCGGCCGAACTGACGATATTCCTGCCGCAATTCAACGCCTGGTGCGGCGCCGAGATCGTGTCGCGCAACATGCACAATCTCTACACCCTGCGCGGGGCCCAGGTCCGCGATGCGGTGGCCTGGTCGGCAGCGATCGATGACGCTCTGACCCTGTTCGGCGACAATACCGAGGTGATCTTCAACAGCCATCACTGGCCGGTCTGGGGTCAGGCGGAGGTGCAGAATTATCTCGAGGCCCAGCGCGACATCTACAAATACATCCACGACCAGACTCTGCGCCTGGCCGGGCAGGGGCTGACGCCGGATGAAATTGCCGAGACCATCAGCCTGCCGCCGGCCCTGGAAAATGTCTTCTCTATCCGCGGCTATTACGGCACGCTCCGGCATAATTCCCGGGCCGTCTATCAGCGCTATTTCGGCTGGTATGACGGGGTGCCGGCGCATCTCAATCCCGTTCCCCGCAGTGAGGCCGCGGCGCGTTATGTCGACGGGTTTGGCGGGCTCGATGCGACCCTGGCCCTGGCACAGAGTGCGTTTGATGACGGGGATTTCCGCTGGGCCGCCGAGCTGCAGCAGCACGCCGTGTTCGCGGTTCCCGACAGTGAGGCCGCACGCGAAGCCCTGGCCCGCAGCTATGAACAGATGGGTTATCAGGCCGAATCCGGCCCGTGGCGCGACAATTATCTCACCGGCGCCTATGAGCTGCGCCATGGTGTCGAGGCGGTAGACGCGGAAAGTGCGGCCGATGACATCCTCAATTCCATTCCGCTCGACATGTTTTTCTCGGCCATGGCCACCCGTCTGGACGGGCTCGAGGCCGGAGACCGCGATCTTGCTTTCAATTTCCGCTTCACCGATGTCGGCGAGGATTATCTCATCGAGGTGTCTAACGGGGTCATGCGGCATTACCGGGGGCGTCAGGCGGAACAAGCCGATGCCACGGTGACGCTGACGCGGGCCTTCTGGATGCGCTTGATCGGCGATGATGCGGGCCTAGTTGACATGATCACATCGCAGGATTTCGCCGTTGAAGGTGATCGGACCGCCTTGCTGGGATTCTTTGCGCTCTTGCAGGACCCGCAGACCGATTTCCCGATCGTCACGCCCTGACATCTGTTTTGGCGTCACTGGCAAAACCTGCTTAATTGGTTGGAATTCTCAACCCCTGGGGGGCTTCCATGATCCGTACCGCACTCCTCGCTCTGGCGGGCAGTTTCACCCTTGCCGCAGCCGCACCGGCCCAGACCTCGCCCTTCGAGGTCAGCTATGACGAGGGTATTCCGACCCTGGTTGAGGTCTATGGCTATGATTTCGGTGACGAGATCACGACCCCCGAGGACGCGGTCGATTACCTGCGGACCCTCGCTGCCGCGGCGCCGGACCGGATGCGTGTGGTCGATTACGCGCAAAGCTGGCAGGGCCGCGACCTGGTCTATGGCGTCATCGCATCACGCGAGAACATGGCGCGTCTCGATGAAATCCAGGCGGATATCCAGCGCCTTGCCGATCCGGATGCGCTTGATGCTGCGACCCGCGAGGCCTTGCTGGCCCGCGTCCCGTCGGTCGTGTGGCTCGGTTACAGCGTCCATGGCGACGAGATCAGCCCCACCGATAGTGGCCTGATGACCGCCTATCACCTTCTGGCGGCAGAAGATGATGCGGTGGTGCAGAGCATTTTCGCCAACACCATCGTCATCATCGACCCGATCCAGAACCCGGACGGGCGGGCCCGTTTCATCGCCAGCTTCTCCAATGCCCGTGGACTGCAGGCGGACGAGGACCGCTATGCCGTCGAGCATGATCAGCCCTGGCCGCGCGGTCGTTTCAATCACTATCTCTTCGATCTCAACCGCGACTGGTTCACGCTGAGCCAGCCGGAGACCCGCGGCCGCGTTGCCGCCATGCAGGACTGGCACCCGCAGGTCGTGGTCGATTCCCACGAAATGGGCGGCGACAGCACCTATTTCTTTGCGCCCTCGGCTGAACCGTTCAATCCGAACATCATCGATGCCCAGCGTCAGGTGCAGGACACGATCGGCCGCAATAATGGCGGCTATTTCGACCTGCTCGGCTATGAATATTTCACCCGCGAGATCTTCGACGCCTTCTATCCGGGCTATGGCGATATGTGGCCGACCATGCAGGGCGGTGTTGGCATGACCTATGAGCAGGCCTCCGCACGCGGCCTGTTCTGGCGCCAGAATGACGGCGATCTGCTGACCTACCAGGACGGTGTTCACCGCAATTTCGTCGCCAGCCTGTCCACTGCCGAAGCGACGGCGCGTAATCGTCGCGCTTTCCTGGAAAGCTGGGTTGAGGCCCGCAGCGGTGCCGATGGCGATGGCGTTGAAGGCACGATCATCGACGCCTCGACCAATCGCTGGAATGCGGAAAACATGGCCCGCCAGCTGGTCGCCCAGGGTATCCGGGTCGAGCGCCTCGATGGCCGCGTCAATGCCTGTGGCGTGACCTATAGCGATGGCGCCTTCCTGGTGCGCTATGACCAGCCGTCGGGCCGATTGGCCCGCACCCTGCTGGAGCCGACCACGGACCTGCCGGCTGACTTCATGGCCGAACAGGAGCGGCGCCGGGAAGCCGGGCTGGCCGCACAGCTCTACGACGTGACCGCCTGGTCGCTGCCGCTGATGCACAATGTGCCCGCCGCATCCTGCCGCCGCCTGCCCACCCTGTCCGGCGAACCGGTCAATGCCGATGATGAGATGCCGCACGGCTCCCTCGGCGGCGAGGCCCGCTGGGGCTATGTCATTCCCTGGGATGATGCCGGTCAGGCCCGCCTGGTGGCCCAGCTGGCGCGTGAAGGCATCCCGATGCGCTCCACCGACACTGCGTTCCGGATCGGATCGACCACCTATCCGCGCGGTTCCGTCGTGATCCCGCGTGCCGGTGCACCGGTAGAGCTCGACTTCACCCTGGCCCGCCTGGCTGCGGAAAGCGGTGCCCGCTATGCTGGCATGGTATCCAGCTGGGTTGATGATGGCCCCAATCCGGGCTCCAGCGAGTTCCAGCCAATCCGCGCCCCGCGCATCGCCCTGGCCTGGGGTAACGGGACCAGCCCGACCTCGACGGGCGCCACACGTTATGTGCTCGAGCAGCGCTTTGGTCTGCCGGTCACCATTATCCGGCCCAATACGCTGATGCGGGCGGACCTTTCCCGCTATGACGTCATCATCCTGCCGGACCAGGGTTTCCCGGGGTATTCCAGCGCGCTGCAGGCCGCTCCCTTGCAGGAGTTCGCCCGCGAAGGCGGAACGCTGATCGGTCTGGGTTCGGCAACCCGCTGGCTGTCCGATCCGGACAATGGCTTCATTCCGGCCCAGCGAGAGCGTGCCGCCGACACACCGCGCGATAATGCGGCGACGCCGTCTGCGACAACGGATGGGATTATCCTGACCTCGGTCGATGAGCGCGAGGCAGCGGAAGCGTCCGCCGGAGCCATGCCGGACAATTCGCCCGGCGCCATGGTGAACATCGTCGCCAACCCCAATAGTTGGTTGTCGGCCGGCTATGATGGCGGGGCAGCCGCCCTGGTGACCGGTTCGGATATCTATGCGCCGGTTGCCATGGATGATGCCGATACCGTGATGCGCTATGCCGAGGTCGAGGACCTCCTGGCGGGCGGGTATCTGTGGGAGGATTACGCCGAGCAGCTGGCCCAGAAGCCTTATCTGATCGCGCGTTCCATGGGCTCCGGGCAGGTCATTGCCTTTACTCAGTCCCCGACTACCCGTGCCTATCTCAACGGGCTCGATCTCCTGCTGATGAATGCAGTGATCCTGGGGCCGGCTAGATCCGGCCGCCTGCGCTAGGGACGCAAACGGCCGGATTAGGAACCGCAGCGGTCCACTTTGTGCGGAAAGTGGAACCGCCGCGGTCTGATAGCCCGGTATCTATCGCACAGAATAAAAACCTGGCGCGCGCGGGTCGTAACCCGCTGTTACGCATCTTGTTGCGGTATGCTTGCACCAAGACAATCGCACGCTACCCTAGCGAGCCCGAGCGGGGCATGTCAGAAACTGCGCAAATATCCATGCAAAAGGCGTCTGAAAATCCTGGCCAAGAGGTCTTCCATCGCATCGATACCGATGGCGATGACTATGTGCCGCCGTCTTCCAGCCGCTATGTCCGCTCGCGCCTGAGCGATATTGAAGCCGAGAATGTCTCTCAGTCGATCAGCCTGAAAACGATCCGGAGCGGTGTCGAACACTACCGCATTCATGACCGGGATTTCGTCCTCACGCCGGATACCGTACTCTTGGTCGGTATCGACACGCCCTTCCGCCTGACCGTCGGCGAGGGCGATATCGTCGAGGGGGTGTGCCTGCAATTTGCGCCGCAAACGCTGAAGCGGCAATTCGATATCGAACGCCAGGCCGTACCGCGTGATGTCGTCTTCCGTTTGCCTCGGGGCGCCATTCTGGGCGGGATGCCCAATGCGCTGCTTGACGGCGCGATCACGATGACGGACGAGATATTCCTCAAACTGCAGGCGCGCACCTACCGCACGCTGCGCCGTTTGAGCATGTGCGCGAAACGCCTCAGCGTGACAGGGCAGGCCAAGCGCGAGGATATTATCTCGCGCCTCGAGGCTGCCCGCTATTTCCTGTCGAGCAAGGCGTCGGAAGCGGTGACGGTGGATGAGGCCGGGCGCCATTGCGGTCTGTCTTCAGCGCAGTTCGCCCGCTATTTCCGTGATGCTTACCAGTGCACGCCGGCGGTGTATCACAGGGCCATCCGGCTGGGCTGGTTGCGTTCGGTTCTGACCGTGACCGAGCTGACACCGCGTGAAGCAGCAGAGCGCGGCGGTTTCAGTGACTACCCGACCTTCTCGAAAGCCTTCAAGCGAACCTTCGGCTATTCACCCAGCGATGTGGTTAAACAGCGCGGCTAGCCTTCCAGCTCCTCGCGCAGCGCTTCCAGTTCGAGCCAGCGATCTTCCTTTTGGGCCAATTGCTCGACGGCGGTGCCGAGTTCGGCGCTGGCCTTGGCAAAGGCCGCGGGGTCGGCGGCCAGTTTGGGGTCGGCCAGCCGGGTTTCAAGCGCGGCAATGGTCTCGCCCAGCGCGTCGATTTCCTCGGGCAAGTGTTTGAGCTCGTATTTGTCCTTGTTGGCCATGCGCTTGCGTTGCGGCGCAGAGGCCGGTTTGCTGGCGCTGACCTTGCCTGCCGCCGCCGCCGGCTTGGCCACCTGTTGCTCGGGTTTGCGGACGCCATAGCCGCGCAGATTGACCATGTCGGTATACCCGCCGGCATACTCGGTCCAGCGGCCATCGCCGTCGGTGATCAGCACGCTGGTACAGGTCCGGTCGATGAAGTCGCGATCGTGGGAGACGAGGAAGACCGTGCCCTGGTAATGGCTGACCATGTCCTGCAGGAGATCAAGCGTCTCCAGGTCGAGATCATTGGTCGGCTCGTCCAGGATCAGCACATTGGACGGCAGCGCCATGGCGCGGGCGAGCATCAGCCTGGCCTTCTCGCCGCCGGACAGCACCTCTACCGGGGTGTTGGCCTGTTCCGGCGCGAACAGGAAGTCCTTCATGTAAGCCATGACATGCTTTCGGCTATTATTGACCTCGACCATGTCGCCGCCGCCCTGGGTCAGGGCTTCCGACACGGTCCAGTCTGGCTTCAGCACGGTGCGCTTCTGGTCAAGCGTCGCCATTTCAAGCCGCAAACCCAGCTTGATCCGGCCGCTGTCGGATTCCAGCGCGCCGGTCAGCATGTTGAGCAGGGTCGTCTTGCCCGCACCATTGGGTCCGATCAGACCGATACGTGCGCCACGGGCAATCTTGATCGAGAAATCCTCGGCGATGATCTTGTCGCCAAAGCGCTTTGAGATCCCCTCGGCCTCGCAGATCAGCTTGCCGGTCTCCGAGGCGGTTGTGGCTTCCAGTTTGACATTGCCCTGGGGCCCGCGATGCTCGGCCCGCTGCTTGCGCAGGTCCTGCAATTCGGACAGCCGGCGCACATTGCGCTTCCGCCGGGCCGTCACGCCATAGCGCAGCCAGTGCTCCTCACGGACAATCTTGCGATCGAGCTTGTGCAGGTCGAGCTGTTCCTGTTCGAGCAGCTCGTCGCGCCAGCTTTCGAAGTGTGCAAAGCCCTTGTTGAGCAAGCGGGTCCGGCCGCGATCCAGCCACAGGGTCGAGCGCGACAAATGGCTCAGAAAACGCCGATCGTGGGAGATCAGGACCAGGGCGGAGCGAATCGAGCGCAACTCCTCTTCCAGCCATTCAATGACCGGCAGGTCGAGATGGTTGGTCGGCTCGTCCAGCAGCAGGATATCCGGGTCCGGTGCCAGGGCGCGGGCGAGGGCCGCGCGCCGGATTTCACCGCCGGACATGCGTGATGGGTTTTCTTCACCGCTCAGGCCCAGATGCTCGAGCAGATAGGGCGCGCGATACCCCGCATCACCGGGCGCCAGACCCGAGCGGACATAGTCCATAATGGTCTTGAAAGCGCTGACATCGGGATCCTGTTCCAGATAGCGCATCGTCGTGCCCGGCTGCACGAAGCGGTCACCCTCATCGGCTTCCATCAGGCCGGCCGCCACTTTCATCAAGGTCGACTTGCCCGACCCGTTGCGGCCAACCAGGCACAGGCGCTCACCCTCGGACACGGTGAGATCGGCGCCGTCGAGAAGCGGCGTCACGCCAAAGGTGAGGTGGACATTCTGGAGCGTGAGAAGCGGCGGAGACATGGCTCTGACATACGCTGAGCGGCGCGCGGGGTCACCCTCGCGCGGCAGAGGCGTCAGCTCGCCATGCGCTCTTCCTCATCATCATATTGTTCCCGGATCAGGCTGCGCAGGAAGCCGGGGAAGATTTCCATGGCGTCACGGGCGGCCAGCTTGCCCGGTTCGCGGTCGCGCCACCAGTAGGACCAGTAGGAGGTGATATGGCTGACGGCGGCGAGATCATATCCCAGCTGGGCGAAATACCCCGGTGCCTTGAGCAGGAACCGGCGAACCGCCCCGGCATCGCCGCGCTGGGTAAAGGCTGCGAATTCATGCTCATAGTCCGCCATAATGCCCATGAGAGAGGTCCAGCGCTTGCGTGTTTCGCCGAGGATATGGCGGCGGATGTCATCGATGGCGATGCGTTCGTGTTGGGAAACGCCCAGCACAATGACGTCATTGATCTCGATGATGAAGCGTTTCAGGGCATCGCGAACCTGGTCGATGCGCCAACGGTAATAAAGCAGGCCCTTCCAGCCAAAAATCGCCTCACGATATTGTTCCTCGGTCATCGACAGGGCGTGGCGCAGCTTGGTGAATTTTTCCTCGTCCTCGCCGGCCAGGATAAACCGGGCAAAGGTCTGGGCCCGCTCCGCATCTCCAATGCCGCTGTCCTGACCGAAGGCGAGCGTCACCATGTCGGAAATCTGCTCGGCAACATATTTTTCCATGCGCTGGAGTTCGTCTTCGGAAATGTCGAAATAACACTCTGCGTCGGGGCGCTCATGCTGGCGAAAACGGTGCGACAGCCGGAATGGGTCGAAGGACGGCATGCTCGACAGCTCGCGAACCCGGGCGAGATCTTCCGAGTAGATCGACGCATCATTGTCGACGCCGAAGAATTGGCGGAAGCGGGGCTCGAAACCGCGCTCCTCCACGAAGAAGGCATGGCCGCCCATATTGAGATTACTGACGGTGACCGGGACGATGATCTTGGTAGCAACCGGGGTGTCGGAGATCAGATAGGGGCGCTCATGCGGGCGTACGGTGTGCTTGATCAGGAAGCCGGTATTGAGGCGGCTGTCGTTGAACATGGGCTGACTGCCATGCGCATCGAAACGGCTGAAGCGCCGGGCGATCGAATACAGGTCCAGGATGCGCGGAGTTGCTCCGCCCTGAACCATTCGCCGTAAATTGCCCGTATCTTGTGCCCGCGCCATGCCCAACTCGCTGCCTCGATCCCCCAGTATCGTCGCGGTTGGCGATGATCGCGTTACTCCGGGCGTTAATCGGAGCCGGTTTCTGTTTCATTGGTGAATGGATTCATAACGCGCCCCCTGTCACGCTGCGCCCTTCACGCGGCCGGTGGAACGAAGACCTGAGGACGCGGGATCACGGAGGTGGAGCGGTGCACGCGCTCGGGCTCCTGGCCGCTCTCGGTCAGGCGTTCGCGTGTCACGCTGGCAACGAAGCTGGCAAACAGTGGCATGGCTTCGCGGGCATTGAGATAGCCCTTGGCGTTCTGATCATCCCAATAGCGCCAATAGCCCGGAATATGACTGACCACGGACAGGTCGCTGCCGATGTCATAGAACAGGTTGGGGGCTTTGAGCAGGAAGTCCTGGAAACCCCGCGCGTCCTCGCCGGCGCAGAAACGGGCAAAGACCGCTTCGTATTCCTGCATGATCAGGGTCAGGTTGGACCAGCGCGCCCGCGTCTCGGAGATGATGGTCTGGCGCATATGCTCCAGCTCGACGAGCTCGATCTGGTTGGCATTGACGATGGTCAGATCGGTCATCTGGCGCAGGAAATCCTTTACCGCATTGAGCGTCTCGGTCATGCACCAGCGGTAATACAGAATGCCCTTCCAGCCGAAGATGCCGGACTTGAACTCCGACGGGCTCATATCGAGGGAGAGGCGCAGGAATTCCAGCTTGCCATTGTCCTCGCTGGACAGGAGCTGGCGGGCGAAATTCATCGCCCGGGCATCATCCTTGGCACTCTTTTTCTCATCATTGAAGGCAAGAGCGACCACACCCAGAATCTGCCCGGCGACGCTGTCGATCATACGCCGCGACTCATCCTCGGTGATGTCGAAATAGCATTCCGCGACCGGGCGGGGGTGATTGCGGAAGCGCTCGGACAGCAAGAAGGGGTCGAAGGACGGGATGGCGGCCAGCTCGCGCAGGCGCAAGAGGTCGAGATCGGTCAGGTGAGGGTCGGCTGCGATCTCGAAATGGCTGCGGATCTTGTTGGCGAAACCGATCTCCTCAACGAAGACGGCATGCCCGCCGAGCGACAGGTCCTCTTCTGCCAGCGGGATGAGGATTTTCGTCACCACGGGCTGGTTCGACATCACATAGGAGCGTTCATGGGCGCGCACGGTGTGTTTGATGATGAAGCAACGATTGAGGCGGGAATTGTGGAAGAAGGGCTCGGCGCCATGTTCGTCCGTATGACCCCATTTCCGGGCGATGGAATGCAGGTCGAGGATCCGGGTCGTGGCTCCGCCCTTGACCAAGCGGCGCAAATCCGCCCGTACCGTCTGCCTCAACTGATGCATGCCGCCACTCCTTCAATCCGGAAAGAGACGTTAGGGGCGGGCTTTTAAAGAGCTGTCCGGATTTCGAGCCGGATTTGAGACAGATTATGCGGCCGGCATTGACCTTATTCGGTGTGAGCGGCGGGTTTGAGCAGGGCAAAGACAAGGCCAGCGGCCGCGCCACCGAGTGAAAGCACAAGCAATCCCGACCAGTTACGGCCCGAGGCCACAGGCGTGATCGTCGAATCCAGCATCTGGTTATAGTAAAGCGTGATGCCGCTGATGATGGCGAAGACGGCGACACCGCCCGCCAGCGTGTATCCGATATTACGCCAGCCCGGTCCGAGAAGCCGCGCTGTGAAGCCCGCCACCGGGAAGGCGATCAGGAAACCGATCAGGAGCAGGATCCCCAGAACCGGCCCGAAACCGGTCAGATCATCCAAAATGGCCTCGGCCCGGACCGCTGTCGGGATTTCCGCGCCGACGCCGGTCAGGCCTTCCAGTACGACATGGGTGTTGGCTATCGATACCAGGATTGTGCCGGTGATCAGCGCCAGCAGGAAAACCGTAATCGTGCGAAGCATGAACCCCTCCATCTCTTCCGGCCTAGCGAGCCATGACCAGCAGGTGGCGTCAAGCGCTCGGAGTGCTAGATTGATTGACAGACTAGCGAAGGGGCTGACCGTGCGTTTCTTGACCAGCTTGATCCTGGCCGCAGGATTGAACGGCGCTGTGTGGGCGCAAGATGAGTATTCCACTGAAATCGTGACCGCAGGGCTCGACCATCCCTGGGCCGTCGCCGTCCTGCCTGACCGCGATATGCTGATCACGGAAAAGTCTGGGGCCTTGCGCTGGTACACGACCGGCGCGCTCGCTGATACGCCGGTCTCCGGCGTTCCGGCCTCGCTCTATTCCGGCCAGGGCGGTCTGCTCGATGTGGTGCTGCACCCGGACTTCGAGACCAATAACCTTGTCTACCTGACCTGGTCGGAGGGCACGCCGCGCGACAATACGCTGAAACTGGGCCGGGGCCGGTTTGAAGCGGGTGCGCTGGTGGATTTCGAAGAGATCTTCGCCGCCGAACCGCGCCGCCCCACCGATGTGCATTACGGTGCGCGCATGGTCTTCCTTGAGGATAATTCCATCCTGCTCGGTATTGGCGACGGATTTGATCTGCGCGAAGAGGCCCAGCGACCGGAAACCCATTTCGGCACCTATGTCCATCTCGCAGATGACGGCACGCCGATGCCGAGTGCCGTCGAGGGCGGTGGGCCGGGCGTCTTCACCTATGGCCACCGCAATCCGCAGGCGGTGGTGCGCGACCCACAGACCGGCACGGTCTACTCCCATGAGCACGGTCCGCGCGGCGGCGACGAGATCAATATCCTCCGCGCCGGGGCCAATTATGGCTGGCCGATCACCAGCTATGGCATTGATTATACCGGCGCTATCGTGACCCCGTTCGAGACCTATCCCGGCGTCACCGATCCGGTCCATTACTGGACGCCCTCGATCGCTCCGGCCGGCATGGCCATCTATCGCGGCGAGATGTTCCCCGAATGGGATGGCGACCTCATCATCTCGGCCCTGATTGCCGGCGATGCCGGCACGGCGGGCGGGCATTTGCGTATTGTCGACCTGGACGGCAGCGAAGTCGTCGGCGAGGCGATTATCCTCGGTGAGCTGGAAGCCCGCCTGCGCGATGTCCGCGTCGCTCCGGACGGATCGCTTCTGGTCCTGGAAGATGCCCCGGATGGTCGCTTGATCCGGGTCTATCGCGACTGATCAGGCGCAACTAGCCGAACTGATCGCCGCCGCCAAGCGGCAGGTGCCGGACCAGGCGGCTGTCGCGCACGGCGGCCTGGCGGTGAGGCACTGCGTCTGTCTGGTAGGTCTTGTTGGTGACCATTTCCAGGAAGGCGCCAGCGCTCGGATAGGCAGCTATGAAAGCAATATCCCAGGCTTCATCGGCGGGGCCGATCAGCATGCTTTGCGGCTGACCGCGCCAGATGATCTTGCCGCCGACACCCTGGAAGATGGGGCCGGAGAACTTGCCGTAATTGGCATAGGCCTCGGCCCCGGTCGCCTCGCGGCCGTCGGGATAGGCGGCCTTGTCGCGCAGGCGGATCAGGTTGAGCATTTCGATCGGCTGGGACCGGTCGAGATCCTTGAAGGTCTGGAAAGCGTCACGGGTCGGATCGATATGGCTCATCTGTGATTTCCTCTATTCCGCCGGTTCCGGCTGCGGGTTCGGCTGCGAGGCCGGGCGGCCGAGCACCTGGCCGATCACCTTGCGCCGCCAATCACCCATACGGCTCGGCGCGCCGAGCAGGACCGGGGTCAAGAGCAGCGTCAGCAGGGTGGAGAAGCCCAGACCCCAGACCACGGCTGAGGAGAGCTGCACCCACCATTCACTCGCCGGCCCGCCGATCGAGAGCTGGGCGCTGGCGAAATTGGCATTGATCTGGAACACCATCGGAAGCAGGCCGAAAATCGTCGTGATCGTCGTCAGCATGACCGGGCGCAGGCGCTGGGAGGCGGTGCGAACCACGGCCTCATCGACACTCATGCCGAGCCCGCGCAGGCGGTGGAAGGTGTCGATCAGGACGATGTTATTGTTCACCACAATGCCGGCGAGGGTGACGATACCGGTGCCCAGGAAGAGCACCGAGATATAGGGGAAGGTCAGGATCACGCCGAGCAGCACGCCGACAACGGACAGGATTACCGCCTGCAGGGTCAGAATGACGTGCCAGAAATTATTGAACTGCCACAAGAGGATGACGCCCATCATGAAGAGCGAGGCGAGCATGGCGCCAATAAAGAACTGGCCGGCCTCGGCATTTTCCTCGTCGGCGCCGAGATAGCTGACCTCGACCTGAGCCGGGATGGTGCCGGAGGCGATCTGGCTTTCGACCCAGGCCTGGACTTCCATCAACAGGACATTGCCGGCAAAGCCCTCTTCGGCATTGGCGCGGACCATGAAATAGCGCTTGCCGTCGCGACGATTGATGGTGTCGACGCGCGGCCGGGCCTCGCGGGTGACAAAATTGGAGATCGGCACGGCACCATTGGGCGTGTTGACGCGCAGATCATCGAGCCGGCTGATATCGCGATCGCTCTCCGGGAAGCGCACGCGGATATCGACTTCCTCATCGGCATCATCGGGACGATAGCGTCCGACCAGGGAGCCGGCGGTAACCAGTTGGACGGCCGCGCCGACCTGGCTGACATCGGCGCCGAAGCGACCAGCTTCCTCGCGATCGACCTGCAGACGCCATTCCACACCCGGGAGAGGCAGGGTGTCCTCGATATCGGTGAGGCCCTCGACCTGGTCGATATAGCCCCGTACCAGGCGGGTGGCCTCGACCAGGGCGGTCATGTCATCCGAGCGTAGCTGGACCTGGACATCCTTGCCCACGGGCGGGCCCTGCTCGAAGGGACGAACCTCGATAATGACGCCGGGGATACCCACCAAGGCCTCGCGGATCTGACGTTCGATCAGGCGCCCATTCGGGCGCTCGCCATAGGGATAGAACTCGATGAAGATGCGCGCCACGCTGTCGGCCGGCGGGGAGCGGGTGCCGTCAAAGGGCGACTGGCCCGGCGACTGGCCGGCAACCGTGTAATAGCCCTTGATGCCTTCAATCCCGGCGATCCGGCGTTCAGCCTCCAGTGACAGCTCGTATTGCTCGGTCGGGGAGAGATTGCCGCGCGCGCGCACGAAGACGTAAAGCTGCTCCGGCTCGCTATCGAGGAAGAATTCGGAGCGTTTCGGCTCCAGTCCGAACATGGAATTGGCCTGGGCGATGAAGCTGAACAGGACCACGATGACCACGGCCACGGCCGCTCCGGAGACCGCCAGCGGGCGCTGCACCAGCGCCGCGATCAGCTTGGCATACCAGCCGGTAAAGCCCGGCAATTGCCGCGGGTCGCCGCCTTCCTGGGCGTTGAGGTAAGCGACAGCGCTGGCCTCATCGACCACCCCGCCCTTGCGGCCGAGGACCGAGCCGAGCGTCGGCAGGAAGATCAGCGCCATGACCAGCGCAGCTGACAGCACGAAGATCAGCGTCAGCGGCAGATAGGCCATGTACTGGCCCGGAATGGAATCCCAGAACAGGAAGGGCAGGAAAGCCGCCAGCGTCGTCGCCGTTGAGGATACGATCGGCCAGAACATGCGCTTGCCGGCCGCCAGATAGGCTTCGCGCCGTGTGTCGCCCTCGGCCAGCTTGCGGTCGGCATATTCGACCACGACGATGGCGCCATCGACCAGCAGTCCCACCGCCAGCACCATGGCGAACATCACCATCATGTTGATCGTCAGCCCGTAGACATCGAGTAGCAGGAAGGAGAACAGGAAGCTGGAGGGAATGGCGAGGCCGACCAGGAGGGCCGAGCGCACGCCCAGCGCGGCGATCACGAGGATGAGAACGAGGAGAATGGCCAGCATGATCGAGCTGGTCAGGCTCTGCAGGCTGTCGCGCACATAGGTGGAAAGATCGAGGCTGAAATCATGGCGCACTGTGGCCGGCCAGGTCTCGGCCATTTCCGCCGTGGTCGCGCGCACCGCGGCGGACGTGTCCATGATATTCTCGCCGGAGCGCCGCACGACCTGAAGTGTGAAGGCGGTCTCGCCATTATAGCGCGAGAAGCTGTCGGCATCCTTGAAGGTGCGGCGCACATTAGCGACATCAGCCAGCGTGACCACGGCATCTCCGGAGGAGGCGAGCGGCAGGTTGAGGGCGTCATCAGCGCTTTCAAACAGGCCCGGCACCTTGACCTGGAAACGCGCCTCGCCGCTGTCGAGCGCCCCGGCAGCGATCAGCTGATTGTTTGACTGCACGGCCTGGAAGAGCTGGCCATAGGTAACGCCATAGGTCTCCAGCAAGGCTGGATCGACGACGATTTCCAGCAATTCCTCGCGGATGCCCTGGATATTGACCTCGAGGATTTGCGGCAGGGCTTCCAGCTCGTCCTGCAGGTCGCGGGCGATGCGATAGAGCGTGCGTTCCGGCGCCTCGCCATAGACCTGGACGGCAATGGTTGGCGCGAGGGCGGAATTGAATTCCTGGATGATCGGCTCGCGTGCATCCTCCGGGTATTCCCGGCGGGCCATGTCGACCGCTTCTCGCACATCGAGGACGGATTGCTCGCTGTCGAAAGGCACGTCGAATTCGGCGACGAGGAAACCGGCGCCGAGCGCGCCGACACTGTCGAGTTCCTCGATATTGTCCAGCGCCCGCAGCTCGGTCTCGGTCGGGCGAACGATCAGGCGCTCGGCGTCTTCCGGTGAAATGCCGGCCAGCGGCACGGTGACGATGACAAAGGGGAAGGGGATATCCGGGTCGGCTTCGCGCGGCAGGGTGATGAAGGAAATCATTCCCGCGACAAGGGCGCACAGGAAGATGGCCAGGATCATGCGCGACCGGTTGATCGCGAAATCGACGATACCCGTCACTGGCCAGCCTCCTCGGGAGCGACCTCCACCCGGGTCCCGTCGGAGACGAATTCCTGTCCCAGCACGATCACCTCGGCGATGGTCGGAAGGCCCGACACCCAGACCTCTTCGCCATCATCGGCGAGCAGTTCGACCGTCATGAAGCGGACCGTGTCGCCATTGGTGACGATGCGGACGCCGAGATCGCCGGATGCGTTCAGGGTCAGGACCGAGGTCGGAACACGATGGGCCGGTGCCGCGGCCAGCGGAATGGCGATATTGGCGGTGACGCCGGAGCGATAGGCCCCGTCCGGATTGGATGCTTCCAGTTCGACGCGGAAGGTCCGCGTTGCCGGGTCGGCGCGGCGCTCGACAAAGCGGACCTGGCCCTCAATGGCATCGCCGGTGACCAGTTCAGCCCGGCCCGGCATGCCGGATTCCAGGGCGCTCACATCGCGCTCCGCGACTTCCGCAACAATCAGGATCGGGTCCAGCTGGACCACCGTGCCGCACGGGTCGCCGGGGCGCAGATAATCGCCGATTTCGGCGATGCGGCCGTCGAAAATCCCGTCAAACGGGGCCAAGAGCTCGATATTGGCGATCTCTTCACGCGCCGCCTGCAAGCGCGCCCGAGCGGCATCACGTGCCGCTTCCAGGGCTGCGACCTGGTTGGCCGAGCGGTGACCGCGGGCCGAGAGCTCCACGGCGGCATCATATTCCAGCTGGCGGGCGCGCAGATCTGCCTCGGCCTGGTCGAGCGCAGCTGCACGGGCATCAACATCGAGGCGGCACATCACATCGCCCGCGGCAATCAGCCCGCCTTCGAGGGCCGGAGTGGCTACCACGCGGCCGCCGGTTTCGGCTCGAACGACGACTTCCCGAAAGGCTTCGGTGCGGCCGCGCAGGGCGAGGATGGCGGGACGCGGCTGGGCTTCGACTCGGCGCGTTACGACCTGAAATAGCGGTGCGGTTTTCTCGGTATTGGTCCGTGTCGATGCATTGCCGCCGCCCATCAGCGTTCCCACCGCAAACAGAAGCACAATAGCGGCGAAAATGACCAAGGCTGTTAGATAGGACTTATTCATCGGCATGCGGAAGTATCCGGTGCTCAAACATGTAAATCAGGGTTGGCGGCGAACAGCGTTTACCAAAGTCTTGATACCTGCACAGACCGAATATTGCTAAGGTTTTTTGTGCAACCAGCTGTACTCGAATGCTTTACCCGTGATGCGGGATCAGACGTGCTGGCCCGCGCACCAGCCTGATGACCAGGCCCACTGGAAGTTGTATCCGCCGAGCCAGCCCGTCACGTCAACAACTTCACCGATGAAGTAGAGGCCTTTTTGGGTCTTGGCTTCCATCGTCTTGCTGTTGAGCCCGGCCGTGTCGACACCGCCCAGCGTCACTTCCGCTGTGCGATAGCCCTCCGACCCGACGGGGCGGAGCGTCCAGTGTTCAAGGTCATGGGCAAGGGCCCGGAGCCGTTTTTCCGACCATTCTGCGAGCTTGCCCTGGGCGCCCATTTTCTCGGCCAGGAAACTGCCCAGGCGTTTGGGCAGGATCTGGCTGAGGACGGCTTCCGGAGACTGGCCACCCTGGTTCTTGCGCCGGTCGCGCAGGGCCTCGAGCCAGTCGGTGCCAGGCGCCAGGCGGATCTCGATATCCTCGCCCTCGCGCCAATAGGAGGACAGCTGGAGGATGGCCGGGCCGGACAGGCCGCGATGGGTGAACAGCATGGCCTCGTCGAAACTGGCCTTGGCGTTGAAGGCACGAACGTCCGCTGCAACACCGGCAAGGGCGGAGAACTCCTCCAGGGCGGCCGTATCGAAGGTCATCGGCACCAGGGCCGGGCGGGTTTCCGTGACGGCGAGGCCGAAATGCTCGGCAATCTCATAGCCAAACCCGGTGGCGCCCATTTTCGGGATCGACCTGCCGCCACAGGCTATAACGAGGGATCCAACCTCCAGCCGCTCCCCGGATCCGAGGGTAAGGGCAAACCCGTCCGCGGTGCGCGCATAAGACTCGAGGGTTTCGCGCTGGTGCAGATCCACCCCGGCTTCGCTCATATCCTCGCGCAGGGCGGCGATAATGTCCTTGGCGGAGTTGTCGCAGAAGAGCTGGCCCAGCGTCTTTTCATGCCAGGCAATGCCGTGGCGATCGACCCAGTCAATGAAGTCATACTGGGTGTATTGCTTCAGCGCCGATTTGACGAAATGCGGGTTCTCGCTGAGGAAATTTTCCGGCGCGGCGTGGATATTGGTGAAGTTGCAGCGGCCGCCACCGGAAATGCGGATCTTCTCGCCCGGAGCCTTGGCATGATCGATGATCACCACCTTGCGGCCGCGGCGGCCAGCCTCGATGGCGCAGAACATGCCCGCGGCGCCGGCGCCGATAATGGCGACGTCGGCCCGGCTCATGCGTGGCCGGTGACGCGGTCCAGCCAGTCAGCGAAGGCCGCCATCTGCTCCTCGCGGCCGATTTCCATCAGCGTCTCGTGGCGGAAGTCCTCGAGCACTTCGAGCTGCACATCACGGAACTGGGCGCGCTTGAGGCGCTTGGCCAGGTGTTTGACGGCCTTGCCGTTATCCGTGGCCGGGTCCTTGGACCCGCCGATCAGGTGGAAGGGCAGGGCGCGCGGGATATTGGCCAGGTTCTGGTCCTTCTCCGCATAGGAAACACCGCCGAGAAAATCGCGCCAGAGCGAGACGGAAGACGGCCAGCCGCAGATCTCGTCCTCGGCGTATTTGTCGACCTCGGCGGTATCGCGGGACAGCCAATCGGCGTCCGTGCGGCCTTCCGGGAAGCGCTTGTTCCAGCCCTTGAAGGTCAGGTTCTCCAGCGTCAGGCTGGGTGTGAAGGGGCCGCCGACCAGGGCTTCAAAGAACAGGACGATCCGCATGGCGACCTTGTTGGCACCAAGCGCCATATTGCCATTCCACAGCGCTGCGCCCTGGACCGCATCGGGATGGCGCATGACGAAATTCATCGAAATCACCGAGCCCATCGAGTGGCCGAAAATGACCAGAGGCAGACCCGGCCAGCGCTTACGCGCCTCGGCCTGAACCGCGGCGACATCATCCATCACCTTGATCCAGCCATCCTTGTCGGCAAAGCGACGCGGGGCACCGTCCTCGGCTTCGGTGCGGCCATGGCCGCGATGGTCGTGGCCGATGGTATGATAGCCGCGTGAGGCGAGATAGGCCGCAAAGGGCGCATAGCGGCCGGCATATTCAGCCAGGCCGTGATTGATCTGGACAATGCCGCGCGGCGTTGTCTCGGCCTCATAGGTGTAGAGCGCCAGATCGGCACCGGTCGGGCTTTTCAGCCGCGACTGCTGGAATTCTGGATCGGTCATAAAAGTCTTTCCCTGCCCGCGCTGAACCTAGCGTGTTTCGTCCGCCGCCGTCACGGTTATAGTTCCGCTATAAATCATTCGGGGGAGACGATGTTCAAAAAGCGCAAGGCCTTGCTGGCGATTGATCAGGGTACGACGAGTTCGCGCGCCATCGTGTTCAGCCTCAAGGGCGAGACGATTGCCATCGCCCAGTCCGAATTCCCGCAAATCTACCCGCAGCCGGGTTGGGTTGAACATGATCCGGAAGTGATCTGGGCCACCGTGCTGTCGACGGCACGCGAAGCCCTGAGCGCCGCGGAGAAGAAGGGCTGGCGGGTCGAGGCCATCGGCATCACCAATCAGCGCGAGACGACCCTGGTCTGGGACCGCAAGACCGGCCGGCCGCTGCACAATGCCATTGTCTGGCAGGACCGACGGACCGCCGAGATCTGTGCCGGGCTGGAAGCGGGCGGCCATGGTGCGGCGGTGCAGGCGGCGACGGGTCTGCTGCTCGACCCCTATTTCTCGGCCACCAAGATCGCCTGGATCCTCGACCAGGTCGATGGGGCCCGGGACCGGGCCAAGCGCGGCGAGCTGGCCTTCGGCACGGTCGACAGCTGGTTGATCTGGCGCCTCACCGGCGGCCAGGTCCACGCCACCGACGCCACCAATGCCAGCCGCACCTCGCTCTTCAATATCGGCTCCAACACCTGGGATGCGGCGATGCTGGACC
Source organism: Maricaulis sp. (assembly GCF_030149235.1). Taxonomy (GTDB): domain Bacteria; phylum Pseudomonadota; class Alphaproteobacteria; order Caulobacterales; family Maricaulaceae; genus Maricaulis. The sequence goes on along the minus strand of NZ_JASBRW010000038.1, from coordinate 7,939 downwards.
TGTTCAAGGTCCCCGCCTCCATGCTGCCCGAGGTCAAGGATTGCGCCGATGATTTCGGGGCGACGGATGCGGCCCATTTCGGCCGCGATATTCCGATCCTTGGTGTCGCCGGAGACCAGCAATCGGCGACCATCGGCCAGGCCTGTTTTGCGCCCGGCGAGATGAAATCCACCTATGGCACCGGCGCCTTCATGCTGCTCAATACGGGTTCTGAAGCCGTGACTTCCAGGGCCAAGCTGTTAACCACGATCGCCTATCGTATCGCCGGCGAAACGAGTTATGCCCTTGAAGGGTCTGTACTTTCCGCCGGCGCGACAATCCAGTGGTTAAGGGATGGGCTGGGCCTGATCGCACAGGCGAGCGAGATCGAGGCGCTCGCCGCGGCGGCCAAGCCGGATCACACCGTGCATCTCGTGCCGGCCTTTACCGGGCTCGGCGCGCCCTATTGGGATCCCGAAGCGCGCGGCGCCATTACCGGGCTGACCCGCGGTGATGGCCGGGCCGAGATCGCAGCTGCGGCGATCGACAGCACGGTGCAGCAGACCTGTGACTTGCTCGATGCCATGGCCGCGGACGGAATGCAGACCAAGGCCCTGCGGGTCGATGGCGGCATGGCCCGCAATAACGCCTTCCTGCAACGCATGGCCGACATGTCCGGCGCCGAAGTGGTGCGCCCGGTCAATACCGAGACGACCGCATGGGGTGCGGCTTTCCTGGCCGGTCTCAAGGTCGGGATGTTCAAATCGCTCGAGGATGGGCGCGCGCTATGGCAGGCGGACCGGGCTTTCAAGCCGGACTTCGACGGCCAGGCGCGCCAGTCCGCGCGGGCCGGCTGGGCCAAGGCCGTGGCACGGGTTCGGACCGGCTAGCGGAACGGGTCGTCGGTCGCGAGGAAGTCGCGGACATACTGGCCGACGCCGTCTTCCAGGGCGGTGCCATTGACCGGGCAGCCGGCCGCAACCAGGCGGCTCATCCGGGCCTGGGTGAAATACTGGTACTGGCCCTTGAGCTTGTCCGGCATGTCGATGAATTCGATCTGCGGCTCGCGCTCCATGGCGGCGAAGACCGCCAGGGCGAGATCCTTGAAGCTGCGCGCCTTGCCGGAGCCGACATTGTAGATGCCGTTCTCCTGCAGACCGGTCGCGCACCAGATTGCCGTGCGGGCACAATCCTCGACCCAGACGAAATCGCGCATCTGCCCGCCATCCTCGTAATCGGGATGGTCGGAGGCGAAGAGTTTCATCTTGCCGGTCTCGGAGACCTGTTCGAAGACCTGGATGGCGACCGAGCGCATCGAGCCCTTATGCTGCTCATTGGGGCCATAGACGTTGAAGAATTTCAGCCCGGCCCAGCGCGGCGGCGCGGCCCGTTTCTCGTCGACCTGGCGGCGGGCCCAGCAATCAAACAGCCATTTCGACCAACCATAGGCATTCAAGGGGCGCAGTTTCGACATCGAAACGAGGTCGTCATCATCATCAAAGCCCTGCTCGCCATCGCCATAGGTGGCCGCTGAGGAGGCATAGACAAAGGGCACATCGCGCGCCGAGCACCAGTCCCAGAGATCACGTGACAGGGTGAAATTGGTGCGCGCAATCAGGTCGCCATCGCGCTCGGTCGTGGCCGAGATCGCGCCCATATGGATGATGCCCTCAATCCGGCCGGCATGGTAATCCAGCGCCTCGAACGTCTGATCGGGATGGATCACGTCCTCCAGCGTATGCTTGGCGATATTCTTCCACTTTGCGTCAGTGCCCAGCTCGTCGATGAGGGCGACGGCTTTGCCTTGCGCCGCAAGGTCCGCGACGATATTCGATCCGATGAAGCCGGCGCCGCCGGTGACGATGAACATGGGTGTCAGCTCGCTTTGCTGGAAAGGATATGGGCGGCCGCCGCCGCGAGATGGGGCACGCTGGCAGCCTGGCCATGATCGGCCGCATCGGCGGGCCCGATCAAGAGGCTGCGCCCGCCGATATTGAGGCCGAGTTCGACATCGCTGGCCTTGTCGCCGATGACCCAGGCCTGGCTCAGCTCGAGACCGGTCTCGCGGGCGATTTCCTCGGCCATGCCGGTTTTAGGCTTGCGGCAGTGACAGTCCTCGCCCGGTGCATGCGGGCACATGGCGACATGCCGGATATGGATGCCGGCATCGGCTAGCATGCCGACCAGGCGGTCATTGATGGCATGGGCCGTGTCCAGGTCGAAATAACCGCGGCCGACGCCGGACTGGTTGGTGACGAGGGTCAGCACCGCCCCGTCATCCTGCATCGCCTTCAGGCCGTCCAGAGCCTGCGGAAGCAGGTCCAGCCCGTCCGGATCGGCCAGGTAATGCTTGTCGACATTGATGGTGCCGTCGCGATCAAGCAGGACGAGGTAAGGTCCGGTCATTCCGCTCAGCTCTTGGCCCGCGCAATGGCCGCCGTGGTGGACTTGCCCGGCACCAGCGGCGCCAGGACAACCTCGCCGCCGCGCGCCCGGACCACATCGCCGCCGACGACTTCGTCCGGCTTGTAGTCGGCGCCCTTGACCAGCACGTCCGGGCCAATCTCGGTGATTGCTTCGAGCGGCGTGTCCTCGTTGAACAGCACGACAAGATCCACATCGCGCAGGGCCGCCATCACGGTGGCGCGGGAAGCTTCATCCTGGACCGGGCGGGTCGGGCCCTTCAGGCGCTGAACCGAGGCATCGGTATTGAGGGCCACGATGAGCTTGTCGCCCTGGGATTTGGCGAAGCCGAGAATGGAGATGTGGCCGGGATGGATGAGGTCGAAACAGCCATTGGTGAAGACGACTTTCAGCCCCTGGGCCTGCCAGGCCTGCGTCGCGCGCCTGGCGCCCTCAAGGTCGACAATAATGGAGCCGTCCGGTCCGCCGCCATGCAGGGCGACATGAAGCTCGGCGGCCGAGACGGTCGCCGTGCCGATCTTGCCGACAACGACCCCGGCGGCGCGATTGGCGAGCTCGGCCGCCGCCTCGATCGGCGCACCACAGGCCAGGCCGAGGGCGAGCGCGGCAACCACCGTGTCACCGGCGCCGGAGACGTCGAAGACTTCCTGGGCTGCGGTGGGCAAGTGACGGACCTCGCCATCCTTGTTGAGCACGGTCATTCCGTTCGGGCCGCGGGTAATGACCACGAAGGGGCAGCCGACCGCGGCGCTGATCGCGGCGGCGGCCCGCTCGGCACCGGCATCATCGGCACAGGAGATTCCGGTCGCTTCTTCCGCTTCCTTGGCGTTCGGCGTGATCACCGTGGCGCCGCGATAGCGCGACAGCTCGCGCGATTTCGGATCGACGATGACCGGGATGCCGCGGTCTGCAGCCAGGACGGAGGCACGCTTGATCGCCTCATCGCTGAGCACGCCCTTGGCATAATCGGACAGGACCAGGGCATGAGCCTGGTCGAGGGCGCGTGAGAGCTCCGCCATCATGTCGTCCAGCCCGGCGCTGGACGGCGGACCGACATCTTCCTCATCGACGCGCAGCATTTGCTGGCTCTTGGCGACGAAACGGGTTTTTACCGAGGTGCGGGCATCGGTTGTGCGAGCCAGGCGCGTTTCCAGTCGCTCGGTCGAGGCCGCCGCCTCGAGCAGGGCATCGCCGACCTTGTCCGTCCCGATCAGGCCGACCAGAACCGCGTCACCGCCCAGCGACGCGATATTGCGCGCCACATTGCCGGCGCCGCCGACCATCTGCTCATAGCGGTCGACGCGGAAGACCGGGGTCGGGGCTTCCGGGGAAATCCGGGTTGTGTCGCCGAAGGTGAAACGGTCGAGCATGACATCGCCGAACACGGTCAGCCGCCGGCCGGAAAAGGCGTCGATCCAATCACTCGTCCGCGACATGCCAAAGCCCCCTTCAGGCGCCGCGCGGCCGCAGGGCCGCAAGTTCCAACCTGTATAAGCTGCTGTGGAGACGAGCGAAAGCGCGGGATGAAGCATGCCGGCCCGCCGGTCTCGCCGGCTGCGGGGCCGGAGTATCCTGGTTCAAATCCTAATCGAATGGGCTCGCGATCGTCCGCCAGCCGCGCTAGTCTGGCTGGATGTGCGGACGGTATGCGTTGGGAAAGCTGGAGTGGTGGATCCTGCAGGAGATGTTCAAGCTCCAGCAGGCGGCGCTGAATATGCAGCCCCGCTGGAATATCGCCCCGACGCAGGACGCACCGATCATCCGTCATGTCGAGGATCACCGCGAAGCCGTCATGGCGCGCTGGGGTCTGGTGCCGCATTTCTGGTCCAAGCCGTTGTCGGAGATGAAATATTCCACCTTCAATGCCAAGTCTGAGACTGCGGCCTCGACCGCCAGTTTCCGCGACCCGTTCCGCAAGCGCCGCTGCATCGTGCCGGCGATCGGGTTCTACGAGTGGACCGGTGAAAAGGGCGCCAAACAGCCTTGGTGGATCACGGTGAAGGATCAGGACTGGTTCGGGTTTGCGGGGCTCTGGGATCGCACCGAGATCGAGGGGCAGCGGGTGGAGAGCTTCACCATCCTCACCACCCGGCCCAATCAGGAAATGTCGCAACTGCATTCGCGCATGCCGGTGATCCTGCGGCCGGATCATTATGACCTCTGGCTCGACCCCGCCAATGACCGCGACGCGATCGAACCGCTGCTGACGGGATTACCCGATGGCAGTCTGGAATATTCCGAGGCCAATAAATCGGTCGGCAATGTGCGCCAGGAGGGCGAGTGGCTGACCGTGCCCGGCGAAGGTACCCAGGCCCGGCTGGTCTAGGAGCGGTGGCGGTGACCCATCCCGAGATCAAATACTGTCTAAGTGGCGCGACACACACGGTATGGAGATATCGGCGGACCCGGCCGGGGCTTGTCTGCGCAGCGATATTGCCGCGCTGTGGATGGTATTCCTGACCCCGCTCGTGGCCGGCCTCGTTCTGACGGCCTGGGCGGCGCTGTTTGCCCGCCGCGAAGGCTGAGCGGCCGGACCTGTCTGCGGCATGACCAAAGCGCAATCTGGCCGCAAGGCGGGGGCAAGCCCGAGGTGATCACGTTTGGCGGACAAGACAGGTCCCCGCCATGCCCCTCATTTATGACGATCCCGATCTCGGCCGCATGCTCTATATTTCGCGGCTGCACCGCCTCCTACGCCAGCTCGACAACCAGGTCGAGACCATTGCCGCCGAGCACGGCATCGAGAGCCCACCGGAGTGCACCACCATCCTGCTTTCCCTGTGGCAGTACGGGCCAATGTCGCTCAATCTGCTGGCCGAAAGCGTCGGGGAGAGCCCGGCCGTGGTCGGGCGCCGGGTGCGCAAGCTGGTCGAGCAGCGCTATGCCCGGCGCAGCGTGCAGCCGCGGGCCCAGCGGGTAGATTTTCTCCTCACCCAGGTAGGCTATCGCCAGGCCGAGGCCCTGATGCGCCTGTCGCCGAAGATGGAAGAGATTTATCGCGCGCTCGATGCGGAGCTGGGGGTCGACCTGGCGCAAACGGTCGAGCGACTGAGCCGGAGCCTCAAGGCGCGGCCGCTGATGGCGCGTCTGAGTGAACCGGTGGACTAGTCCGTACCGGCGGCCAGGGCCTGCAATACCGCATCCGCGGTCTCCAGACGGCCCTGGTGCCAACTCAGATTGAAGCGGCTGACACTGTCCATCAACTGGGCGCTGGAGAGCAGCTCCGCCGACGTGCGGATCCGTTCGATATCGCCCTGATAGGGGCCGTTTTCGCCCTGTGTCGCGATCAGAAGTGACTGGTATTCCAGCAGAATGGCGTTGTTATCGATGACCAGCTGGGCGAGTGTTCCATAGGCCAGTTCGTGCCGCCTGACCTGTTCATCAAACTCGACCAGGGCCCGCCGCAGGGCCTCTGAGCGGACCAGTCGCATCTCGCCGCTGGCCAGCAGCTCGATATAGGTCGCCGACCGGCCGGCCGGGACCGGTGTGCCGATGGTGAGGGCCAGGGCGGTGCGGAAGTCCTCGGAGTGGGAGGGGACCGCCTCATCGGTGATCACCTCGACAAAGGCGGCGGCATGGCCGGCGCGCTGTTCCAGGTCTGCCAGGGCGGTTTCGGTATTGGCGTGGATGACCTCGAAATCGGTCTGCAACCGGGCCAGAACCAGCGCTTCACGCGCTTCATCCTGGCGGGTTTCATTCCAGGCGGTGATCTGGAAACCAATGGCGACACCGGAAATGACAATGACGAATTCCAGCGCGACAGCGAACCAGTTCTGTTCGCGGACGGCCTTGGTGAGGCGGGAGATGATCATGGCAGCCCCGGGGTTAACTGGTCATAGCCTGTCATAGTCAGCCTTATCCCCAATGCGGTGTGCGGCGGCAAATGAAAACGCCCCGGCGCTGGGGGCCGGGGCGTTTGTCGTCTCTCGATCCCGGATCCCCCGCTTCCGTTAGAGGGGGCAAGTCCGGGACTGCGGCTGGCGCCGCTAGTCCTGCTCGTGCAGCCAGGCGGCGTGCTTGGGCGCGCGCTTGGTCTGGCTCCATTCCTCGATCATCAGAGGCGCAACTTCATTGAGCTGCTTCATCTGTTCCGGCGTGCCGGTATTGGCGGCCAGTTCGAGGCGGTGACCATTCGGGTCGAAGAAATAGATCGACTTGAAGACGCCGTGATTGACCGGGCCGAGCACGTCCAGGCCTTCGCCTTCAATATGCTCCTTGGCCTTGTTCAGCGCGTCGAGGTCTTCCACCTCGAAGGCGATGTGCTGCACCCATTGCGGGGTCTGCTCGTCGCGGCCCATCTCCGGGGAGTTGGGCAGTTCGAAAAAGGCCAGCACATTGCCCATCCCCGCATCGAGGAAGATGTGCATGTAGGGGTCGGGCTCTTTCGTCGACGGCACCTCGTTCTCGGCGATGGCCAGGACCAGGTCCATACCCATCACCTTCTTGTAGAACTCGGTCGTCTCCTTCGCATCCTTGCAGCGATAGGCGACGTGGTGAATGCGCTTGAGTTCGACGCTCATGCCGGCCTCCTTAAGCGTTTTCGGTGTTCAGTACGCCGCGATTGATCTGGTCGCGTTCGATCGACTCGAACAGGGCCTTGAAATTGCCCTCGCCGAAGCCTTCATCTTCCTTGCGCTGGATGAACTCGAAGAAGATCGGGCCGATGGCCTTTTCCGAGAAGATCTGCAGCAGCAGACGCGGGGAGCCGCCCTCGGTGGTGCCGTCGAGCAGGATGCCGCGCTTGCGGAATTCCTCGGTCGGCTCGCCATGGCCCGGCAGGCGCTCTTCCAGCATGTCGTAATAGGTGTCCGGCGGCGCCGTCATGAACTGGGTGCCGGCCTTTTTCAGACGGTCCCAGCAGGCGACGAGGTCGTCACAGGAGAAGGCGATGTGTTGGATGCCCTCGCCCTTGTACTCGCGCAGATATTCTTCGATCTGGCCGACTTTTTCCGACTTCTCTTCATTCAGCGGGATACGGATCAGGCCGTCCGGAGCGGTCATCGCGCGCGACAAGAGCGCGGTGTATTCACCCTTGATGTCGAAATAGCGGATCTCACGGAAGTTGAAGAGATTCTCGTAGTAATTCGCCCAGTAGTCCATACGGCCCTTGTAGACGTTGTGGGTCAGGTGATCGATGATCTTGAAGCCACAGCCTTCCGGATGGATGTCGACGCCATCGAGATATTCGAAATCGATGTCGTAGATCGACTTGCCGTCCTCGAAACGGTCGATGAGATAGATCGAGGCGCCGCCAATACCCTTGATGGCGGGGATGACCAGCTCGGAAATGCCCGGCTCGGTCAGCACCGGCTCGGCGCCGCGCTCGAGGCATTCTTCATAGGCCGCGGCTGCGTCCTTGACGCGGAAGCCCATGCCGCACGCGGACGGGCCGTGCTCTTTGGCGAAGAAGTAAGCCTGGGTTTCCGGCTCGTAATTGATCAGGAAGTTGATGCCGCCCTGGCGCCACAGCTCGACATCCTTGGAGCGGTGGTTGGCGATGTGGGTGAAGCCCATGGCTTCGAAAATCGGCTCGATA
>NZ_JASBRW010000036.1 GCF_030149235.1 Maricaulis sp. | reverse complement strand
GAAAGCTGACACCGGCATTGCTTTGAAACCTTGAGCTGACTTAAGGATGGGGGCTAGGCGTGTCAATCAAGGCGCGCGGCTGAGCGGCAAGCGGAAAGAGCTCGATCGCCCAATGCTGACAAGAAATCTGATGACTTTTGCGGCGCTGTGTCTGATTGCCGCGCTCACCGCTTGCGGCCCGCAGCCGCGCGAGGGCCTTCCCGAGGTCGCCAGCGCGCCGGCCTTTTCGCCCGATGAGGACAACCCGGTCCTGGCCCGGGTCAACGGTTCTCCCATTCGCCATGACGATGTTCTGCGCGAGGCCATCGCCCAGCGCGGTCCGGGCAGTGAGGCTCCGGACCCTGTCTATGGTGATGAAGAGTTCATGCGGGTTCTCGGCGAGCTTATCGATCAGCGCTTGCTGGCCCAGGAGGCGCGCAATCGCGGCTTGCACCGGTCCGAGGAAGCGCGCCGCCGCCTCGCTGCGGCCGAGGAGCGAATTATCGGAACCGTGCTGATCGCGGAAATTCTGGAAAACGCCACGTCAGAAGAAACGCTGCGCGCCATCTATGAGCAGCAGGTCCGCCTTTTGCGGCTCGATGAGGAGGTGCGCGCGCGTCATATCCTGGTCGAAACCGAAGAGGCCGCCCTGGCGGCTAAGGCCCTGCTTGATGCTGGCGAGGACTTCCGCGAGCTGGCGATTCGGATATCCCAGGATTACGCCACCCGGCTTGATGGCGGGGATCTGGGTTATTTCACCCGTGACGGTGTTCTGCCGGCCTTTGGCGCCGTGGCCTTCGCCACGCCGGAAGGCGCCGTCTCGGAGCCGTTCCGCACCCAGTTTGGCTGGCATGTCCTGCTTGTTGTCGATCGGCGGCGTCAGCCACCGCCCTCATACGAGGAACTGCGCCCGCGCATCGGCCAGTATCACGGCTATGAGCAGCTGGAGGACTTGTTGCGCGAACTTCGCGCCGGCGATGCGGTGCAGCGCTTCCAGCCGCCCGAAGCTGAAGATGAAGCGCTCGAGAATCAAAGCGAAGAACCAGGTTAGGCTGCGTTTAACCACGCTTGTGCACGCCGCTTTAAGGGAGATCCCGCATCATGTCTGATAGCCGCACCAAACCGGTCGTCCATGTGGCGGCCTGTGCGTTGCTCGACGCGGATGGGCGCATTCTTCTGGCGCGCCGCCCGGCGGGCAAGCCGATGGCGGGGCTATGGGAGTTTCCCGGCGGCAAGATCGAGCCGGGAGAGACGCCGGAGCAGGCGGTGATACGCGAGTTGAGGGAGGAGCTGATGGTTGAGCCGTGCGAACGCTGTCTGCACCCCTTTGCCTTCGTCTCTCACCCCTATGACGACTTCCATATCGTCATGCCGCTTTTCGTCTGCCGGACCTGGGATGGTTTCCCGACCCCGACCGAGGGGCAGGAGATTACTTGGGTGCGCAAGGAAAGACTGCGCGACTACGCCATGCCGGCCGCTGACCTGCCGCTGGCGGCTGAGCTGAGGGACCGATTATGAGCGTGTTTATCAAGAGCTTTCTGGCCGACACGCGCGGGTCGACGGCGATCGAATACTCGATCATAGCGGTCATTATCTCGATTGCCGGAATTGGCGCCCTGGCCATTATCGGCCCGGCCGTACTGGGCATGTTTACCGACGCCCAGGCGCCGTTCTAGGGCCTAGCTGCCCGCTTTTTCACCCGTGGAAATTTCCGCTACGCCCAAGGCATCGGCGAGCCGGTGCGTGGCTGATCCCGGTCGTTTCGGCTTGGGCTGATCGGGATGCGGGGCCCAGCCTCCGAAATGCACGATCTCGAAAGTGGCGCGGATCCGGCCATCGCTGTCGGCAAAGCGCTCGCCGTAGATCTGCGCGGCGCGCATGAACAGGCGGCGCGTCGCCGGTTTGCGCGGTCGGTCAGCCAATACGCTGGTCTCCCCCATGCCGCGCAGATCGCGCATCAAGGCGAAAGCGTTGTCATAACGCACCGTGGCGCGGTCGATATCGGCCACCGGCAGGGCCAGGCCGGCGCGCTGCAGCAGGGCCGCCATGTCGAAGGTCCCCGCATAGGGAGAGATCCGCGCGGCGGCACCGCCGGTGAGTTCGCTTTCTGCGGCCATAAGGCATTGGCGGAATTCCGTCAGCGTGGCGCCGCCGAACAGGGCGCCGGCGAAGAAGCCGTCCGGTTTGAGGGCCTGGCGGATCTGCACCAGCGTGCCCGGCAGGTCATTGGCCCAGTGCAGGCCCAGCGGGGCAAGAATGAGATCGAGGCTCTGATCGGCAAAGGGCAGGCGTTCCTCGTCCAGCACACAGGCGCGCGGACCAAGCTGGTGGGCAACATTCTCCGCCAGGTCCGACTGCGTCCACCAACCGATCTTCTCGGCCGCCGGGGAACGCGCCAGGTCACGCATCACATCCGGACCGCCGCCGAGGATCGCGGCGTGATCGAAATCACGGGTAATGCTGGCTACACGGTCGCATAAATCCTCAAACGCCCGTCTGGCGAGGAAATTATAGTCCTGCATTCCGGCCGCGGCGCGATTGCGGCGGCGTTGCAACAAGGAGCGATCGAAAAGCTGTGGCGGCAGATCGGACAACATACCCCGGATATAAAGGTTTGAAGCCCGGAAGGAAGGGGCGCTGGTGCGACCCGGTCTGATCGAGCAGGCCGCGGACTGGTTGTGGCCGCCGGAATGTCCGGTGTCGCGCGTCCGGGTCGACCGGCATGGGCGTTTTGCAGCCGAAGCCTGGGGGCGTCTGAACTTTATCGCCGATCCGCAATGTCAGCGCTGCGGCCGGCCCTTTCCCTATCCCGGCGGTACGATGAGCGGGGCGCTGGATACCTGTGCGCCCTGTATCGCCAAGCCGCCGCGTTATGACCGGGCCCGGGCCCCGCTGGCGTATAATGATGCGGTCAAACCCCTGGTGCTGGCGCTGAAGAATAATGACCGGCGTGACATGCTGGCCGCCTGCGCGCGCTGGATGTCGGTTGCTGCGGCTGATCTGCTCGGGCGTGACAGCCTGCTGGTCCCGGTTCCGCTGCATTGGCGCCGGCTGGCGCAACGCCGCTACAACCAGTCGGCCCTGCTGGCGCGCGCTCTCGGCCGCGAGACCGGGCTGGGTGTTGAAACCGGAAGCCTCAAACGCGTCCGCGCCACACCGTCACAAGCCGGGCGCAGCGCCGATGGTCGCAAGCGCAATGTGGCCGGGGCCTTCAGGGTCGAACACCCCGAACGTATTGCGGGGCGGCCTGTTGTGCTGGTCGATGACGTGTTGACCACAGGCGCAACGGTCTCGGCCTGCGTCCATCAGCTTCGTCGCGCGCGGGCGGCCGGTATCGATGTCGTGACACTCTGTCGTGTTGTACGCGAGGAAGATGTGACTATTTAGGAGCCAAAGGAGAATCCCATGGCTCAAGTCACCATCTATACCCGCCCGATGTGCGGCTATTGCGCCCGCGCTGTTTCGCTCTTGAAGAAAAAGGGGGTCGACTTCAATGAAATCGACGCCGGTTTCGATCGCGAGAAGCGCGCCGAAATGGTCCAGCGCTCCAATGGCGGCAATACCTTCCCGCAGATCTTCATCAATGACGATCACATTGGCGGCTGCGACGACATGATGGCGCTGGAACGCGCCGGCAAGCTCGACGCCCTGCTGGCGGCGTGAGCGAAAGCCTCGACATTGCCCTGATCCAGATGCGCTCGGGTATCGACCCGCAGCGCAATCTGGACGACGCGGCGGTACTGATCCGTCAGGCCGCCGCCGATGGCGCGCGCCTGGTCGCGACGCCGGAGACCACGCATCTGGTGCAAAAGGATGCGGACAAGGCCTTTGCCGTGATGCAGACCCAGGACGAGGATCCGGCGATCGGGTTTTTCTCGGCCCTGGCGGATGAGCTGGATATCGATCTCCTGATCGGCTCGCTGGCAATCCGTATCGGTGAGCGCAAGGCCGCCAATCGCTCTTTCCTCTTCGGTCCCGATGGCGCGCTGAAAGCCACCTATGACAAGGCCCACATGTTCGATGTCGGTCTGGGGCAGGGCGAGACCTATCTGGAAAGCGCCAATTACCAGGCCGGCGAAGAACTGGTCGTCACCGAGGCGGGCGGCGTCAAGCTGGGTCTGTCGATCTGTTATGATCTGCGCTTTGCCTATCTCTACCGCGCCCTGGCCCAGGCCGGAGCGCAGGTCCTGACCGTTCCCGCCGCTTTCACCCGCCCGACCGGCCGCGCCCACTGGGAGGTGCTGCTGCGCGCCCGGGCCATCGAGACCGGCAGTTTCATCCTCGCCCCGGCCCAGGGCGGTCTGCACGAGGATGGCCGCCGCACCTGGGGTCGCTCCATGGTGGTCGGTCCCTGGGGTGAGATCATCGCCCAGCTCGACCATGACGAGCCGGGGGTTTTGTCGGCGCGCCTGGATATGCGAAAATCGGACGAGGCCCGGCGTCGTGTGCCGGCGCTCGATCATGATCGCGCGCTGGCCTTTGCCCGGAACGGGACAACGAAAACGACATGATCAAATACGCGTTGTTATGTGATGAGGAGCACACGTTCGAGGCCTGGTTCTCCAGCTCGGACGGTTATGACGAACAGGTCCAGCGAGGCCTGGTCGAATGCCCCCATTGTGGCTCGACGCAGGTGCGCAAGGCCCTGATGGCCCCGGCCGTGTCCACCTCGCGCAATAAAGAGGCGAGCCCGGAGGCGCAGATGCGCGCGATGGCGGCCAAGGTCCGCTCGCATATCCGGGAAAACTACGATTATGTCGGCGAGGATTTCGCCAGCGAAGCCCGGGCCATGCATGAAGGCGAAAAGCCCGAACGCCTGATCTATGGCGAGACCTCAGCGGCCGAGAGCCAGTCGCTGCAGGAGGATGGCGTGCCGGTCACGCCGCTGCCGGATGCGCTGGCGCCAACCCCGCCGAAAAAGGCGAACTAGCCCGCCTTTTCCGCCACCATCATGTAATTCACCGACGCGTCGGAACCCATGCGCCACTGGTCGCTGAGCGGGTTGTAGCTGACGCCGACCGGGGGGCGGACATCCATCCCGCCCTCGACGAGCGCGGCGCGCAGTTCGCCCGGTTTCACCAGCTTGGAGAAGCGGTGCGTGCCGCGCGGCAGCCAGCCGAGCACGTATTCGGCGCCGAAAATGGCCAGGGCGAAGGCTTTGGGCGTGCGGTTGATGGTGGCGCCGATCATCAGCCCGCCCGGTTTGACCAGCTGGGCGCAGTCGACGAGGAAGCTGTGCGGATCGGCGACATGCTCCATGACTTCCAGATTGAGCACGACATCGAAGGGCGGCTCATTCTCTTCCAGCAGCTGTTCGGCGACGCCATGGCGGTAATCGATCTCAAGGCCCTGTTCCTGGGCATGCACCGTCGCGGTCTTGATATTGGCTTCCGCCGCATCGACCCCGGTCACCGAGGCGCCGAGACGCGACATGGGTTCGGAGACCAGACCGCCGCCACAACCGATATCGAGTACGCGCAGGCCCTCAAACGGGCGCTCGCCGGCCTGGTTGAAATGGGCGCAGATGGTGTCGCGGATGAAACCCAGGCGGATCGGATTGAACTTGTGCAGGGGTTTGAACTTGCTTTCCGGATCCCACCACTCCGCCGCTATACGCGAAAACTTTTCAACTTCTTCCGGATCGATGGACGGGCGGCTCATCGTTTCGGGCGCAGCAGCGCTGGACATGGCGTCTCTCCAGTCTTCTCGTCGGTCTTCTCTTGTCGCGCGAACGCTTTGGCGATTGCGTTCGGGCGTTGCGATCTTTTTGGTGCCCGCGTAGGACTTGGCCCAGCACAGAGCAGTTTCGCGCCACAATATGGCCTCGCTGGCGCTGCTAATCGAGGTCGGTGCGACATCTAGCGCAGACATTTGTCAGGGCGCAGCAGTGAGGGACCGCCGCAATGACGCGAGTCGTGGCGAAATTTGGGGGTACATCGGTCGGTTCGCCGGAGCGAATCCGCCATGCCGCCAAGCTGATCAGGGCCTCGGCGGACGCCGGCGAACACCCCATTGTTGTTGTCTCGGCGATGGCGGGCGAGACGGATCGCATCCTCGGCCTGGCGGGAGAATTCGGCGCTGGGCTGGGTGATGTCGAGACCGATGTGGCCCTGGCGGCCGGTGAACAAGTGTCCGCGGCGCTGATGGCGCTGGCCCTGCGCGAGGAGGGCCTCAAGGCGCAATCGGTCATGGGCTGGCAGGCCCCTGTGGTGACGACCGGGCCTTCCGGTTCCGCATCGATCGCTGATCTGGGCACCGCGGTGTTTGAAGCCTTGCTGACCGAAGGCGTCGTGCCGGTGCTGGCCGGCTATCAGGGCATCGACGCCGGCGCGCGCATCCAGACGCTGGGGCGCGGTGGCACCGACCTGTCAGCAGCGGCGCTGGCCGCCGCGCTGGGCGCGCGCTGCGATATCTATACCGATGTCGATGGCGTCTACACGACGGACCCGCGGATCGAACCGGCCGCGCGCCGCCTCGACGCGGTCAGCCATGATGAAATGCTCGAACTGGCAGCCCAGGGCGCCAAGGTCCTGCAGCCCCGTTCGGTCGAGTTCGCCAAGGCCCGCGGTGTGCCGATGCGGGTTCTGTCCAGCTTTGCCCCGCCGGGCGAGGCGACCGGGACTGACGTGGTGGCCGGTGACCCGATTGCGGAAAAGCGTCTGGTCAGCGGTATCGCCTATGCCCGCGGACAGGCGCGTATTGCGCTGCTGGGACAGGCTGATGCGGCGCAGGCTGCGCCCGCGGTGTTCGAGGCCTTGGCCAAGGCCGAGGTCGGTGTCGACATGATCGTCCAGGCCCATGCCCGCACGCCGGGAACCGCCAATCTGGAATTCTCTGTCGCGCATCGCGACCTGCAGCGGGCGCTCGAGGCGCTGGACGGGCTTGGCGCCGCGGCCGAGATCCGCTCTGAGACCGGCCTGGCGAAAGTCTCCGTTGTCGGGGCTGGCCTGCGTCAGCGCGCCGATGTCGCACGCTCCCTGTTCGGTGTGCTGGCCGCGTCGGATATCGAGGTGAAAGTGCTGGCCACGTCGGAGATCAAGATTTCCGCCCTGATCGAGAATGATGCCGTCGAGCGGGCCGTTCGCGCCTTGCATTCGGCCTATGGATTGGATCAGGTGTAGCCATGCTGGAATCGAATCCGCCCGCGGGCGCAGATCCGCGCAGACTGCTCTCCCGCATGCGTGCCTTGATGGCGGCGCAGGAAAACGCGCAGGAGCGTCTCGACCATCTCACCGATCTGATCGCCGAAGAGGCGGGCTGGGATGTCTGCTCGATCTATCTGGCACGCCCGAGCCAGGCGCTGGAACTGTGCGCAACGCACGGGTTGAAGCCGGAAGCGGTGCACCAGGTCCGGCTGCGTCCGGGTGAGGGTCTGGTCGGTTTTGTCGCCAGCTCGGTGCGTCCGATGTGGACAGCCAATGCCCGTGACCACGAAAACTTCTCCTACAAGCCGGAGACCGGCGAGGAACCGTTCAATACCTTCGTCGGCGTGCCCATCCTGCGTGGCGGCCGCCTCGTCGGCGTCCTCACGGCCCAGACCGAGGCCGAGCGCGCTGTCGCGGACGAAGAAATCGAGACCCTGCAGACCGTCGCCATGGTCCTGGCAGAGATCGTCGCGTCCGGCGATATTGCCGAGGCGGAGGAAATGGCGGAGCTGGAGCTGCGCCAGTCCAAGCCCGAGCGCTTCCAGGGCAGTGCCTATTCCGGCGGCTTGGCCACGGGTGTTGCGGTCGTGCTGGAGCCGCATGTCGGGTCCGAGCATCTGATTGCCGAGGATACCGATCGCGAGATCGAACGTCTCGATCTGGCCATCGCCGCCTTGCGGGCCGGAATTGACGACATGCTCGAGGGCGGCCGTATTCCCTTCGGCGGTCCGACACGCGACGTGTTGCAGGCCTATCGCATGTTCGCTCATGACCGCGGCTGGATGAACCGACTGCGCGAGGCGGTGCAACTGGGTGTGACCGCCGAGGCTGCGGTCGAGCGGGTCCGGAATGAAAACCGCGCCCGGTTGATGCGGTCCAATGACCAGCTCTTCCGTGAGCGTCTTCACGATCTGGAAGACCTGGCCAACCGGCTGCTGCGTCACCTCGACGACGCCCAGAGCGAGATCATCGCGCACCTGCCCGACGATGCCATCATCATCGCGCGCAATATCGGCCCGGCCGAACTGCTGGAGCTGGACCGGACCAAGCTCAAGGGGATCGCGCTGGAAGAGGGGGCGGCGTCCTCGCATGCCGCTATTGTCGCCAAGGCGCTGGGTATTCCCCTGGTCGGCGGTATTGAAGGCGCCCTCGACAAGACCGAGGACGGCGATGCGCTGATCATCGATGGCGAGTTTGGTCTCCTGCACATCCGCCCGACCGTAGATGTGGTCGAAACCTACAAAGAACGCATGCAGGCGCTGTCGGACCGCAAGCTGGCCTATGCCGAGCTGCGCGGCCCGTCCGTGACCCGGGATGGCAAGCGCATCCGTCTGTCGATGAATGCCGGCCTTTTGATCGAGATGACCCAGCTGGAGGAAACCGGGGCGGACGGGGTCGGCCTGTTCCGGACCGAGTTCCAGTTCATGGTCGCAGACACCCTGCCGCGGCTCGATGCCCAGGCGACGGTGTACAAATCCGTGCTCGAGGCGGCCGGTGGCAAGCCGGTGGTCTTCCGCACCCTCGACCTGGGTGGCGACAAGGTCGCGCCCTTTGCACCGTCGACCGTTGAACCCAATCCGGCTCTGGGCTGGCGCGCCATCCGCATGGGGCTCGACCGGCCCGGACTGCTGCGCTACCAGTTGCGCGCCCTGATCCAGGCCTCTGCGGGCCAGCCGCTGCATGTCATGTTCCCGATGATCGCCGCGCCGTGGGAGATGCGCGCCGCGCGCGACATGCTCGATCGCGAGCTGCGCCATGCCAAGCGCCGCGGCCATGACATGCCGGTCGAGGTCAAGGTCGGCATGATGCTGGAGACGCCGGCCATGGCCTGGGCCATTGGCGAGGTGCTCGACACGCTCGATTTCGTGGCCGTCGGCGCCAATGATCTGATGCAGTATTTCTTTGCCGCTGATCGCCAGAATGCTCGGGTCGCGGAGCGCTATGACGTGCTCAGCCCTCCCGCTTTGGGACTGTTCAAGCAGATCCGCGAGGCCTGCGCGACCAGGAATGTGCCAGTTTCGGTCTGCGGCGAGATCGCGGCCAAGCCGCTGGAAGCGGCCGTCCTCATTGCCTTGGGCTATGACAGCCTGTCCATGGCCGCCGCCAATATCGGTCCCTTGAAAAAAATCGTGTCCGGCCTTGATGCCGGCAAGCTTGGCACCTGGCTTGCTAGTCACCTGAACGATCCGGTCAATTCGCTGCGGCCAGCCTTAACGGCGGCGGGCGAAAGCGCCGGATTGCCCAAGGAGGCTGTTGATAACACGGTTAAGATTTGATCTTATAAGGCTAAGCGGTGTGGGAAACTTGCCCTCAATCGCGTATTTTAAGGGTGAGATCGCTCCGAAATCAAAGAGCGATAGGTGTTTATGTCGAGTCACGTAACGAGCGCAGGTTTTGTGCCGGTGGATGCAGTCTTTTCAGAAGACGCAGCGGATGTGCTGTCCCTGAGCGCGGGTGAGAAACTCCGCGAAGCCCGGGCCCGCGCCGGACTGACCCTCGATGCTGCGGCCGAACGCACCCGGATCCGGCGTGATTATCTCGAAGCCCTTGAAACCATGGACCCGCGCGGCCTTCCGGCCCGGGCCTATGCTATCGGTTATCTGCGCACCTACGCCTCGGCCCTCGGCCTCGATGGCGGTGCCATTGTTGAACAGTTCAAGCGCGAGGTTGACACCGAGACCGGCCGGGCCCAGCCCAGTGCAGCTGCCAAGATTCGCAAGGAAATCAAGCTGCCGCGCGGTGTCTTCGGCGCTGTGATGATCCTTGCCAGCGTGGCGGCGGTAGCCATGTGGTATGCTGATCAGTCCAGCCGTTCGCCCGGGCTGAGCAATCTGCCATCGCCGCCGGATGCAGCCCCGGAATGGGCGCGCGCCGATTTCCGTGTCGACAGTCCGCTGCCCGGCGTTGATCAGATCTGGAATGATCTGCCGCTCGGCGCCACCCGCGAAACCGCAGTCCTGCGGGCGATTTCTCCGACCTGGCTGGAAGTGCGCGATGCCTCTGGCCGTGTGCTCTTCGAGCGAGAGCTGATGGCGGGGGAGACCTACACCCTATCCGAGCCGGGCCTGACGGTGTCGGCGGAGAATGCCGGAGCGATCCAGGTCGAGCAGAGCGGTCAGCCGCTGCGTAGCCTGGGTGAGGCTGGTATCGCGGTTGAAGACCTGGCTGTACTAGCTCAGGCCGAGACTGCAGACGAGCCGCAATAAATCGCCCCACCGGCTCGCAAGCTTTCCCAAGAGACGCTATATCCTGCCGTAACAAGCCGGAGCGTCTGATGTCTGACCTGTCCAAAGATCCCCGTTCGGTGCGCCCCTGGCGCATGATCGAGCGCCGCAAGTCGCGCACGATCAATGTCGGTGGCGTTGCGGTCGGTGGCGATGCCCCTATCACGGTTCAGACCATGACCAATACGCCGACCGCGGATGCCAAGGCGACGATCGACCAGATCAAGCGCTGCGAAGAGGCCGGAGCCGATCTGGTGCGGGTGTCCTGTCCGGATGAAGACTCCACCGCCGCCTTCAAGACCATCGTCAAGGAAACCTCGGTACCGCTGATCGCGGATATCCATTTCCACTATCAGCGCGGGATCGAGGCCGCTGTTGCGGGCGCTGCCTGCCTGCGTATCAACCCGGGCAATATCGGCTCGATGGACCGGGTGAAGGAGGTCGTCCAGGCCGCACGCGATCATGGCTGCGCCATCCGCATCGGCGTCAATGCCGGTTCGCTGGAACGTCATCTCCTCGAAAAATACGGCGAGCCCTGCCCGGAAGCCATGGTCGAGAGCGCGCTGGAGCATGCCCGCATCCTCGAAGAGCTCGACTTCACCAATTACAAGATTTCGGTCAAAGCCTCCGACGCCTTCCTCACGGTTGCAGCCTACCAGCAGCTCTCCGAAGCGACCGAAGCGCCCCTGCATCTCGGCGTCACCGAGGCCGGCGGTCAGCGCATCGGCACGGTGAAATCGTCCATCGGTATCGGCTCGCTCCTGTGGGCGGGTATCGGCGACACGATACGCGTCTCACTCTCGGCCGAGCCGGAAGAGGAAGTCCGCGTTGGCTTCGACATCCTCAAATCTCTTGGCCTGCGCACGCGCGGCGTCAATATCATCGCCTGCCCGTCCTGTGCGCGGCAGGGCTTTGACGTCATCCGCACGGTGGAAACGCTGGAAAACCGCCTGGCACACATCTCCGAGCCGATCTCGCTGTCGATCATCGGCTGCGTCGTCAACGGCCCGGGAGAAGCCCTGATGACCGATCTCGGCTTCACCGGCGGAGGTGCCGGTCGCGGCAAGATGTATGTCTCCGGCCGTCCCGACCACAATGTCTCCAATGAGGAGATGGTCGAGCACATTGTGGGCATGGTCGAGGCGCGGGCGGAAGAGCTCAAGGCCGAGCGCGAGGCTGTCGACGCGGCTGAGTAGGCTCGAGCCCTCGCCCGCTGTCGGCACCAGGCCGCCCCCGCAAGTCGGGGCTTCTGCCGGTGTTTCCCGCGCGCGCATCGCCTCTCGATTCAAATCATTGGCGACGAAGAAGAAGCCGTTTTTTTCGCTCAAGGCGGGTAAGAATAATAGTTCGACCTGATGCTTTCCAGGGTCATGGAATAGGCGGATACACGTCCCCGGCGCAAGCCGGGACGACCGGGAGGCTATTCCCCCTATAATCTTGCGTGAACAAAAGCTCATTTGCGAGCCGTCCCATTTTCATAGGAGAATTGGGGCGGGTACACATTTGCGGGGACGCGGCGGCAAAGCGCTGCGATTGACACATGCTAGAACTTTCCGGACTGACAAAGACCTACGGCAATCAGGTGCGCGCGCTCGACGGCGTCAGCCTGTCCATCCCGAAGGGGATGTTCGGATTGTTGGGGCCCAACGGGGCGGGCAAGTCCTCGCTGATGCGCACCATCGCCACGCTGCAGGCGCCCGACCAGGGCACGCTGACCTTCGGCGATATCGATATTCTCAAAGATCCTCAGGCCCTGCGGTCCACGCTGGGTTATCTGCCGCAGGATTTCGGCGTCTATCCGCGCATGTCTGCCCGTGCCATGCTGGATCACCTGGCGGTTCTCAAGGGCTTGTCCGACGCCAAGGAGCGCAAACAGGTGGTCGAGACCTTGCTGGAACAGACCAATCTCGCCCAGCACGCCAAGAAAGCCGTTGCCAGCTATTCCGGCGGCATGCGTCAGCGCTTCGGCATCGCCCAGGCCCTGCTGGGTGACCCGCAGCTGATCATCGTCGATGAGCCGACCGCTGGCCTCGACCCGGAAGAGCGCAATCGTTTCCACAATCTCCTGTCCGAGATCGGCGAGAATGTTGTGGTGATCCTGTCGACCCACATTGTTGAAGATGTGTCGGACCTGTGCCCCAACATGGCGATCCTGGACAAGGGTCAGATCGTCAACAAGGGCGCGCCGCAAGACCTCATCGACAGCCTCAACGGCCAGGTCTGGGGCAAGATCATCGACAAGTCCGAGCTCGCCGGTCTGCGCGATCGCTATCAGATCATCTCCGAGCGCCTGACCATGGGCCGGGTCCGTATCCATGTCCTGGCGGACGGTGATCCGGGCGACGGTTTTGAAGCCACGGCGCCGGATCTCGAAGACGTTTACTTCGCCACCATCCGTGCCGGCTATCGCGCTGCGGCGTAACCCTCGAACCCCAAAGGAAAGGCAGATCCCATGTTTTCCAAGATCGCCGGGTTCGAGCTTCGCTACCAGCTAGCCTCACCCACATTCATTGCCGTTTTTGCGATTTTCTTCCTCTTCACCTTCCTAGGCGTTGCCATTGAGAACGTCTCGGTCGGGGGCAATAGCTCCGCCAATATCAATTCGCCGCTGCAGCTGATGATCAATATCGCGCTGTTCAGCCTGATTGGCGGCTTCATGCCTGCGGTCTTCCTCGCGTCGGGGGTGATCCGAGACAAGAGTTTCAAGACCCAGGAATTATTCTTCTCGCGGCCGATCAAGGAACGGGAATTCCTGCTGGGTCGTTTCACCGGCGGCTTCATTGCCACTGTTCTGTGCTTTGCCTCGGTGCCGCTGGCCTTCCTCATTGGCTCCTTCATGCCCTGGCTCGATCAGGAATTGATCGGACCAACCAATCTGGGCTGGTATCTCTATCTCTACGCCACGCTCGGCCTGGTGAATATGTGGGTGGTGGGGTCGGTGCTCTTCACCGTCGCCAATTTCACCCGCTCCATGACCGGTGTGATGATCGGCTTCGTCTTGCTGCTGATCTTGTATGTGGTGGGCAGCCTGATCGCCAGTTCGGAGCCGGAGCTTCGCGAGACCCTTGCGCTGATCGACCCGTTCGGGCTCAACACGATTGGCGAGGTCACGCGCTATTGGACGACGTTTGAATACAATAGCCAGGTCATTCCGTTTGAAGGCCTGTATATGGCCAACCGCTTCCTCTGGATCGGTATCGGTCTCGCCTTGCTGGCGCTCAACCTGCTGACCTTCCGCTTCCGTACCGGCTCGTCCGGCAAGAGCAAGAAGAAGGCCCAGGCCGCGGTCAGCGGCCCGAAGAGCGCGATCTCCGATTTGGCTCTGCCGCGCATGCAGCCGAGCTTCTCCGGCGCGACCTCGCGCCAGCAATTCCTCGCGCGTGTCGGGTTCGAGGTGAAGGGCGTGGTGCTCAACCTGGCCTTCTTCATCCTCCTCGCCCTGGCCTTGTTCAACACGGTTCCGGGGTTCTTCCTCGGTAACGGGATTTACGGGACGGACAATTATCCGGTGACGCGGGTGATGATGAATATCATCGGCGGGGCCTATGCCATCTTCCCGATCGTGATCGTGATTTACTACGCCTCGGAGCTGATCTGGCGCGAGCGCCGCTTTGGCTTCCATGAGATCACCGATGCCACGCCGACCCCGAGCTGGGTCTTCGTGACGGCGAAATTCGTCGCCATGATCGCGATCATCGTCGCCCTGTCCCTGGTGGCTATCGTCTCGGCTGTGCTGTCGCAGCTGGCTATGGGGTATACGGTGTTCGAGTTCGACCAGTATTTCATCCGCGGCATGATGGAGCTGGTCATCCCGACGACCCTGGTCGCGGCTCTGGCGATCTTCCTGCAGGTGTTGATGAATAACCGCTGGCTCGGTATTGCCGCCATGCTGGTCTTCTTCGTCTTCTCCCTCGTCGCCGGCCAGATGGGACTGGACCATAATCTCTACCTTTATGGCTCCTCGCCGGGTGCGCCTTATTCCGACATGAACGGATATGGCCATTTCCTCGGTATCTCGGTCTGGTTCTCGCTCTACTGGTCTTTCTGGGCGCTCTTGCTGATGGTCCTCGCCTATCAGCTCTGGTCGCGCGGAGCGCTGACACCGATCACGTCGCGTTTGCGCCGTATCTTCGTCGGCCTCACCCCGGCAACCGCCAGCCTGGCCCTCGTGGCCCTGGTCGGTGCGGGTGCGACGGGAAGCTGGATCTTCCTCAACACCAATATCCGCAACGAGTATATCTCCGGTCCCGACCAGCGTGCGCTCGCAGCGGAGTATGAGCGGACTTATTGGCATCTTGTTGATGAGCCGCAGCCGACCGTCACCGATACCGCCTATGAGGTCGACATCTATCCCGATGAGCGCCGCTATACGGCTACGGGCCGGTATACGGTCCAGAACAAGACCGATGTCGCCATCGAGACGGTCTGGATCTCCTATGGCCAGGGCACGACGGTCCTGTCCCAGGACCTCACCGGCGCGACGCTGGCGAGCGAGGACGAGCGCTTCCTGCTCTACAGCTTCGAGCTCGATCAGCCGCTTGCGCCGGGCGAGAGCCTTGATTTCGCCTTCTCGGTCGAGAATGCCAATCCGGGTTTCCGCAATTCCGGCAATGTGGTGACGGTCAATTACAACGGCACCTTCTTCAACAACTTCCAGTCCATGCCGTCTATGGGGATTGATACCAACCGGCGCCTGACCGACCGTTCGCAGCGGCGCCAGGAAGGGCTAGAGCCGGTTGATCGGGCCTTCCCGCTGGAAGACGAACACCGGCATTACGAAAATCCGATCACGCAATCCGACTACGTCACCTTCCGCTCAATCGTCTCGACCAGCAGCGATCAGATCGCGATTGCACCGGGCTATCTCGAGCGCCAGTGGGAAGAGGATGGCCGCCGCTATTTCGAGTATGTGATGGATCGCCCGATCCTGAACTTCTACTCGTGGATGTCGGCGGACTACACCGTGGCGGAACGTGAAGTGGACGGGGTCAATCTCCAGGTCTTCTATCACGAGCCTCATCACTGGAATGTGGAGCGCATGCTGGAGGCCTCGGCGGATTCGCTGGCCTATTTCTCGGACAATCTGAGCCCCTACCAGTACCGCCAGTTCCGCATCCTCGAATTCCCGGCCTACCAGACCTTTGCCCAGGCCTTCCCGAATACGATCCCGTATTCCGAGGGCATCGGTTTTATTGGGGATTTGCGTGATCCGGACGATATCGATTATGTCTATTACGTCACCGCGCACGAAGCCGCACACCAGTGGTGGGCGCACCAGGTGATGGGGGCCAATGTGCAGGGCTCGACCATGCTGATCGAGACCTTCGCGCAATACTCCGCCCTGATGGTGATGCGTGAGGAGTATGGCGAGGACGCCATGCGCCGCTTCCTCAAATACGAACTCGACAGCTATCTCGGCGGTCGCGGTTCCGAAGCCATTGAGGAACAGCCGCTTTATCGCGTCGAAAACCAGCAATACATCCACTACCGCAAGGGTTCGGTGATCATGTATGCGTTGCAGGACTATCTCGGCGAGGAGACCGTCAATCGCGTCATGCGGCGCCTGATTGATGAGCGCGCCTTCTCCTCCGAGCCCTATGCCACCACGCTCGACTTCCTGCGCCTGTTGCGCGAGGAGGCAGGGCCGGAATGGGAAACCATGATCCACGACTTCTTCGAGCGGATCGTGCTGTTTGACCTGCAGGTCACCGAGGCCACGGCGTCCGAGCGCGAAGACGGTCGCTGGGATGTCGTGATCGATGTCGAGGCGCGCAAGTTCTCCGCCGATGGCGAGGGGCAGCAGACCGAGGAAGAGATCGACTATCTGATCGATATCGGCGTCTTCAGTCGCGACCTGGACGGTGCGATCGAGGGCTCCGATCATGTGCTCTACATGGACAAGCATCAGATTAACGAGACCACGATGCGTTTCGAGTTCACCGTTGACGAGGAGCCGGAATATGTCGGTATCGACCCGTATAACAAGCTGGTCGACCGCAATTCCGACGACAATCTCTCGCGGGTGACGATCCAGTAGGGTCGCCCTTCGCAAGGCTTGAACGAAGACGGGAGCGGGCCTTGGTCCGCTCCCTTTTTCTATTGTCTCTCTGTCGAGGGTGGATCGTCTTCCTCAGGTTCGACATCGTCCCAGTCCAGCGCCTTCAGGTCACTCCACCGCTGCTCCAGCCACAGGCGTGGTTCATCCAGCCTCGCGAGGCCCATGCGCTCGCTCCACACGCCGACGGTCAGGCGTACGGTCTCCACTGCCCAGTTGGGCGGGTTGGCGGCGGCCCAGCGCTCCAGCGAGACCGGATTGAACACGGCCACCAACAAGAGCGACAGCGCCACGCCATTGGACAGCCAGAGCCGGCTACGCTGGTGTTCGCGGGCATCATCCGGGGCCTCATAGAGGCGGTCGCGATGGGGATCGTCCTGCATAACCGGCCTCCTAAAATTGGAAATAGATAAAGGGCGCGACGCCGGCCGGGCGCAGCGCATCGATCAGGATAAAGGCGAACACGCCCATGCCTGCGATCGCGGGCGAGCGTAACCGGCTCATCGCGCCGGCCAGGCTTTCAATCCCGCGCGGCGGCAAGGCGTGCAAGCCCAGGCCGAGGACGATCATCCCGGCGAGGAAGGGCGTCAGTACCTGAACCGGATCGCCCAGCGTGTCCGTCGCTGTGAGATAGGTCCAGGCCGTAGCGAAATCGGGCGAGCGGAACAGGATCCAGGCCAGGCAAACCACATGGAAGGTGATGACCAGGCTGATCACGCTGCGTCCGGACCTGGCCAGCCCGAGGGCGCGCTCAGTGGCGAGGGCAAGGCCATGGATCAGACCCCAGACAAGGAAAGTCCAGGCCGCCCCATGCCATAGCCCGCCGAGCAGCATGGTGATCATCAGATTGCGGTTGGTCGCCAAAGCGCCGCCGCGGCTGCCGCCAAGCGGCTTGTAGAGATAATCGCGCAGCCAGGTCGACAGCGAGATATGCCAGCGGCGCCAGAAATCCTGGAAGGATCGGGCTCGGTAGGGCTGGTCGAAATTGCGATTGAAGCGGTAGCCCAGGAGCGCCGCACAGCCGATGGCAATGTCGCTATAAGCGGAGAAGTCGCAGTAGATCTGTACCGCATAGCCGTAGACAGCGAACAGCCGGTCAATGCCGCCATACTCTCCCGGCGCGAAGAAGACCGGGTCGACAATGCCGGTGGCAATCTCGCTGGCGATGACACTCTTCTTGAACAGCCCCCAGAGGATCAGAAGGACGCCCAGAGACACCGCGGCTCGGGAAATCGTCGGCGCCCGGGTCAGCTGGGGCAGGAAGTCCTTGGCCCGCACGATCGGCCCGGCGACCAGTTGCGGGAAGAAGGAGATGTAGAGCATGGCATCAAGCAGGCTGGCGCGATGGTCGGCCTCGCCGCGCTTGATATCGATGATGTAGGAGATGCCCTGGAAGGTGTAGAATGAGATTCCGACGGGCAGGATGATCTGCATCAGGAAGAGGTCGCGCTCCCAGCCGATCATGGCCAGGGCTTCGCCTACATTCTCGATGAAGAAGCCATAGTATTTGAAGAAGCCTAGAATGCCGAGATTGACGGCAATCGCCAACACGATGACCAGCGCCCGCAGCGGACTGGCCGGCATGGCGCCGATGATGCGCCCGAAGGCCCAGTTGGCGATCGAGCTGAAAGCCAACAGGGCGCAGAAGCGCCAGTCCCACCAGCCGTAGAAGATATAGCTCGCCGCCAGAAGCAGGAGCTTGCGCTGACCGTTTTCCCGGTCCAGCGCCCAGGCAAAGCTGAGCACCAGAACAAAGAAAATACCGAAGGTCAGCGTCGGGAAAAGCATGGTCGGGTCAATTCCCCGCCGCGCCGGAGGCCGCTGACGCGCCAAGCGGCTGGCCGTCGAGGCCCACGGGCTGGCAGACATAAGCCTGGCCATTGATCGAGAGGTCGAGCCAGCCAGCCGGCAGGCCTTGCGGTTCCGGTTCGGCGGCCTCGATGACGGCTTCGGCCATGACCGGTGCAGGCCGCGGGCGCGGATTATCCCAACCGGCTTGGATCGCCTCGACCACCGGAGCTGCGATGCGGGCATAGCCATTCATGGTGAAATGGATGCCGTCATCATCGCGCATCAGGCGCGGGGCGCCGCGGGAGTTGGGCAGGTAGGCGGCATATTCGCCGTTTTCGTCCGAGGAGGCTTCCCGGGTCGAGACGAAGATCGCACCCAGCGCCTCGGCTTCCTCGCGGAAAATGGCGTTTAGATAGACGGTATTGGCGTCATAGCCGGTCGAACGCATGACCGGCAGCCCGGTCCAGTAGACCTCGGCTCCATGCGCCTGCAGCTGGGTGATCACGTCGCGGACACGTTCGCGATAAACCTCTTCCCAGCCCGCCGAGCGGAAGCGAAAAACGCCGCGGTCGGTGCGAATGCCCTGGATATCATTCGATCCGAACATCACCACGGCGACGTCATAGCGACCTTGCTGCAGCTGTCTGCGAGTCTTTTCGGAAATGTCGCGATAAACGTAATTGGCGAGCCCGGTGGCGACCTCGCTGAGCTGTTCGATCTCGCCGGCGCGGGCATCCCGGCGCAAGCCGCGTTGCAGCCCGATCCAGAGCCCGTCGGCCAGAGAATCGCCAAATACGCCGATCCGGCGCGGCTCTGAAGGCGTTTCCTGTGCCAATGCGGCACTGCCCAGAAGCATTGCGGCCACACAGGCGGCGATCGCCGGCACCAGGCCGGCTAAACGGTGCGCACTACCCCACATATCGGCTTCCCCCAGCCTCAATCCCCAGACCTCGCAGTCTTCTGCGTCTGCCAGACCCGATGAGTAAAAGCGATCATCAACAGCCCTGCAATACGGCTGGCTTGGCAAGGGTTCTGCCAGGCTGGCCGTGTGTCTTCTTTGACGCGCCTCACGCTTGCATCGACCGGGCCAGTCCCGCTATCTCTGCAAGCCAACTGACACAGGAAAAACGGGCAGGGGCGATGAAACTCTTCGGGCTGAAAAACTGCGATAGCTGCAAGAAGGCGATGAAGGCGCTCGACGCCGCCGGGGTGGCGTTTGATTTCGTCGATATCCGCGCCGAGGCCGATCTCGCTAGCGTGGTGCCGGTCTGGCTCGACAAGACCGGTTCCAAGGCGCTCATCAATACCCGGTCGACGACCTGGCGCTCTCTGGATGACGCGCAGCGCGGGCGGGCTGAAACCGATCCGGCCGGCCTGCTGGCGGAGAACCCGACCCTGGTGAAACGTCCGGTGATCGACACCGGAGGCGAGGTCCATGTCGGCTGGTCGGACAAGGTGCTAGAGGCCGTCAGCGCATGAGTTCAGACCTGCGCCGCAGCTGCACGATCGACCTGGCTTATCCCTATCATCAGCCTGATACGCCGTCGCAGCGCCTGCGGGCCGTTGCCGATTATATGGAGGCGGAAGGGCTGGATGCGGACCCCTCGCTCAACGGCCCCGCGGCGCTGCGTCTTGAGGGCAAGATCGCCGCACTGACCGGCATGCCGGCTGCGGCCTGGTTTCCCACCGGGGTGATGGCGCAATGCGCAGCGGCCCGGATCCATGCCGAGAAATCGGGGTCGCGCCGGGTGCTGCTGCACCCCAGCTCGCACCTGGAATTGCACGAGGAAAACGCCCACCAGCATTTGCATGCCCTCGATCCGGAAATCATCGGCCGCTGGGGCGAGCCGGTTAGGGCCGAAGATCTTGTGCCGGGCGCGGCGTGTGCGTTTGTCGAGCTGCCGCAGCGCCATGATGGCGGCGCCTTGCCGGATTGGGCGACACTGCAGGCGCTCAAGGATCGCGCTGCAGAGCTCGATCTGACCCTGCATATGGATGGCGCGCGGCTCTGGTCCTGCCGGCCCTTCTATGAAGACCGGTCCTATGCCGAGATCGTCAGCGGTTTCGCCTCGGTTTATGTCTCGCTCTACAAGGATATCGGCGCCCCGATCGGAGCGGTCCTAGCCGGGTCGGAAGACTTCATCCGCCAGGCCCGGATCTGGCGTGTGCGCATGGGCGGGGCGCTGGTCGCACCCTGGCCGGCACTGCCGGACGCTCTGCGCCTGATCGACAAGCGCCTGGAGCAAATGCCCGGCTTTGTTGCCCGGGCCAGTGAGCTGGCCGAGGCCTTGTCCGGGATTGAGGGCCTGAGCGTCGAGCCCAGCCCGGCCCATACCAATTTGCTCAACCTGCGTCTCGACTGCACACACAAGGTGGCGATGGCCGCGCGCGATACGGTCGCACGCGAGCACGGTGTCTGGCTCGCCAACAACGTCTGGGACCTTGAGGGCGGGCGGCCGGTCGTGCTCGAGATTACGGTGGGGGAACGTGTGGCCTCGGCGGAACTGGACAGGATTGTTGCGGCAGTCCGCAGCCTGGCGGATGCGATTGCCCGGGCTAACTCCCAACCGGCTGATTGAAGGAGAGCGACGTGAAATCTGTCTGCGTTTATTGTGGATCCAATCCGGGCCAGAATCCGGCTTTTGTTGACGCGGCACGCCATGTCGGCCGGCTCCTGGCCGAGCGCGACATGACGCTGGTCTATGGCGGCGGCCGGGTCGGCCTGATGGGTGAGGTCGCCGACGCGGCGCTCGCGGCCGGCGGCAAGGTGATCGGTGTCATCCCGCAATTCATGGCCGTCAAAGAAGTTGCCCATATGGGGCTCAGCGATCTGCACGTTGTCCAGTCCATGCACGCCCGCAAGGCCATGATGGAAAAGCTCTCCGACGCCTTTATCGCCCTGCCGGGCGGTATCGGCACGATGGAGGAATTGTTCGAGATCTGGACCTGGGCCCAGCTCGGCCAGCACGAAAAGCCGGTCGGCCTGCTCGATGTCGACGGCTATTACGCCCACCTCGTCGCCTTCCTCAAGGAAATGACCGAGCAGGGTTTCCTGCAACGCTCCCATCACAATGCGCTGCAGGTTGCCGACACCGCGGAAGGCTTGCTGAGCGCATTCGAGCGCTATGAGGCGCCGGAGGCCGATGTCCGTCTCAAGACCCAGCAGACCTGATCGGCCTGGCCGACCGGGCGGGGCGGATAGAAAAGCCTCGCCATAACTCCCCGAAACATCCTAGCTTTCCTGCCGATTAGAAGGGGAGGACGCTATGTCGTCGATTTTGACGCCGGTTCTGGCGCTGATCATCTGGACCATGATCATGTATGTTTGGATGTACGCGACGCGTATTCCGGCAATGCAGAAGGCGGGCATCAATGCCGCCAAGATGAAGTCCAAGTCGGAAATGGATGTGCTGCCGCGCGAGGTCACGCGCATCGCCGACAATTACAATCACCTGCACGAACAGCCGGTGATCTTCTACGCCCTGGTCTTCTATATTCACCTCGCCGGTCAGGCCGATGGTCTCGCCATCCAGCTGGCCTGGGGTTATGTCGCCCTGCGCATCATCCACAGCCTGATCCAGGCCCTGTGGAACTTCATCCCGGCCCGCTTCGGCGTTTTCGCCCTGTCCTCGATCGTATTGATCGCGCTGGCGGTGAAATCGGCGCTGGCGCTGGGCTAGCAGCGCTCAGACGTTTTCAAGGTTCGCGGCGGGTGATAGGTCAGGCATATGCACGCACCTGAAGCCCGCCTCGAACAAGTCATCGACCGTTTCGACCAGGTCGAAGCCCGTCTCGGCGCTGCCGCCGAGGCGGACGAGATTGTCAAACTCTCCAAGGAGCACGCCGAGCTCAAGCCGGTCGCCGACAAGGCGTCCGAGCTCAAGGCGGCGCGCCAGGAACTCCTCGACCTTGAGGAGATGATGAATTCCGATGACGCGGAAATGGCCGAGATGGCCAAGGACGAATTCTACGCCCTCAAGGAGCGTCTGCCCGAGCTTGAGCACGAGATGTCGCTCCTCCTCCTGCCCAAGGACAAGGATGACAGCGCTGACGCCCTGATCGAGATCCGCGCCGGCACGGGCGGCGACGAGGCGGCCCTGTTTGCGGGCGATCTCTACCGGATGTACCAGCGCTACGCCCAGCTGCAGGGCTGGAGCTGGGAGCTCGACAGCGCCTCTGAAGGCGAGCATGGCGGCTATAAGGAAGTCATCGCCTCGGTCTCCGGTAATGGCGTGTTCGGGCGCATGAAGTTTGAAAGTGGCGTGCATCGGGTGCAGCGCGTTCCGGCGACGGAAAGCCAGGGGCGCATCCATACCTCCGCTGCCACCGTCGCCATCATGCCCAAGCCCGATGCGATCGAGGCCGGGCTGGACATGTCTGATGTCCGCGTCGACACGATGCGCGCCTCCGGCGCTGGTGGCCAGCACGTCAACAAGACCGAATCGGCTGTGCGCATGACCCATATCCCGACCGGGATCATGGTCGTCTGCGCTGAGAAGTCCCAGCACCAGAACCGCGCCAAGGCGCAGGAATTGCTGGCCGCCAAGCTCTATGACATGAAGCGTGAAGCGGCGGCGGCTGAACGTGCAGCGGAACGCAAGGGCCAGATCGGGTCCGGTGACCGTTCCGAGCGTATCCGCACCTATAACTATCCCCAGGGCCGGGTCTCCGATCACCGCATCAATCTGACCCTCTACAAGCTGGAAGCCATCGTTGCCGGTGACGAGCTCGACGAGGTGGTCCAGGCCCTGATCGCCGAGGACCAGGCCTCCCGCCTGGCGGCGCTGGAAGAGGGCTAGGGCGCGGCGCTCGGCTCCGCTATACCGCCCCCATGTCCGACCCGTTCGACAAAATGGTCAGTGATGCCCGCACGGTGTTTGAGGCCAGTGCGTCCAAGCCCTTACGGGATGCCTGGGCCTCCCTGTCCCTGCCGCAGATCCGTGCGGATCTGATCCAGCGACTGAGCGTGGCAGGGATTGGTGAGGCGGAGAGCGATGCGCGCTTTCTGCTGGCGCATGTGCTGGCTCCGTCCAGCTATGCTGATGCCGTCGCCGATCCGGCGCTGTTTTCCTGGCAGCAGATGAGCGGGCTTGCCGACCTGGCCTGGCAGCGTCTTGAACGCCGCCCCGTGTCGCAAATACTGGGCAGCCAGCCCTTCTGGACGCTGGATCTCCTCGTCACCGAAGATGTGCTGACCCCGCGGGCCGACACCGAGACTCTGGTGGAGTTGGTGTTGGAAAAGTGTGCGCCCGGGGTGGCCGATCTGGTCGATCTCGGCACGGGTTCGGGGGCGATACTGTTGTCCTTGCTCAGCGAGCGGAGCGACTGGTCCGGGATTGGCGTTGATCTCAGCCCGGCCGCGCTCGAGATCGCCCGGCAGAATGCTCGGCGCTGCGGGCTTGATGACCGGGCCCGCTTTGTCGAGGGCAGCTGGGGCGCTTCGCTGGCCGCAAACAGCGTCGACATCCTGGTCTCCAACCCGCCCTATATCCGCACCGATGTCTGGCGCGGTCTGGAGCCGGAAGTGCGCCGCTTCGAGCCCCGCCAGGCGCTCGATGGCGGTGAGGATGGTTTGCGCGATTACCGCAGCCTCTTGATCGACGCGGTCCGGGTGGTCCGGCCTTGTGGACTGGTGGCGGTGGAGATCGGCTTTGACCAGGGCGCCGATGTGACGGCCCTCTTCGAACAGGCGGGTTTGGACGATGTCGGCGTGAAACGGGATCTGGCCGGGCATGACCGTGTCGTTTATGGCGCAGTGGCGGGCACAAACGGCTAAAAGGACTTGGAAAGCCGGGGGTCTCGGTCTAGGTTCCGCCTATCAGGTGGATCGCGCTACTCTGGGGATGAGCGCGGCCGGATAGGCCACCTGATTGATCCGGCCAATTCACACCTCCAGTGCGCAGGGCGCAAAGATGAGTATCTGCACATTGGCAGCGAGGCCGCGGGAGATTGTCCGCGAGCCGGGAAAGCTGGACACAGGCTGGACACAGGGAAGACGAGATGAAGCGTCAGCGCGGTCGAGGTCGCAAACCGGGTAATCCCGCAAACCGTTCTTACGAAAGCAATGGCCCGGAGGTGAAAATCCGTGGCAATGCCTCTCAGATCTACGAAAAATACCTGACCCTGGCGCGCGATGCGACGTCATCGGGGGACCGGGTGCGGGCAGAAAACCTGTATCAGCACGCCGAGCATTATTACCGCATCGTCCAGGCCAACCAGCCCAAGCGTGATCTCGATGCCGAAGACGGCGGTGAGAATACCGAAGCCCTGGGCGAGGATGGCGATAATGATCAGCCGCAGCGCGAAGACCGTGGCCGCGGCCGTGGCCGTAACCGCCGCCGTGGCGGTGACGCGCCGCAAGCCGATAATGCATCCGAGGAAAACGCCGATCCGCTCGGTGTGGTGACACCGGAGGGCGAAGCCTCTTCCGATGGTGAAACCACCGACGCCGAGGCCGGTGATGGCGAAGACGGCGCTCCGCGTCGCCGTACACGCCGCCCGCGTCGTACGCGCCAGTCCAGCGATGAGGGTACCGCTGAAGCATCTGCCGAGAGTGGTGATGATGCGCCTTCGGAAGGCTCCGATTCGGAAAGCGAAGCGGCCTGAGCCCGTTTGGCAGGTAATTTGAAAGACCCGCGTGGTAGCCACCATGCGGGTTTTTTCATGCCTGCAAGGCATGGTGCGAAATTGTCGCGGAATTTGCTTTCCTCGACCTCTTGTGTGGCCTCTTCGCCACACCTACATGGCTCATGAAGGCGGCGCACCGTGCTTGTTCAAGGCGGCCAGTCGCTCAAGTCTCGCCATTAATGGGAGATCGATATGGATTTTGAGACCTATACCGACCGTGCTCGCACCATTGTGCAGGCGGCCCAGGGGCTGGCGCTGAAGTCGAGCCATCAGCAATTTGCCCCGGAACACCTACTGCGTGCCCTGCTCGACGATGAGACGGGCCTGTCCAGCAATCTGATCCAGGCCGCGGGCGGGCGTATCCGCCAGGTCAGCGATGCTGTCGACCAGGCGCTCGCCGCCCTGCCAAAGGTCGAGGGTGGTGAGGGCAAGCTCTACCTCGCCCCCGCTACCGCGCGCGTATTCCAGGCCGCCGAAGAAGCCGCCAAGAAAGCCGGCGATCAATTCGTCTCGGCGGAACGCATGCTGCAGGCGTTGAGCCTGACCCCCGACAACAAGGCGTTTGACGCGCTCAAGGCCTCCGGCGTAACGCCGCAGGCGCTCAACTCCGCCGTCAATGATCTGCGCGCCGGCCGGACCGCGGACAGCCAATCGGCGGAAGACAGCTATGAAGCGCTGAAGAAATATGCCCGCGACCTCACCGAGGTTGCGCGCGAAGGCAAGCTCGACCCGGTCATCGGCCGCGACGAGGAAATCCGCCGCGCCATCCAGGTGCTCTCGCGCCGGACCAAGAATAACCCGGTCCTGATCGGTGAGCCGGGAGTCGGCAAGACCGCTATTGCCGAAGGCCTGGCCCTGCGCATCGTCAATGGTGATGTCCCCGAAAGCCTCAAGGACAAGCGCCTGCTCGCCCTCGATATGGGCGCGCTGATCGCCGGTGCGAAATATCGCGGTGAATTCGAGGAACGCCTCAAGGCCGTGCTCGGCGAGGTGGAAAGCGCCAATGGCGAGATCGTCCTCTTCATTGACGAGATGCATACCCTCGTCGGCGCCGGCAAGACCGATGGCGCCATGGATGCCTCCAACTTGCTCAAACCCGCCCTGGCGCGTGGCGAGCTGCACTGTGTGGGCGCCACGACGCTGGACGAGTATCGCAAGCATGTCGAGAAAGACGCCGCCCTGGCGCGCCGCTTTCAGCCGGTCATGGTGGAAGAACCGACCATTGAGGACACGGTCTCCATCCTGCGCGGGCTGAAGGAAAAGTATGAGGTGCACCACGGCGTGCGCATTGCCGACAGCGCCATTGTTTCGGCGGCCAACCTTTCCAATCGCTACATCACCGATCGTTTCCTGCCGGACAAGGCCATCGATTTGATGGACGAGGCTGCTTCGCGCCTGCGCATGCAGGTCGACAGCAAGCCGGAAGAGCTCGACGAGATCGATCGTCGCGCCATCCAGCTCAAGATCGAGGCGGAAGCGTTGAAGAAGGAAAGCGACGACGCCTCGAAGGAGCGGCTGGACAATCTCAGCAAGGAAATCGCGGAGCTGGAAAGCCGTTCGGCCGAACTGACCGCCGCCTGGCGGGCCGAGAAGGACAAGCTGGCCTCCGCCACAACGATCAAGGAAAGCCTCGACCGGGTGCGTCAGGAATTGCTCGACGCGGAACGCCGCGGCGATCTCGCCCGGGCCTCCGAGCTGAAATACGGCCAATTGCCGGAGCTGGAGCGCAAGCTCGTCGAGGCCGAGAGCCAGGGTGACGCCGACTCCATGGTGCAGGAAGTCGTCGACGATGAGCAGATCGCCCATGTCGTCTCGCGCTGGACCGGGGTTCCGGTTGATAAAATGCTCGAGGGCGAACGCGAAAAACTCCTGCGCATGGAAGACGCGCTGCGTGGCCGTGTGGTCGGGCAGAGCGAGGCTCTGGTCGCCGTTTCCGATGCGGTTCGCCGGGCCCGTGCCGGTCTGAAAGACCCCAACCGCCCGATCGGCTCCTTCCTCTTCCTGGGGCCCACCGGTGTCGGCAAGACCGAGCTGACCAAGGCGCTGGCGGAATTCCTGTTCGACGACGAGACGGCGGTGAGCCGGCTGGATATGTCGGAATATATGGAGAAACACTCCGTTGCCCGCATGATCGGCGCGCCTCCGGGCTATGTCGGTTATGAGGAGGGCGGGGCGCTGACCGAAGCGGTGCGCCGCCGGCCCTACCAGGTCGTGCTGCTCGACGAGGTCGAGAAAGCCCATGCCGACGTCTTCAACGTGCTCCTGCAAGTGCTCGATGATGGCCGTCTTACGGATGGGCAGGGGCGCACGGTCGATTTCCGCAATACGATCATCATCATGACCTCAAATCTCGGATCCGAGCATCTGCAATTGGTCGATGATGTGAATGAGGCCCGCGACGGGGTGATGGCGGTGGTACGCGGTCACTTCCGTCCGGAATTCCTCAACCGGATCGACGAGACCATCCTCTTCTCCAAGCTCAAGCCGGAGCATATGGGCGCCATCGTCGACATTCAGCTCGGTCGCCTCGCCGGCCTGCTGGAAGGTCGCCGCATGACGATCGATCTCGACCAGGCCGCCCGCGACTGGCTCGCCACCAAGGGCTTCGACCCGGCCTATGGTGCGCGCCCCCTGAAGCGCGTGATCCAGAAGGAGGTCCAGGACCCGCTGGCCCGCCTGCTGCTGGAAGGCTCGATCAAGGATGGCGACGAAATTCGCGTCACAGCCGAGGCCGGCGTGCTGGTCATCAATGGCATGGCCGTGGGCGAGAAACGGCCTGAGAGCGTGGTGGTGAATTAAACCCGTCTTTCAAGGCGCAGCAAAAAGGGGCCGGTGAAAACCGGCCCCTTTCTCTTACAAATCCAGCTCCAGTACGGGCTGGCCATCACTGGTCTTGTCCCAGCTGGCGCCATTGCGTTCCAAGACGCCGGAAACCCGGCGCCGGTGGGAGGAGAAGTGTTCCGAGGCGACCACATCGATCGGCTGGTCGAACTCGATCACGACCTGGCGGCGTTCACCCTTCATCATCTGAAGGCCGAGCAATGTGCCGGTGAAGGCGTGGCCGAGATATCGGCCGGTGATGCGGGCGCCGACATTGAGCGGGCGCGGGGCGGGATTGTCCAGCTTGGCGCTGAGCGTGTTCCAGTCGCGATAGCCGAACTGTTTCGCGGTCAGCTCGAGCGCCTCGCCATGGCTGACGAAATTGCCTTCCGCGACCAGGGATTGGCGCAGGCGTTTGGCCAGGGCTTTCGCCGTGGCGCGATCAGGCAGGGATAGGGTTTCAGACATCGTCTTCCTCATGCGTTACAGGGCATGCAGGTCTTCGTGACGGGGCTCGCCTTGCCATCATCTCCGCATGTCGCTGTCGCGATGAGAGAAGGATGTATCACCGGGCTTTCACCATCACCTATTCGGTGTGCGAGCGGCAGGCAGTCCGGGGCCGGGCGTCTATTTAGGGATCGGGGCGTGAAAGATCAATGGGGCGCTTTGTGTTGCGCTTCCCCCCTCAGACCTTGAGCCCCTGGTGGGCTCAAGCCCAGCTCCCCCGCCCGCGGGGGAGCCCGGTTTTGTGTGAGATGTCGCGGGTGACTATTGCGCGCCGCCGTTTGAGGCGTCCGCCATGACCGGGGCTTCGCCGGAGCGGGCGTCGACGGCGCCGTCACGGATTGCCAGGATGCGGTCGCGTTCGGCTTCAAACAGCGGGATCTCGTCCGCATTGAGCTGGCGGCCGGTCGGGAGGTCCAGCGTCATCGGGTTCACCGGGCTGCCATTATGGTGGACTTCATAATGCAGGTGCG
Organism: Maricaulis sp.; assembly: GCF_030149235.1. GTDB lineage: Bacteria > Pseudomonadota > Alphaproteobacteria > Caulobacterales > Maricaulaceae > Maricaulis. Next base: position 12,449 of record NZ_JASBRW010000036.1, on the reverse strand, counting down.
GGCCGGTGGAGCGGCCGGTGGTGCCGACATAGCCGATCACCTGGCCCTGGGTCACACGCGTGCCCGAGCGGATGCCGCGGGCAAAGCCGTTGAGGTGGGCATAGGCCGTCTCATAGCCATTGGGGTGACGCAGGCGGATATAATTGCCGAAACTTCCGAACCGGTTGGCGCGCAGGACCACACCATTACCAGCGGCGAAGATCGGTGTGCCGGTCGGGGCGGCGAAATCGGTGCCGTTATGATTGCGGGTATAGCCCAGGATCGGGTGGCGGCGGCGGCCGAAATGGGAGGACAGGCGCGCGCCATTGATCGGGGTCAGCATCAGAAGACGCTGAGCGCTGGCGCCATCGCCGGAATAATAGCCGATAATCCCGTCTTCCGTTTCATAGCGGAAGAATTCCTTGGGCTCGCCGCGGCCGGCATAGCGGGCATAGAGAATGTCGCCCGTGCGGGCGGTATTGCCGTCTTCATCAATATGGCGTTCGAACAGGATATCGAACTCATCGCCTTCACGGATGGAACGCTGGAAGTCGATGGCATAGGCGAGGACACCGGCCAGCTCGACCACCACGCGGTCGGTGGCGCCGGCGTCGAGCGCGTCGACATAGAGAGAGGTCGAAATCGTACCGGAGGCCCGGGCCATTTCGACGTCGAACTCGGCAATCGTCTCGCGGGCGCGGAAACCGTCGCCGAAGGTGCGGGCGACGGTAATGGCACGGTCGACATCGGGGCGGAAGGAGAGACCGTTCAGGGCGACCTCGCGGCTCTCATCGGAGCGGGTCTCAAGATAGAGATTAATGCGTTGACCGGCGCGCAGCTGCCGCAGGTTGAAGACATTGCCCAGGGCGGAGATGGCGCGGGCCGCCTCGACATTGCCGACGCCGGCATCGTCCAGTACGCCGGCCAGCGTTCCGCCGCGGGGCACGCGGGCTTCCACCTGGACGATGCTGGCACAGCTGGAGCAATCGCGGAAAGCGGCCGCATCGAGGCGCGACATATCGGTCACGGGCGCATAGACAAAATGCTGGTTGAACAGCGTGCTGGCGGCCGGGGCGGTGGAGCGCTCCAATTCCGGTTCCGACGGTGACGTGCTGGTCAGCGTGGTCTCGATCGCCGTCTCGGCCATATCGGCAGCACCGGTCGCGCCCAGTGCGGCGGTCGCGACGATGGGCTCGGCTACCTCGAGGCTGGCGGCTTCACTGGAACTGTTCTGGGTCGACAGGAGCGCAAAAAGCAGGGCCGTTGACAGGCTCAGGCTGGCAAAGGCGACAAGGCCACGGGCGCGGTGCTTGTCCGCTCGGGTAACATCAAATCCTGACATCGCTTGGTCGATACTCCGGTCAGTCTCGTTCGGACACGTCTGTTTCGGCAATCACTCGCATAAAGCAGACACTCTGGCTCTAGCAAGTACCGCACCGTTTCGCATTGCCAGCGCGTTACGGTGCAAGACGGCCCCCCGACCCGTCCCGAATCATGTCCTGTGCTGATCCGGTTGCCAAGTCCTTTCCACGCCGGAATTTCCTATGCAGGTGTCAAAACGCGCTCTCGCGTTCAAGAATCGTGTATCGCTAGCGCCATGACAGCTGAACTTCCCGCCGAACTGGCCTCCGACCAACTCGCCGCTCTGCTTTGCGCGCGCCTGTGCCACGATCTCGTCAGCCCGGTGTCCGCGCTCGGTGCGGCGCTGAGTGTGCTCGATGATCAAGATTCCTCGGACATGCATGACGACGCCATGGAGCTGGTGCGCGAAAGTGCACGGCAGGCCCAGGCCAAGCTGGAGTTTTCCCGTCTCGCCTTTGGTGCGGGCGGTTCGGCGCCGGCCATGCTGGATACGCGCGAATTGCAGCGCCTGACCGAGGCGATGTTCTCGGCGGTCAAGCCGCAGATCGTGTGGAAGGTCGAGGCGGCCGGGCTGGAGAAGACCTCCGCACGCCTGCTTCTCAACCTCGCCATCATGGGCGTTGATGCGGCGCCGCGCGGTGGCACGGTGACCATTGAGGCGACCGATAATGGCGGCAATTCCCGCATCCGCGTGGTCTCTGAAGGTCCGCGCGCGCGTCTGGAAGAAGCGGCCGGTGTCGCCCTCGACGGCGGCATTCCCGAAAATGGTCTGGATGGTCGGTCTATCCAGCCGTTTTATACCGGTCTGATCGCCCGTACAGCGGGTGGCCGGGTCAGTGGCCGGGTCGATGAGGAGCGCGTTGAATTTGCGGCTCTGGTCGAGGCTCCGGCCGGTATGATTGGCTAATCCAAGCCCTTTCATATCTGATAACTGAAAGCGGAGTGTTTGGTTTCGTTGAGCCAACAGTCCGTTAACCAAGCGCATGTCAGGTTCGTGGCCGATTAAGCACCAATGGGTGCACACGCCATAATGACGGGACCTGCCATGGACGATCTTATCAGCGAGTTTCTGACCGAGACTGCGGAAAGCCTGGACGTCATCGACTCCGAACTGGTGCGGTTTGAGAATAATCCGGATGATCGGGCCATTCTCGACAACATCTTCCGCCTTCTGCACACCGTAAAAGGCACGTGTGGCTTCCTCGGCCTGCCGCGCCTGGAAGCGGTCGCTCATGCGGGTGAAACCCTGCTGGGCAAGTTCCGCGACGGTGAGCTGAAAGTCACACCGCCGATGGTGACGCTGGTTCTTGAGTCGATCGACCAGATCAAGGTGTTGCTCGCCGCGCTGGAAAATACCGGTGTCGAGCCTGCAGGCGACGACAAGACGCTGATCAAGCGCCTGGAAGACGCCGCGATGGGTGTCGCCCAGGAACCGACCGAGCCGGAAGCGCCGGCTGAACCGGAAGTTCCTGAAGGTTTTGACGCTGATCTGGGCCGCGAGCTGCGCCCAGGTGAGGTGTCTCTGGCAGACCTGGAAGCCGCATTCCAGAATACTGAAGTGGAAGGCATCGAGCCGGCCGCAGCCGAGGTCGCGCCGGAACCGGAAGCGACATCCCCGCTTGGCGTCGGGGATTTCGATCCGGAGCTGGGCCGCGAGATCCGTCCCGGCGAGGTGTCCACCGCCGAGCTGGAAGCGGCCTTCGCGTCCGCCGAGCCGGACCCGGGCATGGCGCCACCGAGCATTATCACTGAAGACATGAGCGCTGAGGAAGCGCTGCAGACCGCTGTGGCCGAGCTGTCCGGCAATTATGCCACTGCCGGCAGTGAGGGTGGTCCGCGCGTGCAGCAGACGGTTCGCGTCGGCGTCGACGTGCTTGAAGCGCTGATGACCACGGTTTCCGAGCTGGTGCTGACCCGTAACCAGTTGATGCAGACCGTTCGCGGTATTGAAGACGACGAGATCAAGGGTCCGCTGCAACGCCTGTCCGCTGTGACCGGCGAGCTGCAGGACGGCGTCATGAAGACTCGGATGCAGCCGATCGGTGATGCGTGGCGCAAGCTGCCGCGGATCGTCCGTGACGTGTCCAATGAGGTCGGCAAGAAGATCGAACTCTTGATGGACGGCAATGAGACCGAGCTTGACCGTCAGGTCCTCGAGCTCATCAAGGATCCGCTCACCCACATGGTGCGCAACTCCGCCGACCACGGCCTGGAAATGCCGGAAGACCGCGTCAAGGCGGGCAAGCCGGAGAAGGGCACGATCAAGCTCTCCGCCTATCATGAAGGCGGTCACATCATCATCTCGATTGCCGATGACGGTAAGGGACTCGACACCAAGCGGATTGCCGACAAGGCGATCGAAAAGGGTTTGACGACGTCCGACGAAGTCGCGCGCATGACCGAGCAGCAGATCCACCGTTTCATCTTCGCTCCGGGCTTCTCGACGGCAGCGAAAGTCACCAACCTGTCCGGCCGCGGTGTCGGCATGGATGTGGTGCGCACCAATATCGAGCAGATCGGCGGTGTCGTCGACGTGTCCTCGACGGCCGGTCGCGGCACGCATTTCTCGATCAAGATCCCGCTCACTTTGGCCATCGTGTCGGCCCTGATCATCGGTTGCCAGGATCAGCGTTTCGCCATTCCGCAGTTGGCGGTTCGCGAGCTGGTCCGCGTCGGTGCCGGGTCCGAGCATTCCGTTGAGACCCTCAACGAGGCCCGTGTCATGCGCCTGCGTGACCGTCTCATGCCGATTGTCGACCTGCACGAAGTGCTCGGCGTCGGCGATCGCCTCAATACCGAGGAAACCGCAGCCTTTGTCGTCGTTCTCGACGCCGGCGGCCGCAATGTCGGCCTGGTGGTCGACAATGTCCTCGACACCGAGGAAATCGTGGTCAAGCCGCTCTCGGAAAGCCTGCGCGGCGTGCAGGCCTATTCCGGCGCCACCATCCTCGGCGATGGCTCGGTGATCATGATCCTGGATCCGAACGGCCTGGCCGGTGAGATCATCTCCACCATGGATGATGAAGCCACCACCGAGGCTGCAGCCGCGACGGTGAGCGAAGTGCAAGAAACCCAACGCCTGCTTCTGGTTCGCGCTGGCGGCGAGGAACCCAAGGCGGTTCCGCTCTCGCTGGTTACTCGCCTGGAAGAATTCGACCCGGCGACCATCGAGCGTACCAACGACCGCGATGTGGTTCAGTATCGCGGCCGCCTCATGCCGATCGTGCCGATGGGCGCACAGGTTCAGTGCACCGAAGGCCAACGTCAGCCGATCCTGGTGTTCTCGGAGAACCACACCTCCATCGGCCTCGCGGTCGACGAGATTGTCGATGTGGTCGAAGAGCGCGTCGATCTGCAGATGGGTTCCGATCGCCAGGGCGTCATCGGTTCCGCCATCATCAAGGGCAGGGCGACCGATGTCGTTGATATCGCATGGTATCTCGATCAATCGCGCGCCGGTGATGTCCAGCGCCGCACGTCGCAGCGCCGCCGTCGCCTGCTGCTGGTCGATGCCGACGCCTTTACCCGCCGCATGATCGCGCCTCTGCTGGCTGCAGCCGGTTATGACGTCACTCCGGCTGGCGGCGTGCACGAAGTGCAGCGTATCGCCGAAGCCGAAGAGCAATTTGATGCGCTGGTTGGTGACCCGGCTGCGCTCGACCGTATTCGCAGCCAGGGCTACTGGCCGGATCTGCCGACCATTGCTGTGACCGACTGGCCGGAAGACACGCAGGCTGAGGGTCTCACCGCCGTATTGCCGCGGTCTGACCGCAGCGCCCTGATCGCAACACTCGACGAAGTTTCTCAAGAGGAGAAAGCGGCATGAGCAACGATAGTTCCGAGCTCGGTACCGAAGAAATCAACGAATACGTCTCCGTGCGTATCGGCGACCAGTTGTTCGGCGCCCCGGTCAATGCGATCCGTGAAGTCTTCACGCCGCAATCGGTGACCTCCGTACCGCGCTCTCCGTCAGAAGTGGCCGGTCTTCTCAACCTGCGCGGCCGTATCGTCACCGCAATCGACGCCCGGACGCGCCTTGGACTGCCGCAGCGTTCTGCCGATGAGACGGGAATGGCACTTGGTGTCGAGCGTGGTAGCGAAATCTTTGGATTAATCGTGGACAGTGTCGGTGAAGTGCTTCGCCGCCCGCGTGCAGAACTGGAACCGGTTCCTGCACATGTCGACGCCAACTGGCGTTCCATGGTGACCGGCGTGCACCGACTGGAGAAGGAACTATTGGCCGTTCTGGACGTCTCCGCCGTGATCGGTAGCACGGCAGGACACGAAGCGGCCTAGGGGAGTTGAGTGGATGAAAACCTGTTTGGTTGTTGACGATTCCCGCGTCATCCGAAAAGTCGCGCGGAAGATTATCGAAGAGCTCGAATTCGGCTGTGTCGAGGCGGCAGACGGGGCCGAGGCCCTGGAAGCCTGCCGCAAGCAGATGCCCGACGCGGTCCTGCTGGACTGGAATATGCCGGTCATGAACGGGCTCGATTTCGTCAAGGCGCTGCGGCGCGAGGAAAATGGCGATCGGCCGGTCGTTGTGTTTTGCACGACCGAGAATGACATGTCCCACATCACCGAAGCGCTCCGCGCCGGTGCGGACGAATATGTGATGAAGCCGTTCGACGGCGACATTATCGAATCGAAATTCCAACAGACAGGTCTGTTGCGGGCTTCGTAAGGGGGCGACCATGTCAGGACTCGCCTCTTCATCTGCGGCCAGCCAATCCATAGCCCGGGTCCTTGTCATTGATGACAGTGCCGTAGCGCGCGGACTCATGACGCGCTGGGTCGAGGAAGACAAAGATCTTGCCCTTGTGGGCTCTGCCGTCGATGGCGAGCAGGGCCTGGCGAAGGCCACGGAACTCAAGCCCGATTTGATCGTGCTCGATGTCGAGATGCCGAAAATGGACGGTCTCGCGGCCTTGCCATTACTGCTCAAGGCGGTGCCGGGCTGTAAGATCGTTATGGCCTCCACGTTGACGCGTCGCGGCGGTGAAGTGACCATCCGTGCGCTGTCGATGGGGGCAGCGGATTACACGCCGAAACCGCAGGCTGGCCGTCTGGCCGGTGCCGAGGAATTTCGTCAGTCGCTTCTGGGCAAGCTCAAGGCGCTCGCGCCGCGGCCGATCCCGCCTGTCCCGTCTTCACGGGACATCCGGCCGGCTCCGCCAGTGGCCCGCACTCTGCGTCCGAGCTCCACGCCCGCCGCCCCGGCTGCACCGGCTGTGCGTCGTCCCCTGACGCAAGCGCCGGCGGGGCGCGGCCCAGTCGCCCGGATGCGGGGCAAGCCCGAGATTATTGCCATTGGCTCGTCCACGGGTGGTCCGCAGGCCCTGCGCGATGTGATCGAGAAAATCCCTGGCGATGCGCGTGTGCCGCTGGTGCTGGCGCAGCACATGCCGGCGCTGTTCACCAAGATCCTGGGTGAGCACCTGACCAAGGCGGGCAAGATTCAGTGCAAGGAAGCGACCGACAAGGAGCGTCTGGCTCCGGGCACCCTGTATATCGCCCCTGGCGATTTTCATATGACGGTGCGCAAGGATGCCGGCGGTTTCTATGCTGTGCTTGATCAGTCGCCACCGATCAATTTCTGCCGTCCCGCCGTCGATCCGCTGTTTCAGTCGGTGGCCGAGGCCACGAATGGCGCAGCGCTTGGCGTTGTCCTGACGGGCATGGGGCATGACGGGCGCGATGGCGCGCGTACCCTCCGCAATATGGGCGGTACCGTGATCGTCCAGGATGAAAAAACAAGTGTTGTCTGGGGAATGCCCGGTGCAGTCGCCGAGGCCGGCCTGGCTGACGAAATACTGCCGCTGGCGGAAATTGGCTCTGCTGTCGCCCAGCGGATGAAAGGTGGGATGTAAAATGATCAAACAAGACGACATTACCTTCGTCGCCGCGGAAGCGTTCAAACGCTCCGGCCTCGTCCTGTCGGCCGACAAGGGCTATTTGCTGGAAAGCCGTCTGGCTCCGCTTGCCCGGGCCGAAGGTTATCCCTCCATCGAGGCTTTGATCGCCGCCGTACGTCGCGATCGCTCCGAGCGTCTGCTTTGGGGCATTACGGAAGCCCTGGCAACGCACGAAACCTTCTTCTTCCGCGACAACACGCCGTTCGACCTGTTCAAGCAGGACATCCTGCCGAATCTGGCCCGTGCCCGCGGTCTCAATGGCTCGATCCGTATCTGGTGTGCCGCATGTTCCTCGGGTCAGGAGCCGTATTCCCTTGCCATGCTACTCGATGAAGAGCGCGCTCGCCTGGGCAATCTCAAGGTCGAGATTGTGGCAACCGACATGGCGCCACGGGTATTGGAAAAGGCCAGGGCCGGGATTTACTCGCAGTTCGAGGTTCAGCGCGGTCTCGCCATTCAGCGCCTGGTCCGCCATTTCGAGCAGACCGGGGATCAGTGGCGCATCAAGCCGAATATTCGCCAGATGGTGACTTTCCAGAAGCAGAACCTGCTTGAAAGCTTCAATGCCATGGGCACGTTCGATGTCGTCTTCTGTCGCAATGTGCTGATCTATTTCGATGCCGAGACAAAGAAGCAGGTTCTTGCGCGCCTCGCCAAGCAGACTCCGAGTGACGGCTATCTGATCATGGGCGCCGCTGAGACGGTTGTCGGTCTGTCCAAGGACTTTGAGCCGGTTGAGGGCCGTCGTGGTCTCTACGGACGCACAGACGGCGCTGCAGGCAAGCGCAGCGCCGCTGCCTAGGCCGGCCCCGAACGCAACAGGATAAGGCCCGCTGGTTCGCCAGCGGGCTTTTCTTTGGCGATCTATCACTGCCGGATCACGTTTGCCCGTTTCACCGGTGGTCACCCACAAGAAGGTGATCAGGCACAAGAAAAAGCCCGGGCCGTGAAGCCCGGGCTTTTCTTCAGAAAATGAGGCCGGTTTCTAGGAGGCGGCTTTTTCCTCTACCGGGTCGCGCAGCACATAGCCACGGCCCCAGACCGTCTCGATGTGGTGTTCGCCATCGGTGGCCGCGGCCAGTTTCTTGCGGAGCTTACAGATGAAGACGTCGATGATCTTCAGTTCCGGCTCGTCCATGCCACCATAGAGGTGGTTGAGGAACATTTCCTTGGTGAGCGTCGTCCCCTTGCGCAGGGAGAGCAGCTCGAGCATCTGGTATTCCTTGCCGGTCAGGTGCACGCGCTGGTTCTCGACCTCGACCGTCTTGGCGTCGAGATTGACCGCGATGGCGCCGGTGCGGATGACAGACTGGGAATGGCCCTTGGAGCGGCGAACGATGGCGTGGATGCGCGCGATCATCTCGTCCTTGTGGAAGGGCTTGGTCATGTAATCGTCGGCGCCACAGCCCAGGCCGCGCACCTTGTTGTCGATGTCCGCATTACCCGTGAGGATCAGGATCGGCGTGTCGACCTTGGAAACGCGCAGCGTCTTGAGCACGTCGAAGCCCGGCATGTCGGGCAGGTTCAGGTCGAGCAGGATGATATCGTAATCGTACAGCTTGCCGAGATCGACGCCTTCTTCACCCAGGTCCGTGGTGTAGATGTTGAAACCTTCTGATTTCAGCATCAGCTCGATGGACTGGGCCGTGGCCCGATCATCTTCAATAAGAAGAACCCGCATTGGTTCGCCTCCGGTTTAAATCACCAGACGACTCGCTGCGCCCGGCCTCAGTTCTGAATTAACCTTATTCGGACGCTATGCGGAAACCCTTAACGAAAGTTAACTGCGCCTTGACCATCTGCCGGAATCGCAGGGCCGACCGACCTTCTTGACACCATCCGATTCGAAATCCGCGTTAACCATTCAGGGTTTAGCCCGGAGGTCATTGATCATTCGGGATAAATCGGGACGCGCTTATAGATTATAAAGCGCATAAAGTATGTCGGATCAGCCCCGGAAAAGTGCAGTTTCCATAGCAAAACGGCCCGGAACGGAACTGTTGCGAGCCGTTGATAGCCGGTTTTCCACAGGCTGATGGTTACTCGGCGGCCACCAATTCGGGTTCGATCAGGGCCAGAAGCGGAGCGATTTGCTCATTGGCGGCCTGCTTGCGGCCATCAAACAGGATGCGGTCTTCATAGCCGCTGATCCACAAGGCGTTCCGATTGCGCCGGGCAATGACAAGATCGCCCTGCCGGTCCTGGTAGGGAGTGCGGTGCAGGCGGAATATGATCAGCCCGTCCGCCAGGGCTTCGCCGAGCGGTCCGGCGAGGCCGCGCAATTGCGGTTGCGGATCCGTCATCCCCACGACTTCCATCTTGCCGGCCTCGGTTGAGAGGGCAAAGCGCGAGCGCTCGATGCCGGAGAGCGCGTGCTGGCTCTCCCTGTGCAGGGCAAAGGCTTCCTCGACCGGAACAGCAAAGGCGCGATGGCCTTCGATCTCGCGGCACTGGAAGAAATAGTGGTTATTGATCCCGATGCGCTTCATCTCGCGCTGGAGCAGGCGCAGGTCCTCGACACTGTCATTGACGCTGTCGATGATCGGGGTCTGGTTCTCCAGATTGACGAAAGAGCGTGCGCGCAGCTGGCTGACCGCCCTGGCCACCTTCGGATTGCGCATCGGACGGCCGTGCTCGTCATGGAAATAGCCGCCATCCTCATCCAGCAGCAGCACTTCATCGGGATGGGTGAAATGGACCATGAAGGAGACTAGGACCTGCGGATGCAGTTCGTGGAACAGGTCCAGCATGGCGAAGAAGTTTTCGTCGAAGCGTTCGGGGAAGAAGGCAAGTTCCTTGGTGCCGATGCGGATAACGTCAAGACCGGCTTCGGCCAGACCGTTGAGATAATCGAACAGATTGCGGTTCGACAGCACCATCGGGTCGCCGCCGGACAGCAGCGCTTCGCGGATTTTCGGTCGTGAGGTCAGGCCGGTTTCGACTTTTTTGTTGTGACCGGTGATGTAGTCGACGATCTCATGGATCGAGGCGGTGTCCTTCTCCGTTTTCCCGGTCAGGAAGTCGGAGCGGTAGCAATAGCGGCACCAGGCCGAACAGGTCCGCACCACGTAAAGCAGGACCAGCTCATATTTGTGCAGGAGGCCCGGGATCGGGCTGTAGGAGAGCTGGTTGGACGGATCGCTCTCGCCGGACAGGTCATCGGTTTCTTCCGGACGCGCCTTGATCAGATTGCGCACGGCCTCAGAACGCTTGGCGAGATCGAGATAATAGCCGGTCGCGCGCGGCGGAAGACGATCGGAGATACCCGCATCGGCGAGCGCGTTGAGCTCGTCGGCGGAATAGATCGCAGCGCCTCCATCATCGAGATAAGCCTGGTATTGCGCCAGGTCATGCTGGATGTAGCGGCGGAATTTTGTTTCCCGGATCTGACCGTAAAGATTGCTTTTGTGCTGCCGGCTGACAGCTTTCTTCTTCGGCCTGGAACCTGCAATGAGAGTGCGGGACTTGGCGGGCGGCATAGGCTGTCTCCCGTCAGCTTTTGTAGCGGTGCAGCGTCGTCGGGCGCACCGCGGAGTGATACATTGGGGAGGATGTGGCGGATCAGACCCGGCCAGGTTCAATCGGCGGGCATGAACTTTCATGCGCGATTGAACGCCCCTCCAGCTCGCAGCCGAACATAGCGTCGATATCGCTCTTGTGAACCGCTCGCGTCTTAAAAACTTCACCCTGCAACAATTGCCGGGTGTTTACGCGCCAGCAACCGCGTTGCGCTAAAGTGTTTGAGAATCGGGTCCGGGCACCGCGCCAAGATCCTCCCAGGAGTGCCTGACGGCAATGATGCAAACCCTCATCGATCGCATTGAACGTGCTGATGCCCGCGTGCTGGAAGGCCGGGTAACAGCGCTCAATGGTCTCCTGGTCGAGGCCGAGGGCCCCAAGGCGGGGTTGTCGCTGGGCGCACATGCCGTGATCGATACACCCCGCGGTCCGGCCGAATGCGAGATTGTCGGCTTTCGCGGCGAAACCGCGCTGATGATGCCCTTTGGGCCGCTCGAGGGCGTCCGGCCGGGCGCCAAGGTCAAGCTGCAGCCGGAACCGGCGCGGGTGCGCCCCTCCAGAAGCTGGCTTGGGCGTGTACTGGACGGTTTCGGCCGGCCGCTCGACAGCGGGCCGCCGCTGATGGATGGGGCTCACCCCTATCCTCTGAAAGGCGATCCGCCGAGTGCTCATGGCCGGGCACGCTTGGGTACGCGCCTCGATATGGGCGTGCGGGTCCTCAATGCCTTCGTGCCGATGCGGCGGGGCCAGCGTTTGGGTATTTTCGCCGGCTCCGGTGTTGGTAAATCCGTTTTGATGTCGATGCTGGCGCGCGCCTGTGAAGCCGATGTCATCGTCATCGGCCTGATCGGCGAGCGGGGCCGGGAGGCGCGCGAGTTCGTCGAGGATGTTCTCGGTCCGGAAGGCCGCGCGCGTTCGGTAGTGATTACCGAGACGTCCGATGCGCCGGCCCTGGCCCGTCGTCAGGCCGCGCACCTGACCCTGTCGGTGTCAGAGTATTTCCGCGATCAGGGTATGGATGTTCTCTGCCTGATGGATTCCGTCACTCGTTTCGCCCTCGCTCAGCGCGAAATCGGCCTCGCGGCCGGCGAACCGCCGACCACGCGCGGATATACGCCGTCCGTATTTGCTGAATTGCCACGGCTACTTGAGCGCGCCGGGCCCGGTCCTGAGCGCATGGACGGCGGAAAACAGGGCTCCATTACCGGACTTTTCACTGTTTTGGTGGATGGTGATGATCATAACGAGCCGATCGCGGACGCCGTACGCGGTATTCTCGACGGTCACGTGGTGATGAGCCGGGCGATTGCAGAACGCGGACGATACCCGGCGATCGATGTTTTGAAGTCCGTCAGCCGGACGGCGCCGGAGGTGTTCGAACCTGATGAGCGGCCACTGGTGGCAGAGGCGAGGAAGGTTTTGTCGGCTTATGCCGATATGGAGGAATTGATCCGGCTGGGGGCATACACCCAGGGATCGAACCCGGCGGTAGACCGGGCAATCGCCCTCAACGATCCGTTGGAGGCGTTCCTTGGCCAGTCAAAAGACGATGCGGCGGACATTCCGTCGACATTCGCAAGTCTGGCCGGGATACTTGGTGGTGGTGAAGGAGTAGCGTCATGACACGCTCGCACGAACCTTTGATCCGGCTGGCCCGGTTCAAGGTGGAAGAAC
>NZ_JASBRW010000013.1 GCF_030149235.1 Maricaulis sp. | reverse complement strand
GCCTTCTTTCGCAGACATGTCCGCCCCCCTATTCCGCAAGTGCCGGCTGAGGCACGACAGCCTCGTCGGCTTCCGTCACATCATCTTTGATGGTGCGATAGACGTTGTAGATCATGATGAGTGCACCCACGAGGTAGAGCGAGCCGCCTACCGCCCGGATGATGTACTGGATGTGCATGGCCTCGACGGTTTCGATGAAGGAATACTCCAGGAAGCCGAGCGAATTGTAGGCGCGCCACCACAGGCCCTGCAGGATGCCAGCAGCCCACATCGAGGTGATGTAGAGAATGATGCCGATGGTCGCGATCCAGAAGTGCCAGTCGACCAGGGTCTTGGAGAACATGCCCTTCTTCTTCCACAACCAGGGAACCAGGCAGTAGATGGCACCGAAGGAGATGAAGCCAACCCAGCCCAGGGCGCCGGAGTGCACGTGGCCAATAGTCCAGTCGGTGTAGTGCGACAGCGAGTTCACGGCGCGGATCGACATCACCGGGCCTTCAAAGGTCGACATGCCGTAAAAGGCCACCGAGAGCACCAGCATGCGGACAACCGGGTCGGTGCGCAGCTTGTCCCAGGCCCCAGACAGGGTCATCAGGCCGTTGATCATCCCGCCCCAGGACGGCATCCACAGCATGATCGAGAAGGTCATGCCCAGCGTCTGCGCCCATTCCGGCAGAGCCGTGTAGTGCAGGTGGTGCGGACCAGCCCAGATGTAGATGAAGATCAGCGACCAGAAGTGGATGATCGAGAGCCGGTAGGAATAGACCGGACGGTTCACCCGCTTGGGGATGAAATAGTACATGATCCCCAGGAAACCGGCCGTCAGGAAGAAGCCCACCGCGTTATGGCCATACCACCACTGGGTCAGCGCATCCTGCACACCGGCGAAGGCCGAATAGCTGCGGGAGCCAAAGAAATCGACCGGCATCGCCAGATTGTTGACGATGTGCAGCATCGCAATGGTGAGGATAAAGGCGAGGAAGAACCAGTTGGCCACATAGATGTGGGGTTCCTTGCGCTTCCAGAGCGTCCCGAGAAAGACCAGGAGATAAGCGACCCAGACTATGGTCAGCCAAAGGTCGGCATACCATTCCGGCTCGGCGTATTCCTTGCCCTGCGTGATACCGACCAGATAGCCCGATGCGGCGATCACGATGAAGAACTGATAGCCCCAGAACACGAACCAGGGCCAGATGCCCCCGGCCAGACGTGTCCGGCAGGTGCGCTGCACGGCGTAGAAGGACGTCGCGATCAGCACGTTGCCGCCGAAGGCGAAAATCACCGCCGAGGTGTGCAGCGGCCGCAAACGGCCGAAATTGGTGAAACCAAAGGCCTCAAGGTTCAAAACCGGGAAGGCGAGCTGAAAAGCAATGACAACGCCCACCAACAATCCCGCCGCACCCCAGAACAGGGAGGCGATCACGCCGGCTTTGATGATGTCCTCGCTATATTCGCGCTGATCGGTGATCACGCCGCCGCGCGCGATGGCGCCGACAACGAGAAAGATCCCGACCAGGAATCCCCCCAAAATTAGCCAGGACTGGCCCTTCATGGCCGCGTCTGGCGCGTGCGCCGCTGCGAAGAGCGCCCAGAGCGCCCCTAAAACGGTAATCAGTCCAACAGCAGCAAGGCTAATATCCGCCCCGCTCCGTTGAAGTGTTTGCGACGAAGTCATCGACGCCCCCGGATTTCTATTGCCTACAGCACCGGGTTACTTGGGCCTTTCCGCAAAATCTGTATGGCAATTTGTCGCTGCCCCGCAAAATATGTAGGGCAATTTGTCGCGACCTCGTCCAGGCAGGCGTGCGCCGTCGCTTTTATGCAACAAAGGCAAGTCTGTTAATAAATGGCGATTGCCTAGCGACGGTGATCTGGGTCACACTCCGTATCAGTGAGAAGCGGCTATAACGCTTCCACTAGACGGGGAGCGTAGGCAACGAACCGCGTTCGCAGGGGGTAAAATCATGCTGTCTCAGACACACACGTTCGATTCTGATGCCGAAGTTGTGGCGTTCCAAAAACGTGTTCTGAGGTTCCTGACCCGATTGGAGAGTCAGGATCCGGGTGGGTCGGAATGCCTGTTCTTGACCAATCGCAAGACCGTTCGTCGTCGCCTCGTCCAGATCGAGGCCACCAGTCATGCGACGCTGGCGGCCTTCAACCGCTTTCTGGAACAGGATCGTGAGCTGGCGCCGGAGATGGCCCGCGCCGTTTAGTGGCGCTCAAGTCGAGACTTCCAACCTAGAGAATCGACTGGCCGGTCTTGGCCCAGTCGGCCATGAAGGCTTCCAAGCCCTTGTCGGTCAGCTGGTGTTTGACCAGCCCCTTGAGCACAGCCGGCGGCACGGTCGCGACATCGGCACCGGCGATGGCACAATCCTGCACATGCGCTGCGGAACGAATTGACGCGGCGAGGATTTCCGTCTCGTACCCGTAATTGTCATAGATCGCGCGCAGGTCATGGATCAGCTCCATGCCATCGACACCCAGATCGTCCAGGCGGCCGATGAAAGGCGACACATAGGTCGCGCCCGCCTTGGCGGCGAGCAAGCCCTGATTGGCAGAGAAACACAGGGTAACATTGGTCTGCACCCCGTCCGACACCAGCCGGCGGCAAGCTTTGAGCCCGTCCCAGGTCAGCGGCAGCTTGACGACGACATTGTCCGCCAGCTTGGCCAGCTTGAGCCCCTCGACAACCATCTGATCTGCGTCCAGTGCGGTCACTTCGGCACTGACCGGACCATCAACCAGCTCGCAAATCTCCTGGATCACCTCGAGAAAATCGCGGCCCGACTTCATCACCAGCGACGGGTTTGTGGTCACGCCATCAAGCAGTCCCACTTCAGCCATGTCGCGGATTTCTGCCGTGTCGGCGGTGTCGATGAAGAATTTCATGGGAGCGATGATCCTTGATTGTGCTTGGCGGGCACATGCCACGATACGCGTGAAAGGTCGAGAGGTTGCAAAGCGCTATTTTGCGGCGAAAACACGTTCCGCCATCCGCCGGATGAAGGCCTCGGTCCGCTCAGGCTGCGTGATCGGCGGCATATGGCCAACGCCCTCCAGAACTTCCAGGTCAAGATCCGGCCGGGCCGCCTGGATCGGCGCGATATGGGTCTTCCAGTGCAGGATCCGGTCACCATCGCCATAGAGCATGCCGAGCGGGTGTTGAAGTTCCGAATAGCGCGCCTGGACCTGGCGCATCTCCGGCGGCACGGCGTGCAGGTCTGTGGCCGCCACATAGAAGGCCTCCGGCCGCAAGGACAGGAGTGAACCGCCCCGGGTGCGGAAATCCTCCGGCGCAGCCTCCGGGCCGAACACTTCCCCAAGCGCCTTGTCGCCATTGCGAATGGTCATCGGCACAGCCAGCGTGCCCGCCACCAGGCGCCGCACACCGGGATTGGCAATATTGAGCGAATCAAAGGCGCCGGGCGCATCATCCTGTACCGCTGTCAGCGGAGCGATCATGGCCAGCCCGCCGACCCGTTCGGGATGATTGAGCGCCAGGAACAAGGACAGCGCCCCGCCGAGCGAGTGCCCGACAACGAGCGGGTTTTCGATGCCTTCGCGCTCCAGGAACTCGGCCACCATGGCCGCCTGCTGGGGCAAGCGGGCCCGGTCATCATTCTCGCGGGTCGAATAACCGCAGCCGGGTCGATCCAGTGCGATAACGCGATAATCCTTCGCCAGTGCACCCGTCATGGCATAGGTGAAATTGTGCAGATTGCCGGCGAGCCCGTGGATCATCACGATAGGCTGGCCTTCACCGGCTTCAACGAAATGAATCTCACCGCCCGCGACGGCCGTTTTGCGGCCGGCCGGTGGCAAGGCTTCCTCGACCTTGGCGCCGACATTGCGCGAAAACATCGCAAACCCGGTGCCGGCCGCCAGAAAGGCGATAACGACCAGGGCCATTATCCCCAGAATCCAAAGGCTCACGAGCGCTTCTCCTCTTTCAGGGCGGAACCGAGCCGGCCTTGCATGAAGGTCCAGTAGCGCGACGGCATGAGCTTCTCGAACCAGGCCAGCATGTGCGCGTCACGCCCGACCAGGACGCGCGGCTTGCGCCGCTCAACACCGCGCAGGATGATCTCTGCCGCCCGGGCCGGCGGCATGACCAGGTTTTCGGCCGCCTGCTTCAGCCCGGCTTCGCGTTCCTCGGCGGTGGTATGGGCAGAAATCCGGGCATTTTCGGCGATCGAGGTGTTGACGCCGCCGGGATGCACCGTGGTGACCCGGATCGCGTCCTGGCCCAATTCATGACGCAGCGCATCGGAGAAACCGCGCACACCGAATTTCGACGCCGAGTAAGCGGTTTGCCCGGCAGGAGCAATGACACCGAAAATGCTCGAGATATTGGTGATGTGCCCCTCACCGCTCCGCCGCATCAGCGGCAGGAAGGCGCGCGTCATCCGGATCGGCCCCCAGAAATTGATCCCGACCAGCCACTCGAAATCATCTTCGGAAATCTGCTCGAAACGGCCGCCGACCGCGACACCGGCATTGTTGAACAGGAGATGGGCCGCTCCATGCTCGGCCTCGACCGTATCGGCAAAGGCCTTGATCGCCTCCTTGTCGCCGACATCAACAATATGCGTCGTGACTTTGCGCTCGTTGGAGCGAAGCGCTGCGGCCGTTTCCTCCAGCCCCTCGGCGTTGACATCGGCCAGCGCAAGGTCGCAGCACCGTACCGCCAGGGCCTGAGCCAGGGCGCGGCCAATACCGCTCGCCGCACCGGTGATGACGGCAGTCTTGCCGGCAAATGTCAGGGGCTGGCTCATTCCGCCGCCGCCAATTCCCGCGGCGCCGAGGCGCCCTCATCGCTTTTGCGGTAGAATTGCAGGGCCCCGTCCTCCAGCTTGCCATAGCGGATCGCCAGCATGTCCTGGATATAATTCTGATAGGTCCGCCAAGGCGGTTCCGTACCCTGCCGCGGCAGATGGGGTTCCGCGCGCTTGATATAGCCCGACTGCAGATTCAAAAGCGGCTGGGTCTCGATACCGGCCGGCGGTTCCGGCACGCAATAGTCATAGCCCTTGGCATCCATGTGATTGAGCAGGCGGCAGACCCGCTCGCAGGTCAGATCGATCTTCAGCGTCCAGGACGCATTGGTATAGCCGAAGGCCAGCGCCAGATTGGGCAACTGGCTCAGCATCATGCCGCGATAGCTGATCGTTTCGGGCGGGCTGACCTCGCGGCCGTCGACCTGCATCGCCATGCCCCCGGCCAGAAGCATTTCCAGCCCGGTTGCAGGGATGATCAGATCCGCTTCGATATGCTCACCGGATTTCAGCTGGATACCAGTCTTGGTGAAGCGCTCGATATGATCGGTAACGACCGAAGCCTCGCCCTTTTTCAGCGACTGGAAAAAATCGCCGTCCGGCGCCGCGCAGAAGCGCTCATCCCAGGGATTATACTTGGGCGTAAAGTGCTTATCGATGTCGTAGTCTTCGCCCAGCTCGTCGCGGATATATTTGTGAACCTGGTTCTTCACCCAGCCCGGCCAGCGTTGCGCGATCTCGAAGAAGATGATCGAGATCAGGACATTCTTGATCCTTGTGGCGGAATACGCTGCTTTGCGCGGCAGGATCTTGCGCAGGAAATTGGCCACCGGATCGACCGATGGCCGCGGCGCGATATAGGTGGGTGAGCGCTGAAGCATGGTCACATGCCCCGCCTTGTCCGCCATCGCAGGAACCAGCGTCACCGCCGTCGCGCCGGAACCGATAATCACGACTTTCTTGCCGCTATAATCAAAGTCCTCACGCCAGTGCTGCGGGTGAATGATATCGCCGGCAAAGTCTTTCTCGCCTTCCCAGTGCACGACATGACCGTGGTCATAGCGATAATAGCCGGAACACATCATCAAGAACCGGCACTCCACCCGCACGCGTTCACCGGTATCGGTGCGCTTGGCCTCAACTTCCCAGCGGGCTGTGCGGGAGTTCCAGTTGGACGACAAGACCCGGTGCTTGAAGCGGATATGGGGTGTGATGCCGGACTCGTCGGCGGTTTCTTTCACGTAGTTGCGGATGGCCGGGCCGTCAGCAAACACCTTGCCGTCTTCCCACGGTTTGAAGGCATAACCGAAAGTATGCATGTCGCTGTCCGAGCGGATGCCGGGATAGCGGAACAAGTCCCAGGTCCCGCCCATACCGTCTCGGGCTTCCAGGATCATATAGCTCTTGCCCGGAGCGCGTCGCTGCAGGTGATGTGCAGCGCCGACGCCAGACACACCTGCACCGACGATCAGGACATCAACAAATTCGGCTGTCGCCTCACTCATCTTTACTCTCCGCTCGGCAAGCCCTCAGCGGCTTGAACCGGGCGAAAGTGAACACTGTTCGCTCAAGGATGACAAGGGCATGGCGGGGGCCGTCGCCGGCAAGCCGCCAGGCAGACGGGTCAGCCGGAATAGCGTTCATTCCTTGTCAAACCGAATAGGCTTAACTGGTTTTTCGGCTAACCAAGCGGGACGCGGAATGATCAGCGATCACGTCATTTCAGTCAGGGCCAAGAACAAGATCCTGGGACGGGCATGTCCGGCCTGCTTGGCAAGCCGGTGCTAATCTCTGATCTGGACAAGATGATCCGCGAGCACACAGACGGGGCTGATGCGATGAAACGGGCCCTCTAACCCGCATTTGCCACCCGCTCGCTGCTCAGGCCCGCCATATCCCTACCCTGGAGCCGAAAGCGCTATTCGGCGGCGACTTCGACGGCATGGCCGCCCGCCTCACGGGCTTCAGCTTCCAGCTTGTTGCGCATCCAGTTCGGCGTCTTGGTAAAGCGGCCCAGCACGCCATAGGCGACAGGCACAACGAACAGGGTGAACACCGTAGCGACCGCCACGCCAGAGAAAATCACCACGCCGATCGTGATCCGGCTTTCCGAGCCGGGGCCGGCCGCGAACACCAGCGGGGCTGCACCAATGGCCGTCGACAAGCCGGTCATCAAGATCGGACGGAAGCGCGTCTCCGCGGCATCCAGCGTTGCTGTCAACACATCGCGTCCGTCCTCGCGCAACTGGTTGGCGAATTCGACAATCAGAATGCCGTTCTTCGCCGCCAATCCGATCAGGATCACCAGGCCGATCTGAGAATAGATATTCAGGCTGGAACCAATCATCTCGAGCCCGAACAGGCCGCCAGCAATCGCCAACGGGACGGTCAGCATAATGACCAGGGGCTGGATCAGGCTTTCGAACTGGGCCGCGAGGACCAGGAAGACAATCAGCAGGGCCATGCCGAAGGCAAACAGCAGGGCCTGATTGGCGTCCAGGAATTCCTTGGCGCCACCGAGGAAACTTGTTCCCATTTCCGGTGCCAGCTCACGGGCCGCCCAGTCATCCAGCCAGTTGACCGCATCACCCAGATTATAGCCTTCCGCCAGCGTGGCGGAGATGGTGATCGAGCGTTGGCGATCGACACGATTGCGCGACGAGGCCTCACCGACCTCACGCACACTCACCAGGTTGGAAAGCGGGATCAGGCGATTTTCGCGGCCGGAGACATAGAGCGTCTCGAGATCCTGCGCACTGGCCCGTTCCTCACGCCGGTTTTCCATAATGACGTTATAGGCCTCGCCGCGCTCGATGAACTGGCCGACCCGACGCGACCCCAGATGGGTTTGCAAGGTGGTTCCGATATCGGACACCGAAACCCCGAGCGCCGCAGCGCGTTCCCGGTCAATATCGACCACAAGACGCGGGCTGGTCGGCTGATAGTTCTTTCGTGCACGAAGCAAATTCGGGTTGTCGGCGCGAATGGCGGCCAGCAGGCGCTCGGCTTCCGCATCGATGGCGGCATAGTCCGGTCCCTGGATCACGAAGGAGATATCATCGCCATTACCCCCGCCCCGAATGGACGAACGCATGGACGCAAAGGCGCGCACGCCGGTCAGCTGAGCGAAACGGCCATTGATCTCGCCGACAATCGCCCCCCCCGGACGGCGCTCATCCCAGGGCACCATGGTGCCGATGACAATTCCCGAATTAAAACCGGACCCGCCCCATCCCGGGGCCACAACGAGGACTCGGCGCAATTCCTCACGCTCGATATATTCGAGCATTATGTCTTCGATCTGATCGGCCTGTTCAGCCATGTAGTCGAAGCTCGCGCCTTCCGGCCCGGAGAAGAAACCGAAGAAGCCGCCACGATCTTCCGGCGGTGTAAGCTCACCGGGCAGACGGTTCAGCAGGACACTCGAGCCACCGATAGCGACAAGCACCAGCGGCACCGCCATCCAGGGCGCTTTCAGCGCGACCTCCAAGCTCGAGCGATAGCTTGCCCGCAAGCGCTTCACCAGACTGTCGACCCACTTGGCCGGGCCCCGCGCCTCACGGCTCGGGCGCAGCAATTTCGACGCCATCATCGGCGACAGGGTCAGGGCGACAAAGCTGGAGATGATCACGGCGGCCGCAATTGTCAGCGAAAGCTCGCTGAAGAGCCGGCCGATGAAGCCCGGAAGAAAGACCAGCGGCACAAAGACAGCGACCAGTACGGCCGTGGTCGCGACAACCGCGAAGAACACCTGTCGGCCACCGCGAAGCGCGGCAAGCGCCGGCCCCTCCCCGAGATCGACGCGTCGCTGGATGTTTTCCAGCACAACGATGGAATCGTCCACGACCAGTCCGATCGCCAGGACCAGGGCCAGGAGGGTCAGGATATTGATCGAGAAACCGGCCCAAGCGAGCGCCGCAAAGACGCCGATCAGGCACACCGGGACTACGGCGGCAGGAATAATGGCGGCCCGGAAGGAGCCCAGGAAGAGGTAGATAACGAACACGACGAGCGTCGCGGCCAACAGCAGGGTGCGCCAGACCTCCTTGATGGATTCCTCGATGAAGACTGTGTCGTCCGACGCCACGATCAGGCTCATACCCTCGGGCAAGGTGTTGCGAACCCGGGCCGCGACCTCCTCGATCCGGTCGGCCACTTCAACCGAATTGGCCTGGCTCTGACGGACAAAACCTAGCCCGATCATGTTGTTGCCATTGCCGCGGAACAGCGTCCGGTTTTGTTCGGCCTCACGCGACACGTCCGCGACCTCGGCCAGACGAATGATATGCCCATCCTCACCGCGTCCAACCGGCAAACGGGCAAAGCTCTCGGGGTCACCGAAGATGCGCTCAACACGGACGACGATCTGCGTGTCCGGCGTCTCGACGGAACCGCCCGGCACTTCCACATTCTGGGTGCGCAGGGCCTGCTCGATATCGCTGACGGTAATGCCACGAGCAGCCATGGCCCGGGGATCAAGCCAGATACGAATGGCGTAACGACGCTCGCCGCCAAGGCGAACCTGGGCAATGCCATCAATGACACTGAAACGATCGATCATGGTCCGGGCGGCATAATCGGACAATTCTTCCGACGTCATGCGGTCCGACATGAGCGAGTACCACATGAAAGGCCGCGCATCGCCATCCTGCTTGCGCACCTCGATCGTCTCGACATCCTGCGGCAGGCGGTCAACGGCGCGGGAGACGGCGTCACGGACATCATTGGCTGCCGCTTCGATATCGCGCTCCAGGGTGAAGGTGATCGACACACTGGCACTGCCGTCTCGCGAGGAGGAGGTAATGGTATCGATGCCATCGATACCCGACAGCTGATCCTCGATGATCTGGGTCACCCGGTTTTCGACGACCTCGGCATTGGCGCCGGGATAGGCCGCGGACACAGAAACGATCGGCTGGTCGACATCGGGCAATTCGCGCAACGGCAGCTCGCGCAAGCCGAGGACACCGAACACGACGATCAGTGCACTGGCCACGAAGGCCAGTACAGGGCGGCGGACAGCGATATCAGACAGGGTCATTGCGGGCTCGTCTGGCTGGCGGCAACGCCGGCAGTCGGGCTGCCCGTCGCCGGTTCACTGCGGTCGGTAATACTCACGCGCATCCCCTCGCGCACCCGGTGCACACCGTCGCGGACGATCAGCTCGCCATCCTCGACACCATTGATGACCTCAACCATGCTGCCTTCGCGGCGTCCCAGTTCAACGCGGCGACGTTCGATGCGGGCCACTTCGCCTTCTTCGATGAGGACAAAGACAAAACTGTCGTCGAGATATCGCGTGATCGCAGAGCCCGGGATGGACGGCGAGCGCCGAACATCCCGCTCGATCTCCACTGCCATGAGCTGGCCCGGAAGCAGGCGCGCATCATCATTGGCGATTTCGGCACGAACCGTGACGGCGCGGGTGACCGGATCAATACGGCTGTCGATCTGGGCGATGGAACCGGCAAAGACCTCGTCGGGATAGGCCGAGGTTACCGCTTGAACCGGCAGCCCCGGGCGCAAGGAGGCCAGGAAACGCTCGGGGACGGTGAAGTCGAGCTTGATCACCCGCGTATCATCAAGGCTGGTAATGGCATCGCCCGGACGAACCAAGCCACCCACACTCACTTCACGCAGTCCGACAATGCCCGAGAACGGGGCGCGGACGATGCGGTCAGCCAGCTGGGCTTCCAGCGAGGACACCCGAGCCCGGGCTCGGCTCACGGTTGCGCTGACTTCGTCGAGCCGCTGGCGTGAGGCGATACCGCGCTCAACCAGGCCATTGACGCGGTCATATTCGCTCTGGGATTCACGCAGCGTGGCGCGTGCTTCCGCCAGTCCCGCCGCCTCTTCCGTATCGGTCAGTTCGACCAGGATATCACCGGCCTCAACACGTTGACCGCTGTCGAAATTCAGCGCCGAAATCGTGTCTGACACGCGAGCGGTAATCGTCACGGTTTCATCAGCCCGCGCCGTACCCAGAGCTTCGACGATATCGGCAAAGTTTTGGTCGCGGACCGTATGCGCCGCGACCGGCATGGTACGGCCACCCCAGCCGCCACGTGTCTGAGGCTCGGGCGTCAGGACGCGGAAGGCGACGATGCTGGTCATGACAGCAAAGGCCACAAGGACAGCGATAAGAAAGGCAGCACGGCGCATGTAAAAACTCCTTTGCGCCCGGATATGTCTCAAACGGCTTGCATTTCAACGCCCTTCGACAGCTTCATCGATCAAATCGTGAATGAGAGCAGGGTTCGATTTTTTATAACCTCTCCCTTCGTAGGGATAATGCCTGTGATTAGGTTGCCTAAGCTATCGGGTGACGGCGCCCCCCGACACAAGCGGGCCCCCTGCTGCCGCAGAAAAGGCCAGTCCGAAAGGTCTCGGTCCGCTAGGTGTTGGGGTGGCAGGAGCTTACTCGGCATCAGACGCCTTCCTCCATTGGCCGCCTAACCTGCGGGGTGTCGCCAGCTGAGGGCGAGACCGGCGCGAGCGCTTTCCTCAACGCCCGAGTTTGCCTAACGTCCCGGCAGACAGACGCGAAAACGCGCAGGGGAGACCTAGATGGCAAAAGACACCGAACAACCGCCAAGCCCGAATTATGGCGGCTTCCAGAACGAAATCTATTTCAATGGCCTGCAGGGCGTCGTTCCGGAATACCCGGTCGACTTCAAGGACCTCGTCGCGCGCGCCCAGGCCGCCCTGCCCCCGCATATCCTGTCCTATGTCCAGGGCGGGTGCGGCGATGAGCTGACCCAGGACCGCAATGCCTCGGCCTTCGCCCATTGGGGCATGGTCCCGCGCATGCTGGTCGATTGTGCCCAGCGTGACCTCTCCACCGACCTGTTCGGCGACACCCTGCCCAGCCCCGCCTTCATGGCCCCGATCGGCGTCAACGGTATCTGCACCCAGGACGGTCATGGCGATATTGCCTGTGCCAAGGCCTCGGCGCTGTCCGGCGTACCGTTTGTCGCCTCCACCCTGGCCAATGATCCGCTCGAGCATGTGATCAAGCATTGCGGTGATGTCCCCGCCTATTTCCAGCTCTACACCCCGAAAAACCGCGAGCTGGCCCAGAGCCTGATCTCGCGGGCGGAAAACGCCGGCTACAAGGCGATTGTCGTCACACTCGACACCTGGGTCACCGGTTGGCGGCCGCGCGACCTGAAAACCGCGAACTTCCCGCAATTGCGCGGCCACGTACTCGAGAATTATTTCTGCGACCCGGTCTTCCGCAGCCTGCTCGCGGCCCCGCCGGAGGATGACCCGCAGAGCGCCATCCTGACCTGGGCCGGCGTCTTCGGTGAAGTGCTGACCTGGGAGCATATTCCCTGGCTGCGCGAAAGCACCAAGCTTCCCATCGTGCTGAAGGGTATTTGCCATGAGGAGGACGCCCGCAAGGCGGCCGACATGGGTATCGACGCGATCTACTGCTCCAATCATGGTGGCCGCCAGGCCAATGGCGGGATCGGCGCCATCGACATGCTGCCCGGCGTGGTGAAAGGCGCCGGTGATACGCCGGTCTGGTTCGACAGCGGCATTCGCTCCGGCTCCGACATGATCAAGGCGATCGCGCTGGGCGCCAGCGCGGTTGGGGTTGGCCGGCCCTACACCTATGGCTTGGCCCTCGGGGGCGCGGAAGGCGCCGCGCACGTGCTCAAATGCATCCTCGCAGAAGCCGACCTGATGATGGCGGTCAATGGCTATCCGACCCTTGCAAGCGTCCGCTCAGAAGGCGCACAACGGGTAGGCTAGATAGGTTTAAAACCTGTCCCAGATACCGAGGGCCTGTGCGCTGCGCTGGCCGCTGGCAAGACCTGCGTCGGCATGTGAAGTTGGCGGTTTGTACCATCTGATTTCATTATACATATTCGATGGATTCTGGGCACAAAATTGAAACAAGCCGTGAGCCGCTCATCTGCGGTCTGGGCGTCGGCGGCGACATAGACGCCCTGGCGGCCTTACATAGAATCTGGTTCACGAGCACACCCACCGTGGACGGCGGGTTTTATGGAACGCCCTATTCGAGGGCAGAACTGCTTGAGCTCATCGCGGTGGGGGGCGGTTGTCACCGCCAAAACCCGCTCTGAACTGGTGGGCTATGGTATCCTCGATGCGAGTTCCATGAACTCCAATAGCGTGAAGGCCCGGGATGCGCTCGACCGTCTGATGATGGCGGGCGACCTTCCGGAGGGCCGTTATTGCGGCCGTTTTTCCGCAGCCGTCAGCAAGACCTGGCAGGGCAAAGGCGCCTACCGTCAAATCCTCCGCAATGCGATGCAGTTGGGCATGAGCCGGTTTGATTACTTTTTTGGCGTGGTTGACACCGATCACCCCAAGCGCGCACTTCAGTCGGCGCTGGGCTGGCAAGAGGTCGGGCAAGGCGGAAACGTCTCGTATTTGGTTCTGCCGCTAACGGGGCGCCAGCCAGCAAGCGACTTTGCTGGGTAATCCGGGCACTGGAAAGCCTTGCATGGGCAGCGATGCCTGCCTGCACGACCTATCCGTCAGTCCGGTACAGCGGCAGGTCGAGAATGGCGCGCAGTCCTCCTTCGGCGCGGTTGGCCAGCACCAGGGCACCGCCGTGATAGAGTGCCACATCGCGCGCCACGGTCAGCCCGAGACCGGACCCGCCGGTTGACCGGTTGCGGGACGCTTCGCCGCGCTGGAAGGGCTCCATCAAGCGGTCGATATCGGCTTCAGGAATACCCGGCCCGTTATCCTCGACCTGAACCTTGAGGCGGTCACCGGTCGCATGCACCGACACGAGGGCTTCACCGCCATACTTCTGGGCATTGCTGATCAGATTGGCGATGGCCCGGCGCAGTTTCATGGGATCGCCCTGCACCCACATCACTGCCAATTCACCGTCGAAGCGGGCCACACCGGACAGGGCCGCCTCGTCGACACAGGAGCGGGCCAGCTCACCGATGTCGACCCGCTCGGCTTGGCGCGGCTGACGTGAGTGGCTGTAGTCGATGACATCCGCAATCATCGCTTCCATGCGTTCGATGTCCTCGACCATGCGCTGGCGAGCCGCCGGAGGCGCCTGCTCCGCGCGCAGCCGCAGACCCGTCAATGGCGTACGCAGATCATGCGCCATTGCCGCAACGATGCGCTCGCGGTCTGCCAATTGCGCATCCAGCCGGTCGCGCAAATCATCAATGGCCTGGGCGACCGCAAGAATTTCCGTGGTCCCTTGTACCCTGGCACGGCGCGACAGGTCGCGGCTTTGCGTCGCCTGCACCTGCCCGGCCAGCTCGCGCAGGGGTTTGGCGGTCAGGTTCGCTGCAAACCAGGCCAGAGGCGTCAGGACCACGAGTGTGGTGAGAAAAATCAGGGTCAGCCGCAAGCGCCAATCCGACCAGAAGGACGGCTGCTCACCCATGACGAGCCAATCTCCCTCAGGACGCTGATAGGACGCCAGCATGTAGGGCAAGGGCGTATTTTCCAGCGTGATGATCGATTCAGCCGGAATGGTGTCGATTTGCGGCAAGCCCTCATAGGTGAGCGGCACCGAGAAGTCGTGGTCAGCATTGCGGTGCTGAACCAGCTCAACCCGGGTATCGCTGATGAACACGATCCGCACCTGCGCGACGTCGACATCAATACGCTGCGCCCAGATCGCCTCCAGGGTTTCATCGCGGCGACCTGCAGGTGGCTGTGACTGAATAGCCACCGGAATGTCGAGCGCCTCGGCGAGATCAGGTTCAGCGAGGATGGCGGCCGCCTGCCGCAAGGACATCTGGGCCAGGTTGGGCGTGGGGGTTGTTGCCAAGGCGAGGATATTGGCGACCTGCACGACCAGTGCCGTAAGGCCAATCAGCAGGATCGCCTGCACAAAGGCGGAAACCGGACGCTTGATCATGACTGCACCGTCGCCGTGAACCGGTAGCCTTCGCCGCGCACGGTGGCGATCAGTCGATCGCCATCCGGATTGAGCTTGCCGCGGATCCGGCTCACCGCCAGATCAATGGCCCGGTCAAAGGCCTCGGCATCACGCCCCCGTGCCAGGTCGAGCAATTGATTGCGGGTGAGAATGCGTCCGGGCCGTTCAAGAAAGGCCGTCAGGATCGACACATCACCGGCCGTCAGCCCCACTTCCCCTCCGTCAGGGTCAATCAGGAGGCGCTTTTCATAATCCAGCCTCCAGCGGTCGAACCGGTAAACCCGTCCGGCCTCTGGCGCGCTGTCCTTGCGACGGCGCAATAGCGCCCTTACCCGCGCCAGCAACTCCCGGGGTTCAAAGGGTTTGGAAAGATAATCCGATGCCCCGATCTCGAGGCCAACAATACGGTCTGTGGTCTCACCAAGAGCGCTCAGAACAAGGATCGGCGGACCGTCCTCGCCCAGGCGGCGGCAGACCGAAAGGCCATCTTCGCCAGGCATCATGATATCGAGCACCAACAGGTCGTAATGCCCGCCCTGCATGAGCTCATCCATCTGCGCAGCGCTGTCGGCACTGGTCGTGGCGAAGCCATGATGGCCGAGATATTCGCTCACTGCATCGCGGATACTGGCGTCATCATCGACGATAAGAATGTTGGCCGTTTCAGTCATTTCCGCTCTTTCGCAGACTTTTGTATCCCGAATATGTCCGAGTTTTTCAAAACCATACAATCGGGACATATCGCAGGTAACTCCGCCCCCTAGCGTCAGCCTCAGCACTCAAGCCAAGAGGAGATCGCTATGCACAACCCGTCACCTGCCCTCAACCGTATTCGCAAGACGCTCCTGGTCAGCGCTGCAGTCATGCTGACCAGCCTGACCCCGGTTGCGAGCCTGGCCGATAATCCGGACAACCGGCCGCAGATCCAGAGCCAAGCCGATATACCGCGCAGTGAATACCGTTTGCCCGCCCTGCCCAGCGTCCTGATCATGGACGACCCGGACGCACTCATTCCCCTGCGTGAACAGCTCGATGCCGACGTCACTGGAATTCTGGACGGCTATCAGATCCATGATGTCGCAACTCGCCGCACCCTGCTGGGGCATCTGCTCCGCGTCGCATTTGCCGAAGCCGACTGGAACCGCGTGCTTTCGACGATTGGTGACCTGCAGGCGCTGGAAGACAGCCCGGCAGAACAGGCCGCTGTCGGCTATCTTGAGGCCGCCTATGCCCGGGCCGCGATCGAAACTGGAACTGGAGACGCACAGGATCCACGTTTCCAGGCCGCCTTCCGCGACACATTGAGCGCCCAGCTGACACGCATGGACCTCGCCGTATCCGGTGCCGCCCTGCGCAATGCCAAGAACTCGGCCGAGATCATTTCGCCCGTCCTGCTGCGCGGCGCACTGGAAGGCGCCCTCGACCCCAATGCCGAAGCCCAGGGTCTTGTTGTTGGCCGCGGCACGGTTTCCGTTCTGCTGGCCAATCGCCAGCTCGTGGAATTCCTGCCGCTCAACACCATCACTGCTGAGGTCCTTGGCGAACGTCTGGAAGGTGAGCAGCCGGAAATCCCAGATCTGTGGAGCGAGCGTCTGGTTGATCTGTCTGATCGCGGCCAGCTGACCCCTGTCACCGTTGGCATCTGGGATACCGGCACTGACGTGGCCCTGTTCGGGGACCGCGTCTGGGTCAATCCACAAGAGCGGATCAATGGCCGCGATGATGACGGCAATGGGTTTGTCGATGACGTCAACGGGATTGGTTTCGCGCCCGGCTGGACCCGGTCGACCGGCGTGCTGCGGCCGGTGTCTGAGGACGATGCACCGGTCCTCGATGAGTCCCTGCGTCTGGTGAAAGGCGCCCTGGACATGCAGCTGGGACGCGAAACGCAAGACGCAACCCTCTACCGGTCCACCATGGCCGGCCTTGATGGCGACGAGTTACAGGACTTCCAGCTGCGCATGCAGCGCATGGGCCTTTACCTTCACGGCACCGCAACTGCGGATATTGCCCAGCGCGGCAATCCGGCCATTCGCCTGCTTCCCGTCCGCTTCGACCAGGCCATCGGCACCGTGCCGACGCCCTTTGACGAGGCATTCGCCGAACGCTTTGCCGATTATGTCCACGCTTCCGTCGATTATCTCGACGCTGCCGGTGCCCGCGTGGTCAATATGAGCTGGCGCATCACCACACCACAGATCGAGAGCACGCTGTCCTCGGTCGAGCCGGACACCGAGCGCCGCCGCGAACGCGCCATTGCGATCTTTGACTCGATGAATAATGCCCTGCGCGAGGCGTTCGCGGCCAAGCCGCACATGCTCTTTATCGCCGGTGCCGGCAATGAAAACGAGGATGTCGAATTCGTCCGCTCCATGCCGGCCGGGATCAACCTGCCCAACTTGATCACAGTGGGTGCCGTGGATCAGGCCCTGCAGGACACACACTTCACCAGCTATGGCGGCTCCATCGACGTCTATGCCAACGGCCAGAGCATCCCGAGCCGCGTGCCTGGCGGCCTGGTTCTGCCCCTGTCCGGCACATCGATGTCGGCGCCGCAAGTGAGCAATCTTGCCGCCATGATCTGGGCTCTGGACCCGCAGCTCAGCGTCGCCGAGGTGCGCGAGATGATCCTCGCCAACGCCACCGCAGAGGGCGATCTGGCCCTGCCGGTGATATCCCACGCCGCCACGCTGGCCGGCATGGTAGAGTAGCGAGTACGCCGCCCTCTCGCCGGGTAGAGGTGGCCCGGCGCCAAGGCGCCGGGTCGGAGCGGGCGTAGACAAGTCCCACTGCTTAAAACTCAACTCCCCCTCATTCCGGGCTCGATCCGGGACCTAGAGAGGTCACGCTCGACGCCATCGGGGTACCGGATCGAGTCCGGGATGAAGGTTTTAGGTGTTGATATCCCGCTATATTTCCCCCCGAAATCATTCCGGGGCCTCGTTGCAACGAAGACGTCAATGACTCCAGGAACCGTCAGCGCCCAGAGTCATCCACCCCGGGATAACGCCAGCCCCCGACATGGCGTCGGGGAAAACAACACGCGTGAACGAACGGCACGGGTCCGGGGCGTTCGGCTCAAAGCCAGCATCAAAGAAAGCAAGGAAGGAATGGTGCCTAGGGGCGGATTCGAACCACCGACACGCGGATTTTCAATCCGCTGCTCTACCAACTGAGCTACCCAGGCACTGGTCCGGCTGCGACCAGGGTCGCCATCGGAGAGCGCGGTTTATACGGCGATGATCTCGCCGTGTCCACGGCTTGCACAGCACAAGCGATAAGCTTTTGCAGTTAACCCCTATTCCTCGTTTCGCTTGTCGTAGGGATTGTCGTCGGCCTGATCGGCCGGTTCGCCAGGAATGGTATAGCTATCGCTCATCCATTTGCCCAGATCGAGATCGGCGCAGCGCTTGGAACAGAAGGGTTTGAAGTTGTCATCCGCGGGAGCACGGCAGATCGGACATTTGAACTTGGCCATGTCTAACTCCTAGGCGCGTTTAACGGCATAGCGGTCACGGGCAAAGCCCTCGCGTTCGGCGAGCTCGAAGCGCGGTCCGATGCGCTCGGTCAGGGCCTCGCGCCAGCCGATCGTATCGGCCTCGAGCCAGGTGAAGACCTCCGGGGAGACTTCCAGCACCTGACGCTTGCCGCGATCATGGCTGGCCTCACGCTCGAGACGGCGCAGGGCATCAATGGCGCAGGTTTCGACCGAGCGCCTACCGGTCTCATCGAGCAGGATTTCCCCCAGCGTGCGGCCACGGCGCTGGCGCGCCAGTTCGCCAACACAGAATTGCGACAGCGGGGCTACGTCGACCTTGGCGCGGTCACGCCGGAACGCGCCCCTCAGGGTCTGTTCCACACCCTTGCGCTCGGGCTGGGCGCGCATATGCACGAAATCAATGGCGATAATCCCGCCCAGGCCGCGCAGGCGGATCTGCCGCGCGGCTTCCTTGGCAGCGGACTGGTTGAGCTGCTGGGACAATTTCTGTGCGCCGCCGGGCGCCTTGCGGCCATCGGCATCGACATCGATGACGGTCATGGCGCGGGTCTGCTCGATATAGAGGGAACCACCGCCGGGAATCGGCACGCGCTTGTCCAGCGCCTCATCAAAGGCGGCATCGAGATCAAACTCGGTCTCGTCGGCCCAGACCGCCTCGGCATCACCATGGGCGCGCACCAGGCGCTGGGCCAGGATCGGTGCCGGCTCGAGACATTCCGGCGCCTCACCCTCGTCGACCTCAACAAAGGCCAGATTGGCGCCCTTCTCGGCATAGGCCTCACGGGAGACGCGCACGCCAATGGCCAGGCCTTCATGAAAACCCTTGGGACGGCCGGCCTTGCCGAAGGGCAGAAACGCGTCCTCGCCAATACCGATATCGACAAAGGCGGCATTCAGGGACGGTTCGACACGCTTGACCCGGCCGCGATAGATCTCGCCCTCGACAGCGCGCGAGCCCGCCTCACTCCAGCGATCGATATGCAGCTCGGCGATGCGGCCATTCTCGACCACGGCGGCCCGGGTTTCGCCAATGCTTTCCTCGATGACGATAAGACGGTTCATTCGCTGTCCGCTAGGGCTTGGGCCTCAAGCACCGGATAGCCGGCGCCCTTGAGCAGGTTGATGGTTTCATACAGCGGCAGTCCGACGACGCCGGTATAGGACCCGATCAGATTGACAATGAAACAGCCGGCCCGGCCCTGGATGGCATAGCCACCGGCCTTGCCCTGCCATTCCATACTGTCGAGATAGCCGGCCAGTTCGGCCTCGCTGAGGGGCTTGAACTTGACCCGGGTTTCCACCAGGCGCGAGGTCAGCTGCCCGTCCGGCGCCTTCAGGGCGACACCGGTATGAACCCGGTGCGACCGCCCCGACATCAGGCGCAGGCAGCGCTCGGCTTCACCCCGCTCTTCGGTCTTGGGCAGGATGCGACGGCCGACGCCCACCACCGTATCGGCAGCGAGCACATAGGCATCATCGCCACCAGGGTGGGCGACGGCCTTTTCCTGCGCCAGACGCAAGGCGAGCGGCCCCGGCAATTCGCCAGGGATTTCGCTCTCATCGATATGGGTAGGTTCGATCGCGTCGGGCGCCAGTCCGGCGCCGGTCAGAAGATCGCGGCGGCGCGGTGAGGCGCTGGCCAGAACCAGGCGTGGGCGGGGATGGGCCATCAGGGCCTCCAACATCGCGCAATCACGCCCGGGCTCGTCTTACTTGAAGCGATAAGTGATCCGGCCCTTGGTCAGATCATAGGGCGTCATTTCCACGAGGACCTTGTCACCCGCGAGAACGCGGATGCGGTTCTTGCGCATCTTGCCCGCAGTGTGGGCAATGATTTCGTGGTCGTTTTCAAGCTTCACCCGGAAGGTTGCGTTCGGAAGCAATTCCGTCACCTCGCCGGGAAACTCCAATAACTCTTCTTTCGCCATGCGGCTCCACTTTCATATGCAAAACAGGATTGCGAGTCGGCCTGAGCCGCTCGGCGCGGCGTATATAGTCCTCTCACCCCCATAAAGTCGAGGGTTGATGGGTGTGATTAGCCCATATTCCAGCTGGCAATGCGCGATTTGATCGCCTCACGGGTTTCCCGATAGGCGTTGAGCCGGTCCTCGCGCGTGCCCGGCGTCTCGCTCGGATCGGGGATCGGCCAGGCCTGGAAGAGAGCCCCGGTTTCCTGAGCATACTCACGCGCGGTCCGGTCTGCAGCGGTCGACAGCGAGATCACCACATCGGCCGGCGGATCGCCGACGCCGCGCAGGGCGATGGGCGAGAAGTCCTCCAGATCGATGCCAACCTCCTGCATAACGGCCACGGTGAAGCCATCGACGAAGGCCGCCGGAATAACACCGCAGGACCGGGCGTGGGCTGTCTCCCCATAGGCCAGGCGCCACAGCCCCTCACCCATCGGCGAACGGATGGCATTGCGGCCGCAAACAAACAGGACGGAGGGCGCACTCACGTCGCGGCCCGCCGGTGCAGGGCGCAAATCAGGGTGAACAGCCGCCGCGAAGTATCGAAATCGACCTCGATTTTGCCCGAAAGCCGGTCGCGCAACAGGCTGGAACCTTCATTGTGGACGCCGCGCCGCCCCATATCGATGGCCTCGATCTGGGCCAGCGGCGCATCCCGTACCGCCTCGTAATAGCTTTCGCAGATCAGGAAATAGTCCTTGATGATGCGGCGAAGCGGCCCCAGCGCGAAGACAAAGGCGTGCACCGGGCTGTCGTCTTCCTGGCGGACATCAAAGACCAGGCGGTCGTCCTCGATCGCCAGGCGCAGGGCAAACGGCCCCTCGCCCTCTGCGCTCGGCTTGAAACTATTGCCCTCCAGGAGGTCAGCAATCGCCACCCGGCGTTCGTGATCGGCATTGACATCGCCCGGCCCCATGCTCGGCGCATCAAGGTCGATACGGACAATTCGGTGGGTCTCGCTCATGCCTTGCCCGTCTCTTGGTCAATCTCGTGCGTCGGCTGGCTGGCGGCCGGCCAAGGCTCACTGATATCGACCATAACGGCATCGATACACTCGACGCGCAAGCGCAACTCGCCGCCGCCGGAGAAAATCATCACGATCTCGCCGGACGGCGCCTCGGCCGTCTCGAAAGTGATGGAGAGCAGGCTCACCACCGCATCGTCAGCGCCCTGGCGGATGTTCTGAGACCGTGCCTCACCGACCTGGGCGAATTGCAGCCCGGTGCGCACGCGCTGTTTGCGCCCGCCCGCTTCCCAGCGATAGCGGTTCAGCGCCAGGGTGAACTCGCCCTTGCGGCGGGAAAACTCGAAATCGCCCAGCTGCGCGATGGCGTCCTGCAGGGCCGCGCTGATGGGTTCCAGATCGGCCGGGTCGACCGCGCTCAGGCGCAGCGGCTGAAACGGTGTAGGCAAGATCTGGCCCTTTCTGCGTGGTCCGCTAGTCGGAGAGACGCTGGATCTTGGCCCCGCACTTGGTGAGCTTTTCTTCCAGCCGTTC
Organism: Maricaulis sp.; assembly: GCF_030149235.1. Taxonomy (GTDB): domain Bacteria; phylum Pseudomonadota; class Alphaproteobacteria; order Caulobacterales; family Maricaulaceae; genus Maricaulis. The sequence continues at coordinate 33,808 of NZ_JASBRW010000013.1, read as the reverse complement.
GAATCCCCGGTCGAGATGATAGACCCGGTTGACCACGGTTTCCCCTTCCGCCGCAAGCCCTGCGATAACCAGACTGACGGATGCGCGCAGATCGGTGGCCATCACCGGGGCGCCAACCAGCTTGTCGACACCGCGGACAATGGCTTCATTCCCGTGCACCGAGATATCAGCACCAAGGCGCGCCAGCTCCGGAGCGTGCATGAAACGGTTCTCGAAAATCGTTTCGCGCACCACTGACGTGCCCTCGGCGGTCGCCATGAAGGCCATGAATTGCGCCTGCGCATCGGTCGGGAAGCCCGGATAGGGCTGGGTTTCGATATCAACGCCCTTGATGGTGGAGCCATTGCGCGCCACGCGCACGCCGCCTTCGACGGCCTCGGCGGTCGCGCCGGCATCATTCATCGCCCGCCACAGCACCTTGTTATGCTCCCAGCGCGCACCCTTGAGCAGGACATCGCCACCCGCAGCAGCTACAGCTAGCGCGTAGGTGGCGGTCTCAATCCGGTCGGCGACGACAGGATGGGTGACGCCCTTGAGACGATCCCGCCCCTGGACACGAATGGTGCTGGTGCCAGCCCCCTCGACGAGCGCGCCCATGGCCGTCAGGCAATCGGCCAGGTCGGCGATTTCCGGTTCGCGTGCGGCGTTGTCGATGACCGTCTCGCCCTTGGCTAGGGACGCGGCCAGCATGGCGTGCTCGGTCGCTCCGACTGAGGCGAAAGGCAGTTCGATCTCACCGCCGACCAGCCCACCCTTGGGCGCCGTCGCCTCGACATAGCCTTCGGACAACTCAATCTGCGCCCCCAGCGCTTCAAGCGCCTTGAGGTGCAGGTCGACGGGTCGCGCGCCAATGGCACAACCACCCGGCAAGGACACTTTGGCTCGGCCTTCGCGGGCGACGAGCGGGCCGAGTACGTTGAAGGTCGCGCGCATTTTGCGCACCAGATCGTAGGGTGCGTAGGTGTCGGTGATGGTGCCCGCATGCAATTGCATCTGCGAGCCCGGCCCCTCTTCCACCTTGACGCCCAGACGCGCCAGGAGATGGCCCATGAAGCGGCTATCGGCCAGGCGGGGCATGGAGGTTAGCGTGACCGGTTCATCGGTCAGCAGGGCGGCCGCCATGAGCTTCAATGCTGAATTCTTGGCACCGCTAATGCCGATTTCACCGTTCAGGCTTGCCCCGCCCTCGATGACGATCCGATCCATGAAAACTCCCCAATCCAGATGCGGCCCGCATGAGGCGGCGCGATGCGGGCGGGATTATGACCGCTCTGGGGAATTTTCCGAGCCATCATCCGCAGCATCAGCCGCATTTTCGTCACGCCGCGGGGCCTTGCGGCGGCGCAGATTGGCGCGCAGGGCTTCCGCCAGACGCTCTTCCTTGGTCAAAGGCGCTTGTTTTGCAGGCTTGCGGCGGCCTGCCGGGGGCGTGTCAGATGCATTACTCATGTAATTGGTCATGTCGAACGCTGCTCTTCACGTCAAGACGCTCTTGGCGGCGCCGCGAGCTTGGGTTATACGCCCGGTCCTGTTTCGCGCACGCGCGAACCGGCGCCGCGGTAGCTCAGTGGTAGAGCGCACCCTTGGTAAGGGTGAGGCCGAGAGTTCAATTCTCTCTCGCGGCACCATTTCTCCCAGTTTTACTGTATCCTCGCTAAGTTGAGCAGTCTTGCCTTTGTCTTCCTGCGTCTCCGCGCGCTGGACGCGAAAGCTCCGCTTCTCTAATCTGAGATGATCAGGGATCCGGGGGGATTTTCATCATGGCTGGAGATGGCGCTCGCGCGCTGGGTGCGCTTGTCGTGGCGAGTGGACTGGCGGTTGCGGCTGTACAGGCCGCGCCTTATCTGCCGCGCACCGAAAGCGAAGCCGCCATGCCGGCGGAGATGGTCTACACCATTATCAATCTGACCGAGGATTATGATGTCCTCGTTCGTTGCCCCCTCGAACTCGACGACGCCAAAGCCCAGGCCGAGGCCGGGATGAGCAGCCTTTCGGTGACACCGGTTTACAGCCCGATCGCTGACGGCCCTGGCGTGCTGGTGCACGAGGTCACGGCGAATCTGGCCCCTGGGGCTGATGATTGTCGATGGACCAGCCAGGCCCGCTACGGCGGAGGCACAACGCCCGCGGTCAGCGATCGTCCTGACCGTCCCTATTCCAGCCTGGATCGTGCCAGCCGGGCCATCGCGCTGGATTGATATTTGTCCACGGCTCAGCCGGGCTCTAGGCTGACATCTAGCGAATCTGGACCCCGTGATGAGCACGCCCTTTTTTCCGCCCGTCGAGCCGCACCGTTCCGGTCGCCTGCCGGTTGGCGATGGACATGAATTATACTGGGAGCAAGTCGGCAATCCGCACGGCACGCCACTGATCATCCTTCATGGTGGTCCCGGCTCGGGGTGTTCGCCGAAATACCGTCAGCTCTTCGACCCGGATCGCTACAGCATCACCTTGATGGACCAACGCGGTGCGGGGCGTTCGACCCCGCATCTCCAGCTGGAGGGCAACACCACCGAGGCCCTCATTGCAGACATTGAGGCATTACGCAGCGCCCTCGACATCGAGCAGTGGATTGCATTTGGCCCGTCCTGGGGGTCCACCCTCGCACTCGCTTATGCCCAGACGCATCCCGGCTCGGTACTCGGCCTCGTCGTTGAAGCGGTTTTTCTCGGCACCGATGAAGAGCTGGACTGGTGGCACGACAGCGCTGGCGCGCCGCTCTTCTATCCGGATGCCTGGGCTGACTTCTCAGGTCCGATGCCCAAAGCCGCGAAACGGTCCGCCGGAGACGTGCTTGAGTGGTGTTTCGACGCGATGCGCGAGGAACAGGCCGAGGGTTACCCGATACTGCGCCAGCTGCCCGACCCCGGCGTGCCGATCGAGACCTTGCGGCAATCCACCCTCTATCGCTGGACGGAATACGAAGAACGCTTGTCGTATCTTGAGGTGACACCGCAGGCTGCTCGCGAAGCCTTCGCGGCGCGCGGTTGGCAATATGTCGCCGCGCATTCACTGATCGAAGCGCACTATTTCAGGAACAACTGCTTCCTCGAACCGGACCAGCTGATACGCGATGCCGGCACGCTTGCCGGCATTCCCATGGCCATCCTGCACAGCCGGTTCGACATGGTCTGCCCGCCCCGCTCAGCCTTCCGCCTGGCCGAGGCCTGTCCGCATGCAGATTTCCAGCTTATCGGGGTCAATGGCCATGGCATGACCGATGCCAGCCAGATCGAGCTCAATGCCATGATGCAGCGGCTCGATACACGCCTGCGCTAGTCCGGCGCGAGCGGCAGGAGCGCATGGATGGCAATGGCCACGCTGCCTCCAGCGAAATCACCGCCATTGGCGCTGAGCACGATCGGCGTTTCGTCATAAAAGGCCTGCGGTCCGATCACGCCGATATTGGCGGCGCCGGGCGCAGTCCCCAGCGAACCCCCGAATTTTGACCGCTCCCCGGCGACACCACAATCAAAACTCGTCGCCCCGCTGATGGCCGATTTCGTTCGCACCGAAACCCCCAGCAGCACAGCGCGGTCCGGGATGGATACGCTGGAGGTCACACTGGCCCCAGCCAATGACGTCAAGGTTTCAGCGACAATGATGGCCCGGGTCTGTGCGCCTCCGGCATCTGCGGCGAGCACCTGATCCGGCAAGCCGGTCTGCCAGCCTCCGCCCTGAAAGATGCAATCGACCGCTTCATCGCGAACATGGGCCCTCCACCCGTCCCGCGGCGTGGCGTTCGACCAATAGCCGTCACGGAAGATCGCGACATCGCCAGCCGTGAAATACATCCACTCCGCACCGCTGGCAGTATCCGGGATGATCCAGCGCCCGCCCTGTTGAGGCGCTGCGGGCTGGCTGGTGAGCGTGCGGCTTTCCACGCTGAGCTGAACGAGCGCATCGAGGCGTAGCAGGGCTTCATTCACCGTGACGTGTTTTTGCGCCTGGTCGGGCATGACCAGGGGCAGATCGAGTTGTGACGTTGTCTCGCTCATCGCATGTCTCCCTACCGTCTTGCGGCCAGCATGAGCGGTTTTGGGCAGACGTGGATAAGCACACACGCTATCCATGCGCAGAGCCCGGCCTTGACGCCGCGGCAGCGGACCGATTTCTTCCGCCCAAACAGGCCAAAGCCCCAAGGGGAGATTCCCGAGCATGAGTGAAACGCTCCACACCCTGGCTGCCGGATTTCCGGCCAAAGCAGACGCGGATTGGCGCGCCCTGGCGGAAAAGGCCCTGCGCGGCGCCGATTTCAACAGCACGCTGGGCCGGACAACGGCCGACGGGATCTCCCGCGGTGGCACGATGTTCACCCGCCCGCAGGGAAGTGGCGCCGTCGATGCGCGGGAGAAAGACGTCTTCCTGCCCTGGGGCATGCGCCAGACGCTGGTGGAAGCGACGGCCGAAGACGCCAATGCTGCGGCGCTGGCCGATCTCATGGGCGGTGTTTCCGAGCTCGAACTGAAGCTCGATCCGAATGGTCAAACCGGCCTGAACGCCATTGATATCGATGATATGGACGCGGCCCTGAAAGGCGTGGACCTGTCCATTGCGCCGGTTCACCTCGACACGGTTCTCGGCCAGGGCACGCATGCCCATACCCTGCTGGCGCTCTATGCCCGGCGGCGGATTGATGGTGAAGGTCTCAGGGGCGGGCTCGGCCTCAATCCGATCGGACGTGCGGCGCGCCAGGGCGGCGCGCTGGATCCGGAATGTTTCAACAAGGCCAAGGGCTTGGTCGATCTGGCCCAGGCGGCTTTTCCGCAATTGACGATATTCCGCGCTGACGGCGCTCTTGCTTTTGAAGCCGGGGCCAGTGAAGCTCAGGAACTGGCCACCATGGCGGCCTCCGTGGCTGCCTATATGAGGCTGATGGGCGATAGCGGGCTGGACGCGAACACGGCGGCGCAGGCCATCGAACTGCGCCTCAGCGCCGATGCGGACATCCATCTGACGATCGCCAAACTGCGCGCCGCGCGTCGCATTTTCGCGCGCATTGTGTCCAGTTTCGGTGCTGACGGGGATGCCATCCGGGCCAATATCCACGCGGTTAGCGCCTGTCGTATGCTTTCAGCGAAGGATCCCTGGACCAATCTGATCCGCAATGCCTGCGCCGGCTTCGCCGCAGCGTCCGGCGGTGCCGATGCGATCACCATCCGCCCGCTCACCGATGCGATCGGCCGCCCCTCAGGTTTTGCCCGCCGGGTGGCGCGCAATCTTCACATCCTGCTGGCCGAGGAAAGCCATATCGGCAAGGTCACTGATCCGGCCGCCGGCAGCTATCTGCACGAAACGCTGGCGGAAAACCTGGCGCAATCGGCCTGGGCCCTGTTCCAGGAGATCGAACGTCGCGGCGGTCTGGCAGCCGCCTTTGCCGAGGGCTGGCTGCAGGGCGAGATCGCCAAGGCTCGCGAGGCCAAACTGAAACGCATTGCCGAGGGCGAGGAGATCATTCTCGGCGTCACGAAATACCCGGACCCGGATCCTCGCGCGGTTGAGACGACCGGACCCTGGCCGTTGATCGAAGAGCCGGAAACGGCGTTGAAACCGGTTTTCCTGGCCGAACAGTTCGAGGGAGCGGAATAATGAGCATGAGCCCCGACTTCACCCAGATCGAACTTGGCCCGAACGACAATAATGGCGGCGGCGGCAATCGTCGTGAATGGGCGCCGGCTGAGGGCATTCCCATCGCCTCGCAATATGGTGCGAGCGATATCGACGGCCTCGACTTTCTGCAAAGCGTGCCGGGCGCAGCGCCCTTTGTGCGTGGCCCCTACCCGACCATGTATGGCCAGCGCCCCTGGACGATCCGGCAATATGCCGGCTTCTCCACGGCGGAAGACTCCAACGCCTTTTACCGCCGCAATCTGGCTGCCGGCCAGAAAGGCCTCTCCGTCGCCTTCGACCTGGCCACCCACCGCGGCTATGACAGCGACCATCCGCGCGTCGCCGGTGATGTCGGCATGGCTGGTGTGGCCATCGACAGTATCTACGACATGCGCACCCTGTTCGACGGTATTCCGCTCGACCAGATGTCGGTGTCGATGACGATGAATGGCGCCGTGCTGCCGATCATGGCGCTCTATATCGTCGCCGCCGAGGAACAGGGCGTCAGCCCGGACAAGCTCTCCGGCACGATCCAGAACGACATCCTCAAAGAGTTCATGGTGCGGAACACCTATATCTATCCGCCCCTGCCCTCGATGCGGATCATCTCGGATATCTTCGCCTACACCTCGGCTCACATGCCGAAATTCAACTCGATCTCGATCTCCGGCTATCACATGCAGGAAGCCGGAGCGCCGGCCGATCTGGAGCTGGCCTACACCATTGCCGACGGGCTGGAATATATCCGCACCGGTGTTGATGCGGGCCTCGATGTCGACGCCTTTGCGCCGCGCCTCTCCTTCTTCTTCGGCATTGGCATGAATGTCTTTATGGAGATCGCCAAGCTGCGCGCCGCGCGCCTGCTCTGGGCCAAGCTGGTCAAGGAGCGTTTTGCGCCCAAATCGGACAAGTCGATCTGCCTGCGCACGCACTGCCAGACCTCGGGCTGGTCGCTGACAGCCCAGGACGTGTTCAACAATGTTGGCCGCACGGCGCTGGAAGCGATCGCGGCTGTGGATGGCCACACCCAGTCCCTGCACACCAATTCCCTGGATGAGGCGCTGGCCCTGCCGACGGATTTCTCCGCCCGGATCGCCCGCAATACCCAGCTCCTCTTGCAGACCGAAGCGCATCTCTGCGACACGGCAGACCCGTGGGGCGGCAGCTATTATGTCGAACGCCTGACCCATGATCTCGCTGCCAAGGCGCTGAAACATATCGAGGAAGTCGACGCGCTGGGCGGTATGGCCAAGGCCATTGATGAAGGCATTCCCAAACTGCGCATCGAGGAAGCCGCCGCCCGCACCCAGGCGATGATCGACAGCGCCCAGCAGACCATTACCGGCGTCAATAAATTCCGCCTCAACGAGGAAGAAGACGTGCCGGTGCTGAAGGTCGACAATTATCTCGTCCGCAAGCAGCAGACCGAGAAGCTTGAACGCCTGCGCAATGAGCGCGATCCCGGCGAGGTCGGCGCGGCGCTCGACGCCCTGGCCGAGGCCGCACAATCGGGTGAAGGCAATCTCCTCGCCCTGGCCGTCGACGCGGCCCGCGCCAAGGCGACAGTGGGCGAGATCTCCGACGCCATGGAGCGCTCCTTCAATCGCCATGTCGCCAAGATCAAGGCGGTCGAGGGGGTCTACGCGGCAGCCGCCGGCGATGATGACAAGGTCGCCGCCGCCAAGCGCTATGCCGCGAGCTTCCTGACCAGGACCGGCCGCAAGCCGAAAATCCTCATCGCCAAGCTCGGCCAGGACGGCCATGACCGCGGCCAGAAAGTCGTCGCCTCGGCCTATATGGATCTGGGCTGGGAGGTGGTCATCGGCCCGCTCTTCCAGACCCCGGAAGAAGCCGCCGCGCTCGCCGTCAGCGAAAACGTTCACGCCGCCGCCGCCTCATCACTGGCTGCGGGCCACCTCACCCTGGTGCCGGAATTGCGCGATGCGCTGCGCGATCAGGGCCGCGAGGACATCCTCGTCATCGTCGGCGGCGTCATCCCGCCCGACGACGAACCGGTCCTGCGCCAGATGGGCGCCGCAGCGGTCTTCCCGCCGGGTACGGTGATCGCGGATAGTGCGGTCGTGATGCTGGAGCGTATGGGCGTCGAGCTGGAAGAGGCCTAGCCCGTCCCAGCGAGACAGACACAAAAACCTGCGCTATAAACTCTTCGGCAATAGCGGAAGGGGTTCAACATGCTGCGTGTCATCTCCAGTGCCGTCGGGCTGGCGCTGCTGGCCCTGTCTTCTCCGGCCATGGCCCAGGGGATCGGGCAGATTCCCTATATCGAGCAGTCACTGGATTCGCTGGAGTACGAGTTCAGTTCAGTCGGGGTCAGCCGGACCTGGAGTTATGAAATCCAGTCCCTGCGCAACGATCAGTATCGCGACCACACCTTTCAACTCACCGAGCCAGGCTATATCGGCGTCGGCAGCGATACCGACACGCGCCGGATCCGCTTGTCCAGGCTTGAAGACGGGCGCCCGTCCAGCCGGTATACGGACGGCGGCAACCGGTCGGCCAATCTCTATTTCAACCGCGCCGGGACCTACACGGTCCGCGTTTATGTCGAGGATTGCAGCGAGTCCTGGTGCTTTTATTCGATCATGACCGGCTATCGCTAATCCGGCCACGTCCCAGCCCCAGCCCCAGCCCCAGCGAAGGATGTTCCCATGCGTATTCTCCTGCCCCTCGCGCTGATGCTGAGCCTGGCCGCCTGCGCCAGCGCGCCGACGGTTTACGGCCCGTCCGGCGATAGCGATCGCGGTTTCTCGGAGCAGCAGATCGAAAGCGACCGCTTCCGCGTGCATTTCGATGCCGGCTCCGATGTCGACTTTACCGAGGCAGAAGACCTCGCCCTGCGCCGCGCGGCCGAGCTGACGCTGGAACAGGGCGGAGACTGGTTCCTGGTCGTGGCCCGCCTGCGCGACGGCAATGACCGCAACCCGGTCCGTCTTGGCGGTTCGGTGAGCCAGACGGTCGGTAATCGGGGTTATTCCGGATCATCGGTTGGGCTAGGCATCCGCATCGACCAGTCCGCCGGTGAGAAACGGGTGACGCTGGAAATCCTGGTGCGCTCGGGTGAGCCCGCAGATGGGCCGGATGCCTATGATGCGCGCGATGTGCTGGCGCGGGTGGTGTACTAACCCTCCGCCAACAGCCCCAGCTCGCGCTGCCGTTTCTTCGTCAGTCCGGACGCGACAATGCGATGGCTTTCGCGGATATAATCGCGCAACGCCTCGTCATCGAGGCCGGGGGCATCATAGTGCTGGATCCAGGTCATGCCGCGTGACGCCAGATAGGGCGCCGGGCGCAGGCCGGGTTGCTCCTGCAGGATCTCAAAGGAGATGTCGGAGACCTTGAAGGAGAAGCGCGGCGGCTCATCGCCGGTGAAACCGGCCACGACAAATACCTTGCCGCCGACCTACCAGACATCGCTATGGCCCCACTGCACGACATGGCTGGTCGCCGGGAGATCTGCGCAAAAGGCCTGGAAGGTGTCGCGGTCCATTACGGATCAGGCGAGGGTTTTGGCCTGGCCGACCCAGTCATCGCGGGTGATGCGGCCGCGGCCATTGATTTTCTCGTCCCAGCTGGCGATGTCGGCATCGCTCCAGGCGGCGATCTGGGCAAAGCGCGTGACGCCACCGTCCGCCAGGGCAGCAGCAGCCTTGGGGCCGAGCCCCTTGATCCGGGTCAAGTCATCCTGGACGGCGGCCGCCGGTGATTTTTCCACAGGCTTGTCCACAGACTTTTCGACAGACTTATCAACAGGCTTTCCCACAGGCTTCGCCGCCTTGGCTGCGGCTTTCTTGGCAGCCGGCTTGGCCTTGGGCTTGGTCTCAGCCGCCGGCATGGCTGCGGCGCCGGTCTTGATGCTCTCTTCCGCTTCGGCCTGTGGTGGCTCGGCGCGCGCTTCGGCCTCACCGAGACGACGGGCCAGGTTCTCGTTTTCCTGGCGCAACCGGGCCGCATCCGCGAGGGCCTGATCCGCTTCCGCACTGCGGGCATCGCCAGACCAGATCTGCCGGCCGAAGAACAGCCCCAGCGCAAAAGAGATGAGAAGCACAAAGCCCATCTGCCAAATCAGGTAGAACATCGATCAGCCCTCAATCGCTTCAATTTCAAACGTCATCATACGCGCGGCATTGCTTGCCGGAGCCAGCGCCAGCCGCGCTTCGCTGACACCGTTTTCAATCATGCGGGTGCGTACGGCCTCAAGCCGGTCGGCCGCCAGCGCATCGCCGCCCTCGGCAACCGCGATCCCGATCACCAGGCGCATTGTCTCCGGGCAGGCCGCGAACATGCGCGCCACGCGGCGCAGCGCCACATCGGTCAGCGGGCTCGGCGTCGCCGCTTCGCGGTCAAAACGCAGCGCGTCGGACCCGTGGGCGGCGCGGACCACCGCGCGGCAGGCGGCTTCATCGGGCACGTGGGCCTCAGCAGGCGCGCCGGACGGCGTAATCACACTGGCGGCGCGATAGGGTTCCGGCAGATTGGCCAGGGCCGCCACAGCGGTCGCGGCGACCTGCGGATTACCGGCCTCGCCGACAAGGGCGGCCTGCTGGCCTTCCAGGTAGATCGAACCGCGCTCGAGCCGGGCGAGCTGGCCGAGCAGGCGCTTGGCCGCCTCTTCCCATTCCGCCGACTGGCCGCCACCGGGAACCAGGGTCAGATCGGTGTCGGCGCCGCTGGCAAAGCTGGAGGCGGCGTAACGGGCAATGCCGTCGCGAGCGGAGGCATCCGTCGCATCGCCGCGGATCAGCACCCGCCCCCGCACGGCCATATCGGCCCGGAAGGCAAAGCTGCGCTCGAGGCGCGCATTGGTCATGTCATCGACCACGCCGGTCGTGCCACCGGCAACAATGCCGCCTGACCAGGTCGAGGCCAGGGCCACCGCCATGGCATCGGCACGGGCGTCATCACTGGGCGCGGCACCGGTCAGCACGGCGCGCTGGCCCCGCATCTCGACATGGGCCCAATCCAGTCCGCGGTCCTGCAACGCCATTTCAGCGTTACGCTCCAGACGGTTCTCGATAGACTTGGCGGAGAACGGGCCAAAGCTGATAACGAGGGCGGCAAAAGCGATCCAGACCGCTGCGGCGATCATATAAAGTCGGCGGACTCGATCGGTCATGACCCCTCTCATTCGGTCGAATAGTGCGATTGGACACCGATTCGGCGTCAAGCTTTCTACAGCCTAGCCGATGGCGCCTCAGAAGCGACGTGGATAACGGAATTACCATTAAAAGTTAGCCACTTCCAGTAGGTATTCTCCTGTCTGCAACGGGTTAGGGCCGGTTTTGAGTGCGTTGTCTTTGCATCACTTTGATAGAAATGTGACAGCGACGCGCGATTCCCTGCCAGTACAGGGATTTACCTGCGCTGCGAAGCGGGTCTAAGCTCGGACTACGGCGGTATTTCGCGGATTCGGCTAATTTCCGTGAACCTCCGCTAGACGAACGGTCAGGCCAAACTAGGTCTTGCGAGGGAGGGTAAGCCCAATTCAGTCGTTAGTCGTCGAGCGTTACAGGGAATAATCGCTGACAGAACGCGTCATGATTTGCGGCAGCGTTGAACACTCCTAAGTGAACCAATGCATCGCCATAGCCCCACAGCATGGCTGCGACGGGCCCCGGGATAACCAGAACAACCGGACAGCAGCCAGGGTAGTTCAAACACAGTGAAATCAGGGGAGAACCAAATGAAATTTGATTTCGCCAAGACTATGCTCGCCAGCGCGAGCGCGATCGCCATCTGCTCCACCGGCGCCCTGGCGCAGGACGACAGCGAAGATGATCGCCGCTCCAGCGTCAGCGCCATCATGGACGTCATCCAGGTCACCGCGACCAAGCGTCAGGATGCGGAAAACGTCCAGGACGTTCCGATCTCCATCACCGCTTTCAACTCTGCCAGCCTCGACGCGCTCAACATGCGCGACCTGGAGAGCCTCAGCTACACCATGCCGAACGTGACGCTGGACGATATCGCCACCTCGCGCGGTACCGCCAACTTCGCGATCCGCGGCCTCGGTGTGAACTCGTCCATCCCGTCCATCGACCCGACGGTCGGCGTCTTCATCGACGGCGTCTACATGGGTTATAATGGCGGGCTTGTCTTCGACATGTTCGACCTCGACTCGATCGAAGTCCTGCGTGGCCCGCAAGGCCTGCTGTTCGGTCGCAACACGACCGGTGGCGCCATCGTCATCAACACCGGTTCGCCGACCGACGAGCTGACCTGGGCCGGCCGTGTCGGCATGGAAGGCCCGATCGATGATGATCGCGGCAGCTGGGCGCGCACTTTCCAGGGTTATGTGTCCGGCCCGATCGTCGAAGGTGTCCTCAATGGCCGCCTCGGCGCCTATCGCAATGACGATGACGGCTATTTCACCAATCTCTATGACGGCTCCGACCATGGCGCCAACGAAGCCACCATCATCCGTGGCTCACTGGAATGGTTCCCGTCCGACAACCTGACCATCCTCGGCAAGCTCGAGCGCTCCACCGGTGAGGGCGACGGCCCGTCAACCCAGAACCGCGGCCTGTTCGAGCGTGATACGTTCGACATCTCGATCGATGAGCGCGGCTTCTACGAAAGCGAAGCCTGGCTCGCCTCGCTGCGTGCCGATCTCGATGTCAGCTGGGGTGACGGCACGATCACCAATATCGTGGGTTACCGCGACAGCGAAGGCAGCTCCTACGGCGATATCGACTCCACGCCGGGCTTCTTCTTCCACTCCGGTTCGGAAACTGTGCAGGAGCAGTTCTCCAACGAGCTGCGCTATGCCGGTACGTTCGGCAATCTGGATCTGACCACGGGCGTCTACTATTTCGACCAGGAAATCCGCTACACCGAAACGCGTGACCTTCCGACGGTTTCGGCGGCCGGCTTCTTTGGTGGCGGCCAGCAGGACCACACGGTCTTCGGCGTCTTCGGTCAGGTGGACTATTCCTTCACTCCGAACTTCATCGGTAGCTTCGGCCTGCGCTATTCGCGCGAGGAGAAAGAAGCAGGCATTACCTATGTCCGTCCGCGCCCGGCCTGCTCGGTTGTCGACGGCACCTGCCCGACCTCCGGCACGAATCCCTTCGTTCCGGGTGAGAATAACGGCTTCACCGACAGCGATGAGTGGACCAATGTGACCCCGAAGGTTGGTTTCCAGTACTTCCCGTCTGAGAACACCAATATCTACGGCAACTACACCCGCGGCTTCCGCTCCGGTGGTTACAACTTCCGCATCACGGCGCCGGCTCCGTTCGAGGCTATCGTGGCCGCGAATGGCGGTCAGATCGCCTTCGATGAGGAAACGGTCGACAGCTATGAAATCGGCCTGCGTCACCAGACCGAGGATGGCCGCGGCCAGTTCTCGCTCGGTGCCTACATGACCGAAGTCGAAGACATGCAGCGTGAGGTGAACGCCTCTGACCCGACCGCAGGCGTGGTGCAGACCATCCTGAACACGGCTGACGCCACCATCACCGGTCTCGAGTTCGAGGGTCGCTATGCGATCACCGAGAACTTCCTGATCATGGCCAATCTCGGCCTGATCGACGCCGAATATGACGCGGTTCGCTTCAACATCTCCGCAGATCCGGGTGGTCTGGTCGATGGCGATGATCTCGCCCTGGCCCTGCCGCGCGTACCGGAAAGCACCTGGGGTATCGGCTTCATCCACGATCTCGATCTGGGTGATAACGGTTCGATCTCCTCGCGGGTGAACTACCAGTACCGTGATCGCGTCGCTTACACGGACAGCAATTTCGGCTGGATCCAGGAAGCGGGCATGCTCGACGCAAACCTGACCTGGTACACGCCGGTTGATGGCCTCGAAGTCTCGATCTTCGGCCGTAATCTGCTCGACGAAGTCCAGGCGGGTGGCGACACCCAGCTGCCGTTCGGCGGCAATGTCGCTCCGCTGTTCGGCCTTGCCGGCCTGAATGACGGCGTCGACCAACCGTTCGGCGCTTACCCGGCTGTGGGTACGCTGTCCCCGCTGAAGCCGGGCCGCACTGTCGGTTTCGAGCTGACCATTTCCCGCTAAGCGGCGATTTAGTCCAGACATGATGAAAGGCCGGAGCGTCCCGCTCCGGCCTTTTGTTTTGCCCGCCCATTGCCGGGTGGTCGCGAAATCACAGTTCTATGATTGGCCCGGAGGCGAAAACCGGGTTCAGTACTCATCCCGCTTTCCGGAGATTGACCGTCATGCTGCGTAGCCTTGCCTGCCTGCTTTTCCTCGCCCCGCTGCCCGCCTGGGCCCAGGACTCCGCCCTCGAGCCGCTCGATGTGTTCAGTCTGGAAGCGGCCTCGCAGCCGCAATTCGCCCCGGATGGCTCCAAGATCGCCTATCTGCGGGCCAGCAATGACATCGCGACCGACAGCACACGCTCAGCGATCTGGCTGATTACGCCCGACGGCGAGCATCACCAGGCGATTGACGACAGCGGCGCCGCCATGGCTTCGCCGCGCTGGTCACCGCAATCGGACCGGCTGGCCTATATCCGCTCTCAGGATGATGTCACCTCGATCAATATCTACACGCCGGCGAGCGCCAGCGATGAACAGGTCTTCGAGCTGACCGGAGGAGCCGGCGGGCTGAGCTGGTCGCCGGACGGGAAATTCCTCGCCTTTGCCGGTTTCGTTCCGGAACCGGGCCTGCCGCCGGCGGCGCTGCCGGAACGCGGCGAGAATGAGTGGAGCGCTCCGGCGCGGGTCGAGGACCGCCTGGTCTTCCGCATCGACGGTATCGGCATGTTGCCGCGCGGCGGGCAACAGCTCTTCATCCTCGACATTGCCCAGGGGACCGCCCGCCAGGTCACCGAGGAACGCAATGGCAGCGGCTCGGACTTCGCCTGGTCGGCCGACGGCACCGCCCTGCTCTTCTCCACCGACCGGCGTGAGAATGACGGAACGCTGGCGCCGGACAATGAGATTTACAGGCTCGACATCGAGAGCGGCGAGATCACCGCCCTGACCGATCGCCGCGGGCCCGACAATGCGCCCCGCCCCTCACCCGATGGCGAGATGATCGCCTATCTGGGCTATAACGACCGGCTGATGGGCTATCACAATAGCGAGCTTTACGTCGCCGCAGCCGACGGGTCGGAGCCGCGCTCCCTGACCGCCGCGCTCGACCGTTCGGTCAGCTCCCCGGTCTGGGCCGCCGACGGCAGTGGCCTCTATGTCCAGATGGATGATTACGGCAGCACCCATGTGGCCTTTGTCAGCCTCGATGGTGCGGTCGAGCGCCGGGTCTCCGGTCTCGGTGGCGCTGCCTTTGGCCGTCCCTATACCGGCGGCAGCTTCTCCATCGCGGACACGGGCGACATGGCCTATACCGCGGCCTCCGGAACCCGGCCGGCAGAACTTGTCGCTGGCAATGCCGACAGCGGCTTCTCCACCCTGACCTCACTCAATGAGGACGTGCTGGGCGACCGCTATGTCTCGCAGGTCGAGGAAATCCGCTTCGCCTCGCCGCATGACGGGCTCGAGATCCAGGGCTGGGTGCTATACCCGCCGGGCTTTGATCCGGAACAGACCTATCCGATGATCCTGGAAATCCATGGCGGCCCCTTCTCCGCCTACGGGCCGGTCTTTTCGGCCGAGTTCCAGCTGATGGCAGCGCAGGGCTATGTCGTCCTTTATACCAACCCGCGCGGCTCAACGAGCTATGGTTATGATTTCGCCAACGAGATCCACCACGCCTATCCGGGAAATGATTATCACGACCTGATCGGCGCCGTGGATCATATGGTCGAACGCGGTTTTATCGATGAGGATCGGCTCTTCGTCACCGGCGGCTCCGGCGGCGGCACGCTGACCGCCTGGATTATCGGCCAGACCGACCGTTTCGCCGCGGCCGCCGTGGTCAAGCCGGTGATCAACTGGGCCAGCTTTGTCCTCTATGCCGACCTGCCGCAATTCTTCTCGCGCTACTGGTTCGGGGTCGAGCCCTGGGAAGACCCCGATGCCTACTGGCAGCGCTCGCCGCTCTCCCTGGTTGGCGAGGTGGACACGCCGACACTGATGATGGTCGGCGGGGCCGATGTACGCACCCCGGCCGCCGAGACCGAGCAGTATTATTCGGCCCTGAAGCTGCGCGGTGTCCCGACCGAGCTGGTCGTCATTCCTGACAGCTATCACTCCATCTCCAACTCCGCCCCCAGCCGTCTCCTGGCCAAGGTGGCGGAAATCCTGCGCTGGTTTGAACGCCATGACCCGGCCGCTGCGGAGGAGGAAGAGTGAGCCTGATCAATCTCGCGGCCATCCAGGCCGCACCGGTCTTCTTCGACAAGGCCGCCTCGACCGAAAAGGCGTGCCACTGGATTGCGGAAGCGGGCAAGCAGGGCGCCGATATCGCCGCCTTCGGGGAGACCTGGCTGCCGGGCTATCCCTTCTTCATCGAGGCGCCCTTGAGCGATCTCTGGTGGGAGGCCTCGGCGCTCTATCTGCAACAGGCCGTCCGGCTCGACGGACCGGAACTGGCCCAGATTGCCCGAGTGGCCAAACAGGCTGGAACCGATGTGGTCATCGGCATTGCCGAGCTCGATCCGGCCACCGAGGGCAGCGTCTATGCCTCGCTGGTCTTCATCTCGCGCGAGGGCGAAATCCTTGGCCGGCATCGCAAGATCAAGCCGACCCATCACGAACGCTCGGTCTGGAGCGATGGCGATGCGGAAGGCCTGAAGGTCTATGCGCGGGACTACGGCCGGCTGTCCGGCCTGAATTGCTGGGAGCACAATATCATGCTGCCCGGCTTCTCCCTGATTTGTCAGGGCACCCAGATCCATGTCGCCGCCTGGCCGGGCCGCGAGCCGGAAACCGCCCCCAGCGAACCGGTCTGGTCCCGCCAGCTCTTGCTGTCCCGGGCCTTCGCCAGCCAGGCCGGAGCCTATGTCATCGCCCCGGCCGGACTGCGCCTGACCGAGCATGTGCCGGAACGTTTCCGCCCGCTCAGCGCTTTTGAACACACCGGCCAGAGCGCGATCATCGACCCGCGTGGTGAAATCATCGCCGGGCCGGTCGAGGGGGAGACCATCCTCATGGCCCAGGCCGACCTCAACGAGGTACGCAAGGCCAAGGCCGCCTGTGACCCGGCCGGACATTATTCCCGGCCCGACCTGTTCGAGCTCAAGCTCAAGGGCGAGCGCGTCTACCCGCCGGGCCCGCGCTAGATGGACGGCTAGACCGCCGCGCTCGGGCGCGCCGCAACCGCGTCGCGCCAGGCTTTCAGCGCGGTCTGGCTGTCCTCGGGGACCAGCTTGATCCAGGCCGAGAACTCGACAAAGACGAAGGCTGCGATATCGGCGGCGGTGAAGTTATCGCCGGCAAGGAAAGCGCTCTTCTGCAGGCGTTCATCCAGCACCGCGAAACAGTCTGCCACGCGTTTGCGGCCGCGTTCGGCCAGCTCGGGAATTTGCGCATGCGCGACCGGGCCGGTCAGGGCGGCGTCCTTGAAGGCCTTGGAGGAATTCCGGAAGGCCTCCGCGGTCGCCATGAAGCCCTCGAACTCGACCCGGGCGGTCCACTCAGCCACAAGCGCTTTTTCAACGGCAGTCGCACCCAGCATGGGCGGCTCGGGATAGATTTCCTCCAGATAGCGCATGATCGAGGCGCCGTCGCACAACACCGTGCCGTCATCGAGCGCCAGCGCCGGCACGGTGCCGCGCGGATTGATGGCGAGGAAGGCCTCCGAGAGCTGTTCCTTATTGCGCAGGTCAATCTGCACGGTTTCGATCTCAATCCCCTTCTCAGCCAGGAACATGCGGACACGCCGCGGGCTTGGGGCGGTCAGGCAATCATAGAATTTCATGTCGTCCTCACAGGAATTGCGGCGGATGATCTTCGGCCACGCCGAGACGGCGTTCAATGGCCACTCCAAGCCGCAGGGCGGCCTCTTCACGGAATAAGGGGGCCCAGATGCTGGTGGTCTGCGGCACCCGGTAAAGCGCCTCCGCATCGGATGCCTCGACACCCGCGGGGACGCGGCTGGCCACATCGTTATAGCCGGACTTAACAGCCAGCTGCGGGTGTCCGGTATAATTGGTGATGGTCAGCATCGCGCCGGCGAAATTGGGCCCGATCACGGCCTCCATCCCGCTCATCGCCTGATCGATTTCCTGCATCACGCGGCGGCGCAGACGGTCGACATTGATCAGATCGACAGCCGAGATCAGGCGGGCCCGGCGCCAGGTATTGGGCCAGGCCGCATTGGCCTGCCAGCGCAGCTCATCATCACGATTGCTCAGGGTCAGCTCTTCAAAGGCCGCGGCCGATTCCGCTTCAACCACCGCAAACAGCGCGTCATAGGGCAGGTCCGGCATGGCAAACTCGACCAGCTCCACCCCGGCATCCCGGGCTGCCGCCAGAGCGGCGCGATCAGCACCACTGCCCGCCTCGAACCAGGCCGGGTTATAGCCCACGCGCATCCCGGCCACCTCGGCACCCAGATCCGCGCTGAAACCATGCCCGAGAGAGCCCGGGTCCCGGGCATCCTCTGCATTGATGGCCGCCAGCACCCAGGCGGTATCCTCGACCGAACGGGTGATCGGTCCGATCTTGTCCAGGCTCCAGCACAAGGCCATGGCCCCGGCGCGCGACACCCGCCCGAAGGTCGGCCGAAGTCCGGTCGTGCCGCAGCGATTGGACGGCGAGACGATAGAGCCGAGGGTCTCGGTGCCGATGGCAAAACTGACCAGGCCGGCCGCTGTGGCCGAGGCCGAGCCCGCGCTGGAGCCGGAGGAGCCCTCTTCCAGGTTCCACGGATTGCGCGTCCGGCCATCAAACCAGAGATCACCATAGGCAATGGCACCATTGGTGGTCTTGCCGAGATGCACGGCCCCGGCTTCGGCGAGGAGCGCCGTCACCGTTGCATCGTTTTGCGCCACCCGGTCACGATAGGGCATGGCGCCCCAGGTCGCGGGGATGCCGGCGACATCGATAATGTCCTTCATGCCGTAGGGAATACCGTGCAGCGGGCCGCGATCCTGACCGGCAGCCAATTCGCGATCGGCCCGAGCGGCCTGTTCGCGGGCCAACCCGGCCGTCACGGTCACGAAACACTCCAGCGCGCTGCCATGGCGGGCGATCCGCTGGAGATAGATCTCGGTCAGACGCTGCGACGTGATCGCCCCGCGGCGCAGCCATTGCGCCTGTTTCCACGCCGGAGCGAAGGCAATGTCCGCGTCCGATCCGGGCAGCGCACCGGCATCGTCCCCGGCCCCAGCGACAGTATTCGCCTGTGGCGCGTATTCCCGGCCCGGCAGCCGTGGATCGAAAACACTGGCCGGCGCCAGCGCGTTCGGCTTCTCGACGGCCCGCAGGCGCTCAAGCCGGCTTATCCACTCTTCCAGACCATCAATGATCTGCGCCCGTTCGGCATCGGTGTAGCTGACATCGAAGAGGGTTTCGGCCGCGCGCAGGGCCTCGGAAGCGGCTTCTCCCCCCGAAGGCGAATCGGAAATTCCGTCCAATTCGCCCGATTCCTGCCCCAATTGACTACAGCCCGAGCCGGCCAAGGCCGCTCCTGCGGCTGAAACCTTGAGGAAATCCCGTCTTGTGCGGCTCATTCTCATCGCCCTCCCCTGGCGTTATTTGCCTGTAAAACTAGGCGTCTTCGGACCAAACGCACAAGGGCGCTCAGGCAGGGTTCATCGCCGACACGCAAAATTGCCCGTATACGCGCACGTCGCTGCCACATTTGCTCATTAACCATGCTAATGAAGCCCACCGGGCGAAATTTTGAGGGGGAGGCCATGCCCTTAGACGCTGTAAGACAGTTCGACGACGACACGTTCGATCGTGCCGCCGGCCAGGACACCCAACGCGACCTGCGCTCGCCGGTCGAAATGACCCGTCTGCGCAAGGCGATGTCCTTCGCCGACGCCAAACGCCACGACATGATCCTGTTCCGCCGCACCTGGGACGGAGCGGTTGCGTTCAAGAGCACCGAGGGCGAAGGCGCAATCAAGCCGATCGAGCGCGCTGCAGTTTATCCCAAATCGCACATCATGCACTTCTCGATCCTGGCTTCACTGGTCCTGTTCGAGGGACTGGCCAATGCCTATTTCTTCTCCAAGGGCTCAGACTTGGGTCTGCTGGGCGGCTGGCTGCAGGCCATCACCGTGTCCTTCACCAATGTGATCGCTGCCTTCTTCCTGATCGGCTTCCTGGGCTTCCGCCTGTTGTCCAACCCGCATCGCCGGCTGCATATCGCGCTGGGTGTCCTGACCATTGTGGCGACCTCCATCGCGCTGGTCATGCTCAACCTGACGGCGGCGCATTTCCGCGATTTGCTGGAGTTCAACGCCGCGACCCTGGCGCTGGGCGGCGCCGGTGAGACCGGCGAGGTCCTCGCCCCGGTCCTGGCCGTGCGCGAAAACCCGTTCGGCTTCCAGACGCTTGAAGCCCTGCTGCTGTTTATCCTCGGCACGACCTTCGCGGCGATCGCCGCCTATAAGGGCCGGACCTTCTCGGATCCGATCCTGGGCTATGCCGGCGTTTCCAAGCGCCTGGAATCGGCCGCCAAGGACCTCGAGCGGGCCACGGAAGTCGGCTATCGCAATGTCAAGAAGTTGAGCGAGCCGGAGCTGGAACTGCTGTCTCAGGCCAATGATCTGCTGATCGAGGTCAATACCGACCTCGCCGGCCCGGGTACGCGCACTCTGGCCAAGGCCCAGATCGATCCGGCATAATCTTGCGGGGAGCGGCGTGCTGGGTGCCGCTCCTCATCAACCAGCGGAGCGACGGGGGGGAATATGTCGGGACGCGATATCATCGGTTTTTTCAATCTGATCATTGTCGCCGCCATTCTTGGCGGGATCAGCTACGCAGCTTTCATGCTGACGCCGGACGAATATGACAGCGAAACGCTCTGCCTGGTCGGCGCCACGCCACCGCATCGCGTCGTCGTCATCGACAAGACGGACCTCTACTCGCCGCAGCAGGCCAGCTCCATCGAGGGCGTCATCCTGCGCGAGCGCAACGGACTTGAGGTCGGTGAACGCCTGTCGCTCTACGAGCTCAATGAAAGCGGCCAGCTGCGCAATACCAACCGCTTCTCCCTGTGTAATCCGGGCGCTGGCGAGCAGGTCAATCCGCTGTATCGCAATCCGGATCGCGTGCAGGCGCGTTATGAAGCCCTGTTCGCAGACCCGCTGGAGCGCGCCCTCGCCGACCTGATCCTGCCGAAGAATGCGCCCAACAGCCCGATCATCGAGGCCCTGGCGCGCCTGGCCCAGGAGCCGGTTTTTGACGAAAGCGTACCGGCCCGCCGCATCGTGCTGGTCTCGGACATGCTGCAGAACTCGGAGATTTTCTCGGTCTATGGCCGCAGCCGGGGCAATCTGGAACAGCGCCTGCCGAATGCTGCCACGGTCGCCAATGCCGTGCGCGATACCTATGGCGACAATCTACGCGGCGTTGAAATCGAGATCCGGCTGATTCCCCGCGATCGCTGGGAAGCCGATCAGCGCGGACCGTTGCGGGCCTATTGGGACGAGGTTTTCGATCGTCTCGGCATGCGGGCCCGTTGGACCGGCATCTAACAAGTCATTGATTTAAAATTACGAATGCCGCCGCTCCACAGGATCTGACGGAGCTGGCGGCATTGAGCGCTTCCGACTCAGTCGCGCATCCTTCACTATATCTGGTATTGATTGGCACTAGGCCCACTAGGTATTGTGTTGTGACCCTCAACCCCCTTCAGAGTGATGCAGATTGGCGCTGGACCCGTTCCGCCCGCAATCCGTTTGTCGACCAGGATATCGTCAGCTTCTGCACGCCCAGTCCGCACCTGGTGGAACTGGCCTTCACCCTGGCTGATCATGGTCATACCCATGTTGGCGACGTCGTCCGCCTGGGCTTTTACACCCTGATCGACCTGTCAGGCGGTGATCCGCGCCTGGCCGAGCAATTGCGCCTCCGGTTGCAGCGCGCCGGCCTCGATCTCGACATGCAGCTGGAGGGCTGGCAGCGCCCGGTCGAGCCCTGTGACAGTTTCGCAGAATAATCGTCAGGCCCGAGTGATCTGATTTCGCCCTGCCTCGTATTGAGAATGCGATTGAATATTGAGGCACTCCAGGATGATCACCGTCCACCATTTGAACAATTCACGCTCGCAGCGCGTGCTCTGGATGCTGGAAGAGATCGGCGTCCAGTACGAGATTGCGAAATATGACCGTGACACGGAGACCATGCGCGCGCCGGCCTCGCTGCGTGCCGTTCATCCGCTGGGCAAGTCTCCCGTCATCACCGATGGCGATGTCACCGTGGCCGAGTCCGGGGCCATTATCGAATATCTCGCCAGCACCTATGCGCCGCAGCTGAAGCCGGAGCCGGGCACGCCCGAGCATCGCGACTGGGTCTATTGGCTGCACTTCGCGGAGGGCTCGCTGATGCCGCCGCTGCTGGTCAAGCTGATCATCGGCCGTCTCACCGAGGCCAAGGTCCCCTTCTTCGTCAAGCCAGTCATCAAGGCGATCGCCAACCAGCTGGACACGAATTACACCGGCCCGGAGATCAAGAATCTCCTGACCTATATCAATGAGCACCTCGAGGGCCGTGACTGGCTGGTCGGTGACGCCCTGTCCGCGGCCGACATTCAGATGAGCTTTCCGCTCGAGGCCGGCGGATCGCGTTCGGACATGTTCGAGCTCTATCCCAACGTCAAAGCCTATGTGGAGCGCATCCACGCCCGCCCGGCCTACAAGGCTGCCCTGGAGCGCGGCGGCGCCTATGATTTCGCGAGCTAGCCCCTCCGCTAGCGGTGAGTAAAAAAGCCCCGGCCAATTGGCCGGGGCTTTTCTATTCGCGATACGTGCGGGGCCTTATTCGCCCACCGCTTCCATGTCGCGGCGGAACTCGACATCCATCTCGGCGGCGAGATAGGTGAAGGCCGCATAGGCGGCGACATTCTGCGCCAGGGCTTCCGGATCGATCTTGTCGAGCGTGTCGTCCGGCGTGTGGT
Source organism: Maricaulis sp. (assembly GCF_030149235.1). Taxonomy (GTDB): domain Bacteria; phylum Pseudomonadota; class Alphaproteobacteria; order Caulobacterales; family Maricaulaceae; genus Maricaulis. The sequence goes on along the minus strand of NZ_JASBRW010000013.1, from coordinate 11,235 downwards.
GCAGGTCGAAATAATCCCGGCCATTCTGCTGCAGCCGCACCGTCGGCACACCGGCCATGGCCAGCGGAATGATATCCGGACCACCGCCCGGCACATTGGAGCCACCGCGAATGATACCGAGGTGCTGGATCTCGCGATGGATGGCATCGATCGCCGGATTGGCGCCCTCGTCCACATTGGAGACAAACCGCCAGATCGTATCGGCACCGAAATCGGATTCGGTCGCGATGACGTGATTGGCGACCTCGCCCATGTGCTGCGCGGCATAGGCGCGAGCGCCGAGCAGGCCCACCTCCTCGGCACCGAACATCACCACGCGAATGGTGCGGCGCGGACGCTGAGGCAGTCGGGCGATGAGCTCGGCTGCTGCCACGGTAATGGCGATACCCGCCCCATCATCAACGGCACCCGTGCCCTGGTCCCAGCTATCGAGATGACCGCCGATAAGAACGATCTCCTCGGGACGCTCGCGGCCGATAATGTCGAGAATGACATTGCCGCTGGTCACCTCACCACGCCAGCCGGCATGCGAGCGGATGCGGAATTCAATGGTCTCGCCATTTTCATGCAGACGGCGCAGGTGATCCGCATCGGGATTGGACACGGCCAGCACCGGGATGTCGGCCCAATCGCCATTGAGCGAGGACATCATGCCGGTATGGGCAAAGCGGCGGTTGGAAGAGCCCACAGAGCGCACGACGAGCGCCTCAGCACCGGCCCGCTCGGCATGCTGCCAGCCGACCCGGCGGCGCTGGTTGGCCGGGCCGTAACCGGCACCGGTCTGGCTCTTCACCATCATCTCGCCATCAACAAAGGCGATACGGCCTTCCAGCGAACCATCCTCGGCCGCCATCAGATCGTCCAGCGTGCGGAAATATGCGATCTGGGCATTGATGTCGCGCAGGCGCGGTGACCGGCCGGAGCCGCCCAGCGCCGTCCCGTAGAGCACCTGCTGATAGGGCGCGGTCATGGTGATTTCGGTATCGCCACGTTCCCAGAACGGCATCGAGAATTCTTCGATGCTCACCCGGTCGAAACCCAGCTCTTCGCCCAGCTCGCGGCCCCATTCACGCGCCCGCGCTTCGGCTTCCGAGCCTCCCAGACGCGGACCAACTTCAGTGGTCAGCGATTCCACAATGTCCCAGGCCAGATCGGATTCCAGCGCCTGCTCGATCAGCTGCTGCGCGGTTTCCGCTTCATGAGGCTCGAGTTCGTGCCGGTCCTGCGCAAACGCAGGCACGGCCAACAGGAGTGCCGCCCCAGCGGCGAGAATTGATTTCAACGGTGCCTCCCTTAGATATTGCGGGGAAACTACGCGATGGGGCCCTGCTCCGGCAATGTCTAGATACGCGCTTATGCAGAAGGATGCGCCATGTCTGCCTCGATTGAACTTGTGATCTCCGGCCGCGCACGCGACCTGGGTGGGTTTGAAGTCCGGCGCGTCCTGCCAGCTCCGAAACGGCGACTGGTCGGGCCGTTCATCTTCTTCGACCAGATGGGGCCGGCCCAGTTCGAGCCCGGCACAGGCATAGATGTACGTCCGCATCCGCATATCGGCCTGGCCACCGTCACCTATCTGTTTGACGGCGCACTACGCCACCGCGACACGATCGGTGTCGACACGGTGATCCGGCCCGGTGAAGTCAACTGGATGACCGCCGGCTACGGCGTCGCCCACTCCGAGCGCACGCCCTCGCCGGAGCGCGAGGACGGGCATTACATGTTCGGGATTCAGACTTGGGTCGCCCTGCCTGAGGAGCATGAGGAAGACGCTCCGCTGTTCGAGCATGCCGGCGCAGACGAGCTGCCGGACTTTGAGCGCGGCGACGGCCGTTTCCGGCTGATCCTCGGCACAGCCTGGGGCCATACCGCACCGATCCGGCAGTATTCGCCCATCTTCTACCTGCATGGCGAATTGCCGGCCGGAGCCCGCCTGCCCCTCGATATCGAGCATGACGAGCGCGCTGTTTATCTCGTGCAGGGGGCGATGACGATTGACGGGGTCGTGCTCAAGCCCGGGGATATGGCGGTCATCGCGCCGGGCAGCGCCCCGGAGATGGAAGCGAGCGCGGATAGCCGCATCATGATCTGCGGCGGGGCTCCGCTCGGCGAGCGTCATATTTTCTGGAATTTCGTAGCCACCCGCAAGGACAAGATCGAGGCGGCCAAGGCGGCCTGGCAAGCCGCCGGCGAGGACGGGTTTCCGGCCGGAGGGCGCTTTTTGATGCCCGAGGGTGAGACCGAATTCATTCCCCTCCCGGCCGAGTAGCGCCCGCCACGTTCGCGCACGACGCTTCGACTGCGAATTTTGTTGCAAAAAGTGAGTTTGCCCGGTCATGCGCCGAGCAGGTTTGTCTTTATTGGCCATCTCCCTGCGGACAAATGGGAAAACCGGAATAGCGTCAAAAATGTTTGCGATAACATTCGCTTCCCGGAATTTTCCTGTGCTAAACTCGCGTGTCTTTAGGGCTTTCCCGGTCGGATTTGATCTGGTACCGGCGGCTCTTCAACCGGGAGCCGGATGAGACGCGACAACGCGCCGCCGGCATAGGAGTGCGCGGAATGCCCGGCCTGAAAGAGGCCGGTGCGCCGCCAAGCATCACGCCCGCCAAGTGTATGGAGCGGGCCAGTTGGGGGTTAGGCAATATGTCCACCAGTGATCGTACCGAAGCCGTTCGTCTTGATGGCGGCCTGAGCGCCATGGGTATTGAAACCGGCCCGATCAATCTCAACTGGAACGAAGCCCGCCTGTATCAGGAAATCGTCCGCCGCGGCGAAGGTGAAGTGGCCGAGGGTGGCGCCCTGGTCGTGAAAACCGGCGAGCACACCGGCCGGTCCGCCAAGGACAAGTTCACGGTTCGCGATGCCTCCACCGAAGACCAGGTCTGGTGGGACAATAATGCGTCGATGACGCCGGAGCAGTTCAGCAATCTCTGGGATGACTTCAAGGCCCACATGGCCGGCAAGGAACTCTTCGTCCAGCAGCTCTTCGGCGGCGCCGACACGGAACACCGCCTGCCGGTGCGCGTGGTCAACGAGCTGGCCTGGCACTCGCTCTTTATCCGCCATCTGCTGCGCATCCCGGCGGCTGACGAATATGCCGGCTTCGACGCCCAGTTCACCATTGTGAACCTGCCGAGCTTCAAGGCCGACCCGGAGCGCCATGGCTGCCGCTCTGAAACCGTCATCGGTGTCGATTTCGACCGCAAGATGGTGCTGATCGGCGGCACCTCCTATGCCGGCGAGACCAAGAAATCCGTCTTCACCATTCTCAACTACCTGCTGCCGGCCAAGGGCATCATGCCGATGCACTGCTCGGTCAATGCGGGCAAGGATGATGATGCGGCGATCTTCTTCGGCCTGTCCGGCACCGGCAAGACCACCCTTTCCGCCGACGCCAATCGCGAACTGATCGGCGATGACGAGCACGGCTGGTCGCCCAATGGCCTGTTCAATTTCGAAGGCGGTTGCTACGCCAAGATGATCCGCCTGTCGGCCGAAGCCGAGCCGGAGATCCACGCCACCACCAAGATGTGGGGCACGGTGCTGGAAAACGTCGTCATGGACCCGGTCACGCGCGAGCTTGACCTGGATGACGCGACCCTGGCGGAGAACTCGCGCGGCGCCTATCCGATCAGTGCGATTCCGAATGCCAGTGCGACCGGCACCTGCGGCCATCCGAAAAACCTGGTCATGCTGACCTGTGACGCCTTCGGCATTATGCCGCCGATCGCCAAGCTGACCCCGGCCCAGGCCATGTATCACTTCCTGTCCGGTTACACGGCCAAGGTCGCGGGCACCGAAAAAGGCGTGACCGAGCCGACCGCCACCTTCTCCGCCTGCTTTGGCGCGCCGTTCATGCCGCGCCACCCGGCCGATTACGGGGCTCTGCTGCGCGAACTGATCGCCGAGCACGATGTCGATTGCTGGCTGGTCAATACCGGCTGGACCGGCGGTGCCTACGGCACGGGTCAGCGCATGCCGATCAAGGCCACCCGCGCCCTGCTCAATGCGGCCCTTGATGGATCCCTGAAGAGCGCTGCCTACCGCGAAGACGCGAATTTCGGCTTCATGGTGCCGGTCTCGGTGGCCGGTGTAGACGACGCGATCCTCGACCCGCGTTCGACCTGGGCCGACAAGGACGCCTATGACGCACAGGCGACGAAGCTGGCGACCATGTTCACCGACAACTTCAAGAAATTCGAAGACCATGTCGCGCCCTATGTCCGGGCCGCAGCGCCGAAGCTGAAGGCCAAGACGCTGGAAACTGCTGCCGAATAAGCAGTTTTCGGAAACGTGAAGAAAAAATCCCCGCTTGGTCGTTCCGGTGGGGATTTTTTGCATCAGCCGCGGCTTTTGTCTTCGCAGTCGCAAAAATCATTTGACGCAAGGACCATGTTGACGGATTGATGCACAGGATTTTCGCGATTTGTGGACCTGGTCCACGCGCCAATTGAGTTGAACCGCATGTCTATGAGCCGTGCCATCGCAAACGAAATGACTGTCCGGGCCACCCGTCCGGCCGGTGCCGTTTCGCGTGCGCAGACCATGCTCATGTCCACCATGACCGTCATCATGACCACCTCCTATGCCAAGGGGGCGGACGACGTGGACTAGCGGACAGACGACAAAACCGCAGAACACAGAACCCGCTCCCGGCCTCCGGAAGCGGGTTTTTTCTTGTCCAAACACCAACGCCCAGCACCGAAACACCAAGTCCAAAGGAAAATCCCGTGAACGCTCTCAGCCCCCAACGCAGCCCTCACCGCATATGCGTCCTTAAATTCGGATCATCGGTCCTCCGCGATGCCAGCGACTATGCCCGCATTGCCCACGAGATCTATCGCCATCTCCGCGCGGGCGAGAAGGTCGTCGCGGTCGTCTCTGCCCTTGAGGGCGAGACCGATGCCCTGTTCGGCCTCGGCGAGGAGGTTGGAGCCGGCGCTCATGATGCCTTGCTGGCCCGCCTGTTGCGCTGCGGCGAGCTGAAGTCTGCCGCACTGCTCGGCCTGGCTTTGGAACGAACGGGTGTGTCATGCCAGGTGTTTGATCCGCATGAAATGGGCTTGCGGGCAGAGGGCGCGCCGCTGGACGCGAACCTGGCGGGATTGGATGCGGCAAAGGTGTTTGCCCATCTCGACCAGCACGATGTCATCGTCGCTCCAGGCTTTTTCGGCGAAGGCGCATACGGGCCGTCGACGCTGGGTCGCGGGGGCACCGATCTGACAGCGGTAATGTTTGCCAGCTGGCTGGGCGCCGACCGGGCCCGCCTGATCAAGGATGTCGACGGGGTCTATTCCGACGACCCGGCCAAGGTGGCCGACGCCAAGCGCTTTGATCAGCTCGATTATATCGAGGCGGCCAAGGTCAGCCGCGGTCTGGTCCAGGAAAAGGCCATCTTCGCCGCCCAATCTCTCGGCGTTGTCATAGAGGTCGCATCCCTTGGCCGAGCCTACGCCACGCGTATCGCATGCGTCGAAGCGAGCCCGGGCCGAGTGCATGATGTGGAACCGCTGCGGGTTGCCGTGCTCGGCCATGGTTCGGTCGGTGCCGGTGTCTGCGACCACCTCCTCGCTCATCCGGGGCGTTTCAAGCTCAACCCCGTGCTGGTTCGCGATCCCGCTAAACACGCCAGGGCGCGAGAAGATCAGCAGCTGGCCTTCACCGATGACCCGCTCGCCGCCTTGGGCCATGCACCGGATATTGTCGTGGAGATGGTCGGTGGAACCGGGCTGGCACGGGCCCTGAGCCAGAGCGTGTTGCGCGAGGGAACCCATCTGGTCTCAGCCAACAAGGCTGTCATCGCCAAGGATTTCGAACTCCTGCATGGCCTCGCCAGTACCGGTGGCCTCCAGCTGCGCTATTCCGCAGCCGTCGGCGGCGGCGCGCCGGTGCTCGAGGCGATCGACCGGCTCGGTCCGAACAAGGATATCACCGCGATCGAAGGCGTGATGAACGGGACGTGCAATTACATCTTCGGTCAGCTCGATCAGGGCATTGGTCTCGACGAGGCCATTGCCGACGCCCAGGCCAAGGGCTTTGCCGAAGCCGATCCGAGCACGGATATCGACGGCTATGATGCGGCGGACAAACTCTCCATCCTGTGCTGGCACGCCTTTGGAGCCCGCGTCGATGTCCGCGATATCGAACGCGACACCCTGCGCACGCTTTCGCCCGAACGCATTGCCGAAGCCCAGGCCGACGGGCTGGTCTTCAAACAGGTCGGACGGGCTGATATCGGTGAAGATGGGCAGGTCCGCGCACGCGTCGAGATCCTGGCCCTGCCAAAGAGCCACCCCTTCGCCAGCTTGAAGAACGAGGCCAATGGCTTCCTCATCCGCCGGCCGCGCGAGACGGTCTGGGTCGCCGGCAAGGGCGCGGGCCGCTGGCCCACCGCAGAAGCCGTGTTCGCCGACATCATGGATGTTCAGCGCGCAGTCTGCGGCGATCAGGCGGGCCTCTCGACAATCCCGGCGATTTTGGCCAAGTCTGAGACAGAACTTGTTGGAGACGCCTCCGCATGAGGACAGGCAAATCGGCTCGCGCATCCGCGCCGGCCAGCATCGGCAATCTTGCGGTCGGCTTTGACGTGCTCGGCCTGGCCTTTGACGCGGCGCGCGACCAGGTCATCGCCCGGCCCAGCGAAACGCCAGGCGTACAGCTCGGCCGCGTCAGCGGTCTCGTCGACAGCCTGCCCGGCGAGGTCGAACACAATTGCGCCCTCGCCGCGGCCCGGGCGGTTCTGGACGCTGCCGGAGCCGGTTTCGGCGTCGTCCTGGATGTCGACAAGGGCGTACCCCTGAGCGCCGGCATGGGCGGATCGGCCGCCTCCGCTGTTGCCGCGGCCGGCGCTGTCAATGCCTTGCTGGATACCCCCTTCGACTTGGAGCCCCTGCTCCCCCTCGCGATGGAAGGCGAGCGTGTTTCAGCCGATCCACCGCCCTGGGACAATGTCATGGCGAGCCTGTATGGCGGTCTGGTCCTGGCGGCCCGGCTCGATCCGCCCCTGATCCGTCCCCTGCCCTTGCCGCAAGGCCTGTCCTGTCTCCTCTGGCACCCGGATCGCAAGGTCGAGACCCAGGCGGCCCGCGCGCTTTTATCGGACACTGTTCCGCTCACCACGGCAGTCGAGCATGCCCGCAATTTGGCGGGCTTCATTGCTGCCTGTCACAGCGGCGAGCTGGAGCTGTTTGCCAGCGGGCTGTGCGATATTCTCATCGAACCGCAGCGCCTGCCCCTCCTGCCCGAGCTGAGCGCTCTGCAAGAAGCGGCGCTGAGTGCCGGCGCGCTGGGCTGTTCCTTCTCCGGATCCGGCCCCTCGATTTTCGCCCTGATGCCGGATGACCGGTTCGACGCCGTCAAAGCCGCCATGCAGGTCGCGCTCAATGCCGCAGACCTGACGGCGACGGCCTATACCGCGCCGCTGGTCTCACAGGGCCTCAAGGTCGAGGTGCTGCCGTGATCTATACCAGCACGCGCCAGGCCAGCGCCCCGGTCGACGCCGCGGCGGCGATCCGGGCAGGTGCGGCACCAGATGGCGGCCTCTACATGCCCGCCGCATTGCCGTCTCTGGACATTGCGGCGTTCGACCCGGCCGGCAGCCTCGCCAAGACAGCCAGCGCGATCCTGACACCTTTCCTGGCGGGCAGCGTGCTTGAGGCAGATGTCGGCAGCATGTGTGCCGGCGCCTTTGACGTCCCGCTTCCCTTAGTCGAGCTCGAGAACGCCTCCGGCCCAGTCTCAGTGCTGGAGCTGCTTCACGGACCGACCGGGGCCTTCAAGGACTTTGGCGCACGCTTTTTGTTTCGCTGTCTCGACCGGATTGCAGATGCGGCCGACCCGGTCACTGTTCTGGCGGCGACCTCCGGCGATACCGGCGGGGCGGTGGGCTGTGCCGCGGAAGGCCGCGCCAATGCCCGCGCGGTCATTCTCTTTCCCAAGGGGCGTATTTCAGCCTTCCAGGAGCACCAGCTTTGCTGTTGGCAGGCGCCGGTGATGGCCCTGCGCGTCGATGATGATTTCGATGCCTGTCAGGCGATGGTCAAGCAGGCTTTCGCCACGCCGGTGCTTAGCGCCCGGCATGGACTGACTTCAGCCAACTCCATCTCCATCGGCCGCCTTTTGCCGCAGGTGAGCTATTGGGCTCATGCCAGCTTGCAGAGCCAGGCCCGTACCGATCAGGCCGCCGGTCTGATCATTCCCAGCGGCAATCTTGGCAATGCCCTCGCCGCGTTGATCGCCCGCAATCTCGGCTTTCCCATTGGCCCGGTCGTGCTGGCCACCAATGCCAATGCGACCCTGTCCGACTGGGCCCGCAAGGGGGTGTTCGAGCCGCGCGCCTCGATCGCCACCCTGGCCAATGCCATGGATGTCGGCGCGCCGAGCAATTTCGAACGCCTCGGCGCCCTGCCCGATCACGCCATTCATGCCGTCGCCTCGATCAGCGATGAGCAGATCCGGGCCACGATCGCGCGCTGGCATGGCGAGACGGGCTATATCGCCTGTCCGCACACGGCAACGGGCTTGGCCGCGTTCGACGGTCTGGACACCGGGCCACGCCGGGAGCGGCCCTGGATCATCGCCGCCACTGCACACCCCTATAAATTCGCTGACGCGGTGGAACCGGTGATCGGCGAGACCGTGGCCCTGCCGGATAATCTCGCCGGCGTGCTGGAGCGCCCGGCCCGGATGATCGACATCAAGGCTGACCTGGACGCCCTGGCTGCAGCGCTGTCCGGCTGAGCCGGTCCAGCTGCGTCTGGCAGGCTTCAAGCAAGGCGGGGTTATAGGCGGCATCGGCGCGATAAAGCCCCGCGGCCTCACGCCAGTCGCGCCCCTCGACCATGTCCAGCGGCGCCCGGGGCTCGGCCCGGCAGGCCGGCGGGATTTCACCGCGGATCTGGTCGCGCAGTCGTTCCAGTTTCAGAAGTGGAGCCAACTCCGCTTCCGGAGCGGGCGAAGGCGGCGTTGAACAGGCGCACATCATGGTCAAAAGCAGGACAGGCATGCGAAGGGTCATAAGTCTCTCCCAGGCGCTGTAGCACCCGCTGTGTAGATTGGGCCGCCGCGTTAAGGGCCTGGGTCGCCTCCGCCTCGAACGCCCGGCGTCGCGCAAGATCTTCTTCGACCCGGCTGAGCAATGCCGAAAGCGCGCCGTGTTCGACCTCACGCTTATGCTGCAGCTGCGCCAGCTCTGCGACGGCCTGGCGCCCCCGTACAGCCTCGCCCCCGTCTGCCCGCCCCTGCAAATAGACCGCAACCGTACCCAGTGCCGCTCCGACGAGGGCACCGCCGATCCAGGGAAATGCGGTTGGAAAAGGCAGACGCGGCATGAGGCGGGGCTCCCGGTGAATGAACCAGAAGCATAGGATGGGGGCGAAGGGCGAGGACAAGCCCGGCTTCGACCGTCGGCCCGGCAATCCATGGACACCGCCGGGATGCTTGGCATTTCAGAAGGATAAGAGGGCTCAGCGCGGATAGGCGCGCCGACCCGAAGTGCAGGATTAAAACGGGACAGCGCTCTCGAACACCATCGCCTCACCGCCTTGCGGATGCCTCAGCCCCAGCTTGCAGGCATGCAGACACAGGCGATGGCTCGCGGCAAGCGCGTCCGCGTGGGCGTAGAGATTATCGCCCAGGATTGGGTGTCCCAGGCTGAGCATATGCACCCGTAATTGGTGCGAGCGCCCGGTCAGTGGCTCCAGCTCGACACGACTGTATCCATCTGCCCGGTCCAGCACCCGCCAGCGCGTCAGCGCCGGCTTGCCACGCTCCGGATCGATCATCTGTTTGGGACGGTTGGGCCAGTCGGTGATCAGCGGGGCTTCGACCTGCCCCTCATCTTCCGCCATCTCGCCAAACACCAGGGACTGGTAGGTCTTGGACGTCTGGCGTTTTTCGAATTGCAGGCCGAGATGGCGTTGGGCATGCGCCGTGCGGGCCATGATGATGACGCCGGACGTATCCATGTCGAGCCGGTGGACAATGCGAGCGTCGGGATAAACGCCCTGTGCCCGCGCCTCGAGGCAATCCGCATGCGCCGCCGGCTTGCCGGGCACGCTCAGCAGGCCGGAGGGTTTGTCGAGCACGAGCAAGTGCTCGTCGACATGGATCACCGGCAAGGGCCCGGCCGGCGGCGGGGCATAGACAAAGGCCCGCGGTCCCGGGGCGCTATTCGCATCAATACCCATCACGCCGCCCTAGATACACAAAACCCGCCAGCGCGTCGCGCTAGCGGGCTTGTTGGGTGCGGGGGTAGGATTTGAACCTACGACCTTCAGGTTATGAGCCTGACGAGCTACCGGGCTGCTCCACCCCGCATCAAGAGGTGCTTCGGGCGCGCTTTGTGCGCCGGAAGGAGCGCGTGTGTAGGATGTGTGACGGGCGCCGTCAACACTCAAAGCTGCGCTTGGGCCAGCCCGATCTCAGCAGAGCTGCTGTCGCCCCCCGAGCACTTGTTCGACCACCCTCTTCCCTCTTGGCCCGCTCTCAGGCAAGCTTCAGCCTTGGTCATCTAAAGGAACTGTCATGCCATCGCACAACCCGTCTGTCGCCACCAAAGCGCGCGCTTGGGTGATGGCAGCACTGCTGACGGGTGTTTCAGCTACACCGCTGGGGTATGCACAGTCGGACGACCCCCGCCTAGTCGGCCGCTGGTACGGTCACGACTACCATGCCGACCAGGAGCGTTATTACCAGCGCATCGCTGAACGCACGGCGGATGGACGCTTTACGCTCGAATTTCGCCGCTATGAGCAATGCCAGCTGATCGAGCAGCAGACCATAAGCGGGACCTGGTGGGTCTCCGGCGATTTCTGGGGGACTGAGGCGACCTTGATCGATGGCTATGCCACCCGGCTAGAGAACACCTATGTGCTCACCGATTATGACGGCACGCATACCCGTTATCGCCATCCGGCGACCGGCAACAGCTTCACCTATGAACGGGTCGACCCTGAATTCGACTTCCCGGCCTGTAATCTGATGATGTAGGCGGCAGTCTGGTTTCAAGCCGGCCGATTTTCCGGAATTCAGACATGAAAAAACCGCCTCGCGAGAGCGAAGCGGCTGTTTCAAGATTGAAGAGGGCAAGATCTAGCGGGCAGACCGGGCAGCGACCTACTCTCCCACGTCTTAAGACGCAGTACCATCGGCGCGAAGGGTCTTAACGGCCGTGTTCGGGATGGGAACGGGTGTGGCACCCTTGCAATAACCACCCGGTCAGCGCGCTAGATC
>NZ_JASBRW010000006.1 GCF_030149235.1 Maricaulis sp. | reverse complement strand
GCTGCAGGCCTTCAAACAGGGCAGGCAGGGAAGCGGTTTCTTCGGTCATGATCAATCAACGCATGGAGAAACGGGGCCGACCCCGGACGAGGTCCATTGGGGTGTAGCAAGGATGATGCCGTTCGGATCGGCGATATCTGTATCAGTAATTGACGCGTGTGCCGCGGATCCGGCCAGTCACAACGTCAATGAGAGAGAGGTCTCTAAACGAGTTGTCTTAGCCTTGCCACGGGCATTGCCCAGCGTCAAGCGGGCAAGGGCTCCGGCATGCTATTTCAAGGCCACAACCGCGATCAGAACGATCAGGATAGCAAGCACAAAAGGCACTTCATTGAGGATACGATAGCGCCGGTGCGGCCAGTCATTTGTGCCGGCCTGGAAATGCTTGAAGCGAATGGCGTAGAGGTGATGTACGCCGGTCATGACCGAAATCAGGACAAATTTGGCGATCCAGGCCCAGTCCAGGAAGATCGACCAGCCGCCGGCACGCTCCGCATTGGACCAGATCAGAAGCAGGCCGAAGATCCAGCTGGCGATCATCGCCGGGTTCATGATCAACTTGAGAAGGCGCCGCTCCTGGTCCTTTACCGTACGATCAAACTCGCCGCCCGGTTCCGCCATGGCGTGATAGACATACAGCCGCGGCAGGTAGAGCAGGCCGGCCATCCAAGCGATCACTGAGAGGATATGCAGGGCGCGAAGCCAGTCATATGCAGCAGCTAGAAGCATCACATCAGCGTCTTATCACGGCTTGCACGGGCAAGCGGTATGTTTCAGCGGACAGATGCGGACGCCTGTATCCGGAGCCAGGCCCGGCTCGCGCGCCAGGGCCCCTTCAACCGCATTGGCGAGCGCTTCGATAAAGGCAGGCTCGATACCCAAGGCCGGAACCCGAAGATAGGTCTTGATGCCATGCTCTTCGGCCAGCTCGGCATATTCCTCGTCCAGCTCGACCAGAGTCTCGATATGTTCGGAGACAAAGGCGATCGGTGTGAGAATGATATTCTTGCCATCCTCGGAAGCTTTCTCGATCGCTTCCTCAGTCGACGGTCCGATCCATTTCAGCGGACCCACCCGGCTCTGATAGCAGATCTGGGTATCAGGCAGTTCCGGGAGCAATTCGGCAACGGCAGCGGACGTCTGTTCTACCTGCCATTGATATGGGTCTCCGGCCTTGACGATTTTCTCCGGCAAGCCGTGTGCGGAAAACAGGATCCGGCAGTTTTCCGGTGAGCCACTCTCCTGCCATTTGCGACGGATCAGCTCGGCATGGGCATGAATGAAGCTGGCTTCAGTCGGATAACAGCACACGGTTCGTGTTTCCGGACCGCCGGCCTTGCGCCAGGCCCCAAGCGAGGAACCCGTCGTCGTCGTGGAAAGCTGCGGGTAGAGCGGCAGCAGCACGGTTTCATCCGGAGCCCAGGCCTTCACCTCCTGCGCGACATGCTCAGTGAAAGGATGCCAGTAGCGCATGGCCGGCCAGATCTTGATCTCGTAATCGCTCGAACGCTTTTCCAACTCCGCCTGCAGGGCCGCGATCTGCTTTTGCGTTTCCGGCATGAGAGGCGATCCGCCACCCATCTTGGCGTAGTTCTCGCGCGCTTCCTTGTCGCGCAGGGTCGAAATCAGCCAGGCCAGAAACTCGCGCACAAGGCCCGGCGCCTGGATAATGGCGGGATCGCGAAACAGGTTGCGCAAGAAGGGTTTAACCGATTCCGGCTTGTCCGGTCCGCCAAGATTGAACAGGACGATAGCGAGTTTTTTCTGTTCCACGAAAGGGCACTCCGATCAGGCCCGGCTTCGGATCCGGGCAAGCATGGCTTCAACATGAGCTACAGGCACGTCCGGCGTGATCCCGTGTCCCAGATTGAAGATATGTGGCCGGTCTGCCCAACTATCCAGCAAGCGATCCACCTCCGAACCCAGGACCTCGCCACCAGCGCGCAAGGCGGCCGGGTCGAGATGGCCCTGGACCGGCAGATCCGCGGGAAGCGCCTTGTGCATCCATTCCGGCTGTACCGCCGTGTCCAGCGCCAGCGCTGTGACGCCAGTCTCTGCGGCATAACGCGGATACAGCGTACCGGCGCCTCGCGGGAAACCGATGATCGGCACCGTCACCCCGGCCGCACGGACGCCTTCGACAATGCGGCGGGTCGGGCGGATGATAACGCGCTCGAACAGCGGCTCAGGCAGACCTTCAGCCCAGCTGTCGAAGATTTTCAGCACATCCGCACCGGCCTCAGCCTGCATGACGAGATAATCGATAGTCGCATCGGCGATCTTGTCGAGCATGGCGTCGAAGTGATCCGCCTGATCCCAGGCCGCCACACGGGTCTTGAACCGGTCCTTGGAGCCTCCGCCCTCGACCATGTAGGTCGCAACCGTCCACGGTGCACCGGCAAAGCCGATCAGCGTGGTATGACCGGGTAGCTCCGGCTTCACACGGCGAAGGGTTTCTGCGATCGGCGCCAACACGGTTCTCGATTGCCCTTCCGTCAGCTGATCGACCAGCGAGACGTCGAAGGGATCGAGTTTGGGTCCTTCACCGGCGACAAACCAGACTTTGCGGCCCAGGGCGATCGGGACCAGCAGGATGTCGGCGAATATGATCGCTGCATCAAAGCCGAACCGGCGAATGGGCTGGAGCGTGACTTCCGCTGCCAGATCAGGCGAAAAGCAGAAATCGATGAAGTTCTTGGCCTTGGCCCGGACTTCCCGGTATTCGGCCAGGTAACGACCGGCTTGGCGCATCATCCAGACCGGAGGCGGGGTACGGCGCTCGCCGCTCAGGACCGCAAGAAGCGGCTTTTCGATAGCATCACTCATGAGCGTCTGATTAGGGGTGTTATCACCCCAATTCAATGCGTCCTTTTCATCTCTCTAAATAAGAAAGAAAAAATTGTTGGAGTCGTTGAGCCGTGAATCTCGGGGGAAGGTTGTTTTCCCTCAGGGTCCGGATAATCCTGCCGCGCTCAAAGCCTCTGGACAACTACTGACAGGAAAAACCGGATAACCGGATTCGTCTATGAATATCATAGGGCTGTGAAGTATAAGCTTGTGCATAAGCGGTGCATAACTCGCACAGTGCCGTCCACAGGTTTTTCTGTTCACAGGCTTGTACACACAGGCCCGAACTGTGGAAGACTCTGTGGATGAGGTCGGGTAGGACCGGGTCATACCCACAGGCGGAATTTCCGCTTGCGGAGATTGAGGAAAACTCCCCAACTTATTAACAAATGGTAAACACGCTCAGGCCGCTGCGATGACCGACGCTGAAACTCCCGTCTTCGAGACCAATTTCCACATTCACATGGTCTCTGACTCGACCGGTGAGACCTTGATGGAGGTGATGCGCGCCTCGGTGGCCCAGTTCGAAGGCGCCAACCCGCTCGAGCATCTTTACGCCCTGGTGCGCTCGACCCGCCAGCTCAATCACGTTCTCGACGAGATCGCTGCCTATCCCGGTATCGTCATGTATACCATCGTGAATCCGGATCTACGGCGACAATTGGAGACGCGTTGCATGGAGCTGGGGACGCCGGCGATCGCGGTGCTGGATCCGATGCTGGCGACCTTGAGCGCCTATCTCGGCCGTCCGGTGGCCAGCCGCGCCGGGGCCCAGCGTTCGCTCGATGCCGAATATTTCCGCCGCATCGAGGCGCTGAACTACACTATGGCCCATGATGATGGTCAGGGTGAGGATTTCGAAAGCGCCGACATCCTGCTCCTGGGTGTCAGCCGGACCTCGAAAACCCCGACCTCGATCTATCTGGCGCATCGTGGCTATCGCGCCGCCAATATCCCGCTGGTGCAGAGCGTGCCGCTGCCGGAACAGGTCTATTCGCTGAAAAACCCGCTGGTGGTCGGGCTCACTGCCTCGCCGGAACGGATTGTCCAGATCCGCCGCAACCGGCTTTTGAGCCTCAATGAGGAACGCGATACCGACTATGTCGACGATTACTCCGTGCGTGAGGAAGTTCTGCATGCCAAGCGGCTTTTCGCCAAGCATGGCTGGTCGTCGATTGATGTGACGCGCCGGTCGGTGGAAGAGACCGCGGCCAAGATCATCAACCTTTTCAACGACAAGCGGAGCAAAGGCGCGTGACAGAATTCGTTCTCGCTTCCGGAAGCGCGATCCGGCGGCAAGTGCTCGAACAGGCCTGCGTGCCTTTCCGGGTGCACAAATCCGGTGTCGACGAAGATATCCTCAAGCGTGAGCATGCTGCACTGTCCCCCCGCGACATGGCCGCCCTCCTCGCCCACGCCAAGGCGCAAGACGTCTCGTCGCAAATCGCCGGAGCCTATGTTCTGGGTGCCGACCAGACCATGGAACTGGACGGGCAATTGCTCGACAAACTGCCCGAGCGTTCCCTGGCCCGCGACCGCCTGATGGCCATGCGGGGCAAGGTACATTATCTCCATTCCGGCCTGTCACTGTGCTGCGATGGCCGCGAAGTCTGGACCCACCAGCAGACCTCGACCCTGCATGTGCGTAACTTCTCCGATGCCTTCTTGGATTTCTATCTCGATCAAGCGGGGTTCGAACTGACCGCGAGCGTCGGCGCCTATGCCTATGAGGCCTTGGGCGCGCAATTATTCGAAAAAGTCGAGGCTGACTATTTCGCCGTGCTCGGCCTGCCACTCATTCCACTATTGGATGTGCTGCGCGATAAGAAGGTGCTGGTATCATGAAGCCGACCGGAGCTGCCCTGACCGCTGGCGTAATCGGCCAACCGATCGGTCATTCCCTTTCGCCCCTGATGATGGCCCACTGGGTCGAGGCGGCGGGATTGAATGCGATCTACACGCCCTACATTGCCTCGCCGCACATGTTCGCTCCGGTGGCTCTGGCCCTGCAGCGCGCGGGGTTAAAGGGTCTCAACGTAACACTGCCGCATAAAGAGCAAGCTCTTGTCATCGCTCATAGAATTTCAGATCGGGCGGACGCGATCGGTGCTGCCAACCTACTGACATTCTCGGACGGTGAAGTGCATGCGGACAATACCGATGCGCCCGGTTTCATCGGATCTCTGAAAGCCTCTGGCGGGGACCCGGCGGGTCAGCGGGTCTTGGTCCTGGGCGCCGGCGGAGCGGCGCGATCCATCGTCTATGGCCTGGTGGAGGCGGGGGCGTCTTCCATCGTCATCGCCAATCGCAACCGCCAGCGAGCCGAGGCCCTGCGCGACCGGATCGCGCCCAAGGCGGATATTGTCGGCTGGGACGGGCGCGACGAAGCCGTCGGCGATGTCGACATTGTCGTCAATGCCACCTCGCTGGGGCTGACGGGCCAGCCCGTGCTCGATATGGATTTCGCCCACGCGTCGAAACCGCTGATCGTGGCCGACAGCGTTTATTCCCCGTTGATCACGGGTTTCCTGCGCACGGCCGCCGCAGCGGGCCACAAGACGGTGGACGGGCTGGGCATGCTGATCGAGCAGGGCAAGCCGAGTTTTGAAGCCTTTTACGGGCAACCGGCACCTAACGTGGATGTCCGCACGCCGCTTCTGGCGGCGCTGGGCGAAAGCGCATGAAAATCATCGGTCTCACCGGTTCAATCGGCATGGGCAAATCCGTCACCGCCAAACTCTTCATCGAAGAGGGCGTACCGGTTTTCGACAGTGATGCCTGTGTCCATGAACTCTATGCGCCGGGTGGCGCGGCGGTCGCTCCGATCGCCGAGGCTTTTCCGGGTAGTGTGGTCGACGGCGCCGTGGACCGCGCACGCCTGAGCGCCGCCTTGCGCGAGGATCCGTCCGGTTTCGAACGCCTGGAGAAAATCGTGCATCCGCTGGTCTCGCAGGCGCGCGAGCAGTTCAGCCAGGATGCAGCCCGGTCAGGCTCGGACCTTGTGGTCTATGATGTGCCGCTCTTGTTCGAGACCGGCGGGGACCAGCTGGTCGATGCCATTGTCGTGGTCCATGCTCCGGACAAGATCCGCCGCGCGCGGGTTCTGGAACGCCCCGGCATGGACGTAGACAAGTTGGATGCCATCATCGCCCGGCAGATGCCGGACACCGAAAAACTCGCCCGCGCCGATTATGCGATCGAGACCTCCCGGGGCCTTGAGGATGCGCGCGAACAAGTGCGTTCTGTGATCCGGGCAATCCGCGAAAAACAGGCTTGAGCCATGCGTGAAATCGTTTTCGATACCGAGACCACGGGCCTCGACCCCAATACCGGTGACCGCATCACCGAGCTGGGTTGTGTCGAGGTGATCGATTGCATTCCGACCGGCCGGACCTATCACGTCTATGTCAACCCGGAGCGCTCAACGCCGAAGGAAGTCGTTGAAATCACAGGCCTGACCGATGAATTCCTGGCGGATAAACCTATCTTTGCCGAGCATGCCGACGCTTTCCTGGACTTTGTCGGAGACGGGGTCCTAGTGGCTCACAATGCCGGCTTTGACCGTGGATTCATCAATATGGAACTGGCCCGGCTGGGCAAGCCCATCTATCCCGATGACCGTTTCAAGGACACGGCCGCGATCGCGCGGGCCATGTTCCCGGGATCCTATGTGTCGCTCGACGCGCTGTGCAAGCGTTTCGATATTTCCCTGGAATCCCGCGACAAGCACGGCGCCCTGATCGATGCCCTGCTCCTCGCCGAGGTCTATCTCGAGCTGACCGGCGGGCGCACGCGGGCCCTTGATCTCTCCGGCCGCGGTGAAGCGGGCAGTAATGGCGATGTGGTCGAGTTTCCGGCCCGTCCGGCGCGCCCGAAAGCGCTCGACAGCCGGGTCCAGAACGAAGAACGCGCCGCCCATAAAGCCTTCATCGAAGAGCTGGGCGACGCGTCCGTCTGGTCTCAATTGAGCGTAGAGCTCTAAGTCTTAGTTGGCAGCAGCCGGATCGCCATTGCCGTTCGGTTCATTGCCGCCGGTCGCCGCAGCGCGCTTGGCCAGCTGCGCACGGTAGAGGCCAGCAAAATCAACCGGATCCAGCATCAACGGCGGGAAGCCGCCATCGCGCGTGATATCACCGAGAATGCGGCGCGCGAACGGGAAGATCATGCGCGGGCACTCAATCAGCAGGAAGGGCTCTCGGTCGGCGTCGGAGATGTTGGCCATCTCGAACAGGCCGGAATAGCTCAGCTCGGCGATGAAGACGACGTCGCCGCCTTCGCCGCGCTCGGCTTTGGCGGAGAAGTTCAGGGTCACTTCATAGATGCCCTGTGACACGGTGCGGGCCTGGACATCGATCCCCATGTCGATATTCGGCGCGGCGCCACCAGCGCGAAGGCTTTCCGGAGCGCCTGGATTTTCGAATGAAAGATCCTTGATGTATTGCGTCAAGATGCGAAGGGCCGGGCCTTGCGGGGCCTGCGGCTGGTCCGGTGTAGCGGGTGCGTCGGTCATAATTGTCCCCCGATTGGGCTTTAACTGCGGAAACGGCTCCCGGCCGCCCGGTAAAATTCGAGCGGTGGCGTTAGCATGGGCACTCGACTGCGGCAAGATAACCGCCTGTCATTGGAAATGCTGACGTTGGCGCTAATTGCGCCTATATCTGGGAAATACATTGAATCGATCTGGCGGCCCGTTCCCAGGGCGCTCCGCCAAGCTGCCGCAGAATTGATATGACCGAACTCTTCAGCCTTCTCGTCTTCGCCGGTGTAGCGGTGTTCTTCGCGATCAAACTCTATGGCGTTCTCGGACGTAGTGAGGGCCATATGGAGCCGCCCAAGGCACCGGATCCCAAGCCCAATGCAAGCGGTGGCGGCGATCGCCTGCCGCCGGTTCGTCCGGCCTTTGAAGGCCCGGCTGCCGCTGGGCTGGAGGCCATCGCCCAGGCCGACCGCTCGTTTTCTCCGGACGGGTTTCTCGATGGCGCCGGTCAGGCCTATCGCATGATCGTCGAGGGCTTTGCCCGCGGGGACAAGGACACGCTCCGCACGCTGCTGGCCGACAAGGTGTTTGATCGCTATGCCGCGGTGATTGATGAGCGCCGCGCCAAGGGTGAAACCGCAAAGACGGAGATCGATCGTCTCGTCACTACCGAGATCGTCGATGCGTCGGCCGAGGGTGGTGTGGCCCGCATGAAGGTGAAATTCGAGGCCGATATTGCCAGCGAAGTGACCGGATCTGACGGCCAGACCGTTTCCGGTGATCTGGGCCAGCTGGCCCGGGTGTCGGAATACTGGACCTTCGAGCGTCGTCTCGACAGTAATGATCCCAACTGGGTGCTCGCCAGTGTCTCTGTGGCCTAGACTTCTTGCTGCCGCAGGGGTTCTGACCCTGGCGGCCTGTCAGCCACCGCCGCAACCGGACCCGATCGAGGAGCCGGTTGAGCCGGAAGCAGTCATGCCCACAGCGCTCGATCTTATCCCGGCGCATTGGGATGCCCTGCCCGGTTGGTCGAGTAATGACCCGCAAGCCGCTCTTGCTGCTTTTGTGCGTTCCTGCGCGCGCTGGGATAACCGCCCGGCCGACGACTGGCTCAATCCGCAAGCGCAATGGGCCGGACGCATCGGTGAGTGGCGCACGGCCTGTGCTGCAGCATTGATGACCGCGCCTGGCGCCGAGGCCGCACGCGGTTTCTTCCAGTCGCAATTCACTCCGATCCGCCTCGCGGCCCTGGAACCGGATAGCGAGACGCGTGAGGAGCGCGGCCTGCTGACAGGCTATTACGAGCCCTATGTCGATGTCTCGGAGACGCCGACGCCGCGTTTCAGCCAACCTCTGCGCCGTCGCCCTAGCGATCTTATAACCGTCGATCTCGGTCTGTTCGAGGAGGACCTGGCCGGCCGGCGCATTGTCGGTGAAGTGCGCGATGGCCGTCTCGTGCTCTACAAGGAACGCTCCGAGATCGAGCAGCAGGATGCCGGCGAGGTGTTTGCCTGGGGTGAACCTATCGAGGTGTTTTTCCTGCAAATTCAGGGCTCTGGCCGTATCATCTATTCGGATGGACGGCAGGAACGCGCGGCTTTTGCAGCCCATAATGGCCAGCCCTATCGCTCCATCGGGCGCGAGCTGATCCGCCGCGGCGAGCTGGAGATCCACGCCGCGTCCAAGCAAGGCATCGAAGCCTGGCTGGAGGAAAACGGTCCCGAGGCCACGGCCGAGCTGTTCGGCGTCAATCCGCGCTATGTCTTCTTCCAGACCCAGCCTCTGACCGACCCTGATCTCGGTCCGGCCGGGTCATCGGGCGTGGCTTTGACCCCGATGGCTTCGATCGCCGTTGATACCCGCCACCATGCCCATGGCGTGCCGGTCTGGATGAGCGCCGACCTGCCGGAATTGGAAGGCTGGTCGGGCCTTGTCATCGCCCAGGACTCCGGCGGAGCCATCAATGGTCCCTTGCGTGGGGATTTCTTCTGGGGCTGGGGTGAAACGGCCGAGCTCCGGGCCGGTACCACGCGGGTCCAGGCCCAGTGGACGGCCTTCCTGCCGACCGCCGTGGCCCAGCGCCTCATCGATGCTACTCCGCCGGCTTGACCCATGGTCCGCAAGCGTGATCTCCAGCCGGAAGAAAAGGCCATCTGGCGCAAGGTGGCTCGCTCGGTAAAGCCTATCGATGCCGCCAAGGCCCGCTCGCTTAATGACGAGACGATCGCGTCCGCTGCGAAACCGGCGAAGGCCAAACCGTCAAATCCCGCACCAGCCAAAAAGCCCCAGCCTGTCAAGCATCGCGCCTCGGTGGACGTGCATCACCAGACCCGACATCTCCAGGCGCCGGTCCCTGTCGACCGATCGACAGAAAAACGCGTGCGTCGTGGCAAGCTCGACATCGATGCGCGTCTCGACCTGCACGGCCTGACCCAGGAGCAGGCCCTGTCGACGCTGACCCATTTCCTCGCCATGGCCTGGAAGGATGGCTATCGCAATGTGCTGGTGATCACCGGCAAGGGCGCGATGAGCCGGACCAGGGAGCGCGACCACGAGCCGTGGGAATACCCGGACTTGCCCGGCGTACTTCGGCGGAAGCTACCGGAATGGTTGGGAAAACCTAATTTGCGTCAATATGTGTCAGGGTATTCGAGCGCCCACACCCGGCATGGCGGTGCGGGTGCGTTTTACGTGACGTTACGCGTGAAGTAGCGCGGATCGACTGCGAAGCTTTGCTTGGCTGTTGAGCCGCGCTGGGCCGGTGCCGGCCCGGACGCGGCGGCTCCTCGGTCCTACCGGGTAATACCGCCAATCCGCCGCCAGAAATCAGAGGATAAACTTGCTCAGATCCGCGTTCTTGGCCAGTTCGCCAACATTCTCGCGGACATAATCGGCGGTGATTTCAATGACTTCACCTGCACGATCGGACGCGGTGAAGGAAATCTCCTCGACCAGTTTCTCCATGATCGTCTGCAGGCGGCGGGCGCCGATATTCTCCACCGAGGCGTTTACTTCCGCCGCCAGTTCGGCAATCGCGTCGATGGCATCATCGGTGAAGTTGAGGGTTACGCCCTCAGTGCCGATCAGGGCGGTATATTGCTTGACCAGATTGGCTTCCGGCTCGGTAAGGATGCGTTTGAAGTCATCCTTGGTCAGGGCTGTGAGCTCGACCCGGATGGGCAGGCGGCCTTGCAGCTCCGGCAGCATGTCCGACGGTTTGGCGACGTGGAAAGCGCCCGAGGCGATGAAGAGGATATGGTCGGTCTTGATCGCTCCGTGCTTGGTCGTGACCGTCGTGCCCTCGATCAGCGGCAGCAGGTCGCGCTGCACGCCTTCACGTGAAACATCGGCACCGCGGGCTTCGGAGCGCGCGGCGATCTTGTCGATCTCGTCGAGGAAGACAATGCCTTCATTCTCCGCCAGCTTGATCGCCTCAGCGGTGATCTGGCTGTCGTCGAGCAGCTTGTCGGCTTCTTCCGCGACCAGCGGCTCATAGGCATCCTTGACCTTCATGCGGCGGGTCTTGGTCTGTTGCGGGAAGCCCTTGCCGAACAGGTCCCCCAGATTGAGCACACCCGCTCCGCCCTGCATGCCCGGAATATCGAGCATTTGCAGTGGCGAACCGCCGGCTTCGGCGAGCTGGATCTCCACATCCTTGTCGTTCAGCTCACCAGTGCGCAGGCGTTTGCGGAACGAGTCACGGGTGGATTCGCCCGCGCCGGGGCCGACGAGGGCATCGAGTACACGCTCTTCCGCGTGGGCCTCGGCCTGGGCCTTGACCTCGTCGCGCTTGCGCTCGCGCACGAGATGAATGGCCACCTCAACCAGGTCACGGGCGATCTGGTCGACATCGCGGCCGACATAGCCGACCTCGGTAAACTTGGTCGCCTCAATCTTGATGAAGGGCGCCTTGGCCAGCTTCGCCAGTCGGCGCG
The DNA here is from genome assembly GCF_030149235.1 of Maricaulis sp. Taxonomy (GTDB): domain Bacteria; phylum Pseudomonadota; class Alphaproteobacteria; order Caulobacterales; family Maricaulaceae; genus Maricaulis. The sequence goes on along the minus strand of NZ_JASBRW010000006.1, from coordinate 22,833 downwards.
AGATTTCGGTCTTGCCGACGCCGGTCGGCCCGATCATGAGGATATTCTTCGGTGTCACTTCCTCGGCGAGGTCCGCCTCGAGCTGTTTGCGCCGCCAGCGATTGCGCAGCGCCAGGGCCACGGCCTTCTTGGCATCGCCCTGGCCGACGATGAAACGGTCGAGTTCGGAGACAATTTCGCGCGGAGAAAAATCGGTCATGATCGCTCTTGTTTGTATCGCTTCGCCTGTCATGTAATCAGGCAGACCCTCAAGGACCAGACCTGAAAGGCAGAATGCTCATGAGCCAGACCCCGCCGCGCTTCCATCTCGCCTTCCCCGTCGATGATCTCGAAGCTGCCCGCGCCTTCTATACCGGCCTGGTCGGGTGCCGCATCGGCCGCTCTTCGGATCGCTGGATCGATTTCGACATGTTCGGCCACCAAGTCGTCGCCCATCTCTCGCCGGAAGAGTGCACGGACAGTCAGACCGCCGGGGTCGATGGCAAATCCGTCCCGGTCCGCCATTTCGGCCTGGTGCTGGAATGGGAGGAGTGGGAGCAGCTCGGTGAGCGCTTCAAGGCAGCCGGCACGGAATTCGTCGTCGACCCCTATATCCGTTTCGCCGGCCAGCCCGGAGAGCAGGGTACGTTCTTCGTCCGGGATCCGGCCGGCAATGCGCTCGAGTTCAAGACATTCCGCGATATAGAAACGCAATTATTCGCGAACTAGCGCGCGTCGCCTGGAACAGATGGAAACCGGTCCGGAACGGGGCTGAAACCCGACCATCCCCGCACGAAAAGTCCGCGCGGTTTGCGCAAAACCGCGCCGGTTTTCGCGCGGTCTAGCCTTCTTCGAGGATCTCGATGGTCAGATTCTCGTTGGTGTAGACACAGATCTTGGCGGCGATTTCCATCGCCTTCCTGGCGATCAGTTCCGGGTCGGCCTCATAGTCATAAATCGCCCGGGCAGCCGACAGGGCGTAATTGCCGCCGGAACCCACGGCGACGACTCCGTCTTCCGGTTCAAGCACATCGCCAGCCCCGGTGAGCAGGAAGGTGGCGGATTTGTCGGCCACGACCAGCATCGCATCCAGCCGCCGCAGATAGCGATCGGTCCGCCAGTCCTTGGCCAGTTCCACGCAGGCCCGGGCGAGCTGGGCCGGATATTGTTCCAGCTTGCCTTCCAGCCGTTCAAACAGGGCAAAGGCGTCCGCCGTCGCTCCGGCAAAGCCGGCAACGACATGCCCGCCAGCCAGGCGGCGTACCTTTTTTGCGTTACCCTTCATAACGGTAGGACCGATAGAGACCTGTCCGTCACCGGCCAGAACAAGCTTGCCGCCCTTGCGCACTGCAAGAATGGTCGTACCGCGCCAGTTCGATGCATCGGTGCTGGAAGAGGTCATGGGCCGGGCTCCGTTTCACGTGAAACCCAGCATTTGGCCGTGATGGTCGGATCAATCAAGGGGGGGCGCCAGTGCGGTCGGCCTAGATACCGACAGCGGTATCGCCGAATTCACCGTCATCACGGTCTGCATCTTGAGCGAATTCGACGAAATTCGTCATCGTCATCGGACGACCGAACAGGAAGCCCTGCGCCAGGGTCGCACCCAGCTCGCGCAGCATGGTCATCTGCTCAGCGGTTTCAACACCTTCAGCGACGGTTTCCAGCTTCAGCGAATTGGCCAGGGCCAGAATGGTCTCAACGACGATCCGCGAATGCTCATTGGTCGCCATATCGCGAACAAAGCTCTGGTCGATCTTGAATACGTCGAACGGCATGCGCGTCAGATAGGACAGCGAGGAATGCCCGGTGCCGAAATCATCGATGGCGAAGCTGACACCGCGATCCCGCAGCGGCTGCACCTGTTCGGTGACGCGGTCCGGGTTTTCCATGGCAATGGATTCAGTCAGTTCCAGCTCAAGCAATTCCGGCGGCAGGTTGGCATCTTCCAGGGCCTGGTTCACCGATTCCGCGAAGCCGGTGCGCTCGAATTGCATGGCGGAGACATTTACCGCCACCGGCACATTGAGGCCAAGGGCGCGCCATTCGGCTGCATCGCGGCAGGCCTGGCGCAGGACCCAGTCGCCGATCTCGCCGATCAGGCCGCATTCCTCGGCGGCCTCGATGAAGGCACCCGGTGACAAAAGCCCGGCCGTCGGATGCTGCCAGCGCACCAGGGCTTCCGCACCGGCGACACCGCCATTCTTCATGAACAGCTTGGGCTGATAATGGACCACCAGCTGGTCGTTCTGGACGGCATCGCGGAGCTCGTTTTCCAGTACCAGGCGCTCGAATGCGGACTGATTCATGGTCGGCTCGAAGAATTGCGCCGCGGAGCCGCCGGCCCGTTTGGCATGCGCCATGGCAAGGTCGGCATGACGCATGAGCGTTTCCGGATCAGCACCATCCTGCGGGAAGACCGCAACGCCGATCGAGGCGCCCAGGAAGACCTGGTGGCCGCTGATCTCGAAGGGCAGGCGGATCGCATCAACCAGCTTGTTGGCCACCCGTGCCGCATCTGAACTGTCTTCGATCTTCGGCAGCAGCACGGTGAATTCATCTCCACCGAGACGGGCCACCATGGACGGTTCGGTCAGATTGTCTAACGCCATGTCACAGCCGCGTGCGACTTCGGTCAGCCGGCGTCCAACCATTTCCAGCAAGCGGTCACCCTCGCCGATGCCCAGGCTGTCATTGACGCGCTTGAAACGGTCCAGGTCGATAAACAAAACGGCACCGGAACCGCCGTCCTCAAGGGAGCGGCGGGCCACGCGTTCGGTCTCCTTGCGGAAGCGTTCGCGGTTCGGCAGCTCGGTGACCATGTCGACATAGGCCAGACGGTGAATACGTTTCAAATTGCCGTCGAGACGCGCAAACATGCGGTTGAACGCATTGGCCAGAACCTCGAGCTCATCGCCGGTATCGATGCGGATTCGCATGTCCAGCGTCTTCGAGGAAGCCAGGCGGGCGGCGTCGGTCAGCGTCTGGATCGGGCGCAGGGCGCGACCGACCAGTAGCGCCGCCATGGGCAGGAAAATTCCGAGCGCAAACAGGGCCAGCAAGGCCTGGCGCTGGATCATGGCATTGCGCGATGCGACCAGCTCATGCAGTTCCTGCTTGGCGTAGACAATGCCAGCGAGGCGGCGAGCTTCGGTGTAGACCGGTACCGCGACTTCGAGCGTGATCCCGTCGAGGTCATAACGCAGATCGCCAGCGCCGAGGGAGACCACCGCCAGATTGGCAGCGCGTCGTCCGACCCGGTCGCGATTATCCGCATAGGCCTCGCCCAGCATCTCGCGATGATTATTGATGACGTAGAGTTCGGTGAAATTGCCGGACTCGAGGAGGTTCTGGAGATAGGTTTCGATAGAGCTATCGTCGCGGACGGTGATCGGATTCACCAGTCGCGTTGCGGCCGCCTGTAGCGTCGCTATCGACCGCTCGATCATGAGATTGCGCGTTTCCCTTTGCGCAGACATGCTCTCGAGCGTCATCAGCATGGAGGTGGTCGCGAAAATCAACATGCCGGTGAGAATAGTGAACTTCATCACCAGCGAACGCATGACCCGCGACACCGCTTTGCGGATGGGTGCCATCTTTACCCCGTTTATGCAGCCCCCAAGCTGCGTTTATTCCACCAAGAACGGGGCGCGCTCATGCGTCTTTTGCCCCTTTACGAGGAGCAAAGTGCCATCAACCACTTGAGGTGTGGTTAATGCTGCAGACTTTTTTCGACAAATTTGAATTTGGGCGTTCAGGCGCCGTTTACTCAAACTCGATTCCGGCTTGCTCTGCCAGGGCTTTCAGCCCGGTTTCCGGACGGGCGCCGAAGTGGGAGATGACCTCTGCGGCGGCAATAGCTCCCATGCGGCCGGCCTCTTCGAGCGAGCGTTTCTGAGCCAGGCCAAGCAGGAAACCGGCAGCGAAGAGATCGCCGGCGCCAGTAGTGTCGACCAGTCGAGCAACCGGAGCGGCCGGGACTTCAGCCGTTTCATCGCCGGAGACGATGATCGCGCCCTTCTCGGAGCGGGTCACAGCGGCGACTTCGACCTCTTTGCGGACACGCGCAATGGCGCTGTCGAAATCGGTCTCGTAGAGAGCGCAGATCTCTGCCTCATTCGCGAGCAGGATATCGATATGGTTGGCGACCAGGTGCTGGAAGGCCGGGCGGTGACGCTCGACACAGAACAAGTCGGACAGGGTCAGCGCCGTGCGGCGATTGGAGGCAGCGGCCAGTTCGGCGGCCCGGACATAACCGCGCTTGGCTTCCTCGCGGTCGAACAGATAGCCCTCGAGATAGACAATCTCGGCGGCCCGAAGCTGGTCGGCACCGTGCTCGACATCGTCTTCCGTCACCAGGGCTGCAGCGCCGAGGAAAGTGGACATGGAGCGCTGGGCATCCGGGGTCACATTGATCAGGCAGCGCGCAGACGCCGGACCGTCGACAAGCGGCGGGGTGTCGAAATCAACCCCGATGGCGCGGATGTCGTGCGTGAAGATCTCTCCCAGCTGGTCAGCCGCGACCTTGCCGATATAGGCGGCACGACCACCGAGGGAGGCGATGCCCGCGACGGTGTTGGCTGCGGACCCACCGGAGGCTTCCTTGCCCGGTTCCATGGCGGCATAGAGCTCCTTGGCGCGATCTTCATCGATCAGCGTCATCGCCGCCTTGGCGATGCCTTGCGCTTCTAGAAACTCGTCGCTCGCCGGGGAAAGAACGTCAACAATGGCGTTACCGACGGCCAGCACGTCGTAGGAAGCGTTAGACATGGGATGATCCTGCTTGAAGAGGCGGGTTTGGGTCGCGCCGACACCTAGAGCGCAAAGCTGAAGAGTTCAAGACTTGCTGCCAGAAACCAGTCCGATTAGGCAGGGCACGATATCCGGAGTGCCTGAAATGAAAATCGCGTTTCTGACCGCCAGCTGTATGCTCAAAGACCACCCCGATGCCCGGGTTGATTACTGGGAGCATGATCTGGAAATGGCCGAGCTGGGGCCGGCCTGCGCTGCGGCGGATATTCCGCTGGACGTCTGGATTTGGGATGACCCGGCTTTCGACCCGGCTGTTTATGACGCCATCATTATCGGCACGACCTGGGACTATATGGAAAAGCCGGAGGCCTTTGATGCCGCACTCGGGCGGTTTGCCTCGCAGTCTCGCCTTCTCAATCCGCTCAAGACGGTGCGCTGGAACATGCGCAAGACTTACCTTCAGGACTTGGCCGCGTCCGGCGCTCGGACCATTCCGACCGTCTGGGGCGATCGTGCTGATGCCGGCACGATTGCCGCGGCCTTTGATCAAATCGGGGCTGATCAGATCGTGATCAAGCCCGTTCTCGGTGCCGGTGCCTGGCGCCAGGCGCGCTTGCGGCGCGGCGAGGCTCTACCGCCGGCTGACCAACTGCCGCCGGCCGAATGCATGATCCAGCCCTTCCTGCCGGCCGTGATCGAGGAGGGCGAATACTCCTTCCTCTTCTTCAATCGCCAGTTTTCGCACTGTGCGCTGAAGCGCGCCAAGGCTGGGGATTATCGCATCCAGTCGAGCTATGGCGGTCACGAGGTGACGCACAGCCCGCAGCCGGAGGACATCGCGCGGGCCCGCGCCGTGCTGGACCATATCGAGGGCGAGCTCCTTTACGCCCGCGTCGACATGCTGCGGGGTCTCGATGGCGAGCTGGCGGTCATCGAGGTCGAGCTGATCGAGCCGTATCTCTATCCCGAACAGGGCAAGGGGATGGGTGAGGTGTTTGCCCGGGCACTGAAGGACATATTGGGGCGCTAGCGGCCTATTTCGGCGCGGGCGTCTTGTCCTTGAACCTGCACAAATCCTCCACCGGGCAGCGCCAGCATTCCGGTTTGCGGGCCTTGCACAGATAGCGGCCGTGCAGGATCAGCCAGTGATGGGCCCCCTGTTTGTATTCATCCGGGGTGATCTTCTCCAGCCGGGCCTCAACTTCATCCGGGTTCTTTCCGGGAGCCAGCTTGGTCCGGTTTGAGACCCGGAAAATATGCGTATCGACCGCAATCGTCGGCACGCCGAAGGCTTCGTTGAGCACGACATTGGCGGTCTTGCGCCCGACACCCGGCAGGGTTTGCAGAGCTTCGCGATCAGCCGGGACTTCACCGCCATACTCGTCGATCAGGCGTTGGGACAGGGCGATCACATTCTTGGCCTTGTTGCGGAACAGGCCGATCGTCTTGATCCGGTTGCGCACATGATCCTCGCCCAGGGCCAGCATTTTCTCAGGCGTGTCGGCTTCCTGGAACAGGAGTTTGGTCGCCTTGTTGACCCCGACATCGGTGGCCTGAGCGGACAAGGCGACGGCGACCAGGAGCGTGTAGGGATTGGTGTAATCCAGCTCGGTCTTGGGCGCCGGCCGGTCCTGGGCTAGCCGGGCGTAGAGATCATGCGCAGCTTCCCGGTTCAGGCCGGGCGTGGCGCGCTTCTTCTTGCGCTTCGGGGCAGGTTTCTTCGCTGTATCAGTCATGCCAGAGACAAAGCAGAGCCGCGCACCAGTGTCATCCCGTTTCCTGCGACCTTCTGTCATTGGCGCGACCGGCCCGGCGCTCTAGATTTCCCGGCGATGCGCACGATCGTGGAAACCTGGCCGGCGGAAGCAGAGGCTGTTGAACCGCATGGCGGTCCGATCTTCATGGATGCGGAGCTGGCGCCGAACCGGTCCTTGCGCAATCCGGCCTTCATTGCCCTGATGATTGCGATCGCGGTGATTTCCTTCATCGCCGGCGTGATTTTCATCACTATCGGCGCTTGGCCGGTGACACCCTTCTTCGGGCTCGACGCCCTGCTGGTCTGGCTGGCTTTCCGGATTTCCTATCGCGATGGCCGGGCGCGCGAATGGGTCAGGGTCGATGCGCGGGATATCGAAGTGACGCGCCGCCATGCGACCGGACATGTGCGCCGCTTCCGCATGCCCACAGCCTGGGCCGCCCTGCGCATTCTCAATCCCAAGGAACACCACGCCCAGGTCGCCCTGACCGTGCATGGCAAGTCACTGGTCCTGGGCTCTTTTCTCAGCCCGCCGGAACGCGAGGCGTTTGGTGCCGCGCTGAAAGATGCGATCGGTCAGGCCCGGCAAACGCCGCTGGCGCAAGAACCGGGTGGTTCACTGCATTAAGCCCGCTTAGTCTGAGGCCATGAACGCTCCGACCTATACTCTTGATGAAGCCAGCCGCGATTATCCGCGCGTTACCGAAGTGCTTGAATATGTGGGTGACAATTGGCGCGATCATCCTGATCTCGACACGCTGGCGACGCTGGCCGGTTTGTCGCCGCATCACTTCCAGCGGGTCTTCAGCCGCTGGGTGGGTTTGTCGCCGAAGAAATATATCAACGCCCTCGCCCATGGCACTGCCCGCGAGGCGATGGCAGATGGGGCCAGCGTGCTCGATGCGAGTTTCGAAGCCGGATTGTCAGGCCCGGGGCGGCTGCATGATCTCTTTATCGCCCATGAAGCTGTCACGCCGGGCGATGCCCGCCGCCGTGGCCGTGGCCTGTCCTTCCGCTGGGGCCTGGCACCGACCCTATTTGGTCCCGGTGTCTTCCTGATCGCGCCCCGTGGCTTGTCCGCACTGGCTTTCGCGGACCCTGACGAAGCCTCCGCCTTTGCCGATCTGGAAGCCCGCTATCCGGCGGCCGAATTTGTCCGGGATGATGCGCTGGCCCGGGAGTGGGCGGATCGGATTTTCGTTGATCCGGGCGATAAACCCATCCCCCTGGCGCTCTATGGCACCCCCTGGCAGCGACAGGTCTGGCGCGCTTTGCTGGCCATACCGGCGGGGGCGACGACAACCTATAAATCGATCGCCGAAAAAGTCTGTACGCCCAAGGCGTCGCGGGCTGTCGGTGCGGCCGTGGGTGCCAATCCGATCTCCTGGCTTATCCCCTGTCACCGCGTGCTGGCAGGAAATGGCAAGCTGACCGGATATCACTGGGGTGTTGAACGCAAGCGCGCCATGCTCGCCTATGAGGCGGCCAGGCGCTAAATAGGGGTCATGTACGATCCGCTTTACTATGCCGCTGCCATCCTCTCCGCCGTAGCCCTCGCCCTATTGGCGCGCTGGTTCTTCGGCCGCCGTCAGATCGCCTCTGAGGCCCGCGAGGACTGGGAGGCGCGCCAGGAACGCTCTCTGGCAACGATCAAGGGCGTCGACCAGGCGACGTTCGAGCGCATTTTCATCTCGGCCCACGAGCCGCGCTGGTCGCTCTATGCCGCCGGGACGTTGATCGGTGTCATCCTGATATCGCCCCTTGCTGGGGTGTTTCTGATGTGGGCCTGGCCGGCCTTCACCTCCATGCTCGATGGCGGGCCATGGTATGATGTCGGCTATTACCCGTGGATGTTCTACATGTTCTTCGGAATGGTCGCGCTCTGGGCTGGCGTGGGTTTTGTCGCGTCGCGGCTGTTCTATGCCCGGCGTCCGGAGCCTTTCCGCGCCGCTCTGGCCCGCGCCCGCGGTGAATCGCTGGATGATGTCGAGCTGCCGCGTAAACGACCGGCCTGGGCCAAGCGGGCCCGGCCTGATCCGAAGCCGTCAAACGAGAAGTCGAGCGAATAGATGCAATATCTTCACACCATGATCCGTGTCAGCGATGTGGATGCGAGCCTGCGGTTTTTCTGTGATGGCCTGGGCCTGAAGGAAATCTCGCGTTTCGACAGCGAGCCGGGCCGCTTCACCTTGATCTTCCTCGCTACGGACGAGGATATCGCCCGCTCTGGCTATGAGGGTGGTAAGATTCCCGACGGTCTGCCCTGTGTCGAGCTGACCCATAACTGGGATCCGGAAGATTACACAGGCGGCCGTAATTTCGGTCACCTCGCCTATCGGGTCGAGAATATCTACGAGACCTGCGCCCATCTCGACGGCATGGGCTACACCATCCACCGCCCGCCGCGCGATGGCCGCATGGCTTTCGTCAAATCCCCGGACGGCATTTCCGTCGAACTGCTGCAACGCGGTGACAGCCTGGAAGCGGCTGAGCCCTGGGCGTCGATGGAGAATAGCGGCAGCTGGTAAGGGTTTAGCCCGCCGCGCCCTCATCGCGCGCCTGCAGATCAGCAAAGCGTTTGCCCGGCTCATCCTCGAAGCTTTCCGCCAGCACGGTCAGGCGCTCGATGCGGTCGGCGCGAAAATAGCGGAAATCATCGCGCAGTTCACACCAGGCGGTAAGCAGCCAGACGCGGCCGAAACAGGTCAGCGCCAGTGGGCGGATGATACGGGTCGTCTGCTCGTGCTGCAGCGAATTGTAGCGGATCCGCAGCTTGCGCTTGTCGGTAATGGAATTGCGCACGGGAGCAAAGGCTTCCGGGCGCACGCTTTCATCCAGCAGTGAGGCAAATAGTGGCGCCGAGCGCAGGCGTTCCTTGTGGGTATCCGGCAGGGCGTGCTCAATCTTGGCTAGGGCTTCGCCGGCTGCGGCCGCAAGGTCGCGATCGGCGGTGGCCCGCACGAAGCGGGCGCCGAGCGCCAGGGCATCGAGCTGTTCAAAGGAGAAGTTCAGTGGCGGCAGGTCAAAGCCCGGACGCAGAACATAACCGACGCCAGCCTCGCCATCGATCGGCGCTCCGGAGTCCACCAGATGGGCGATATCGCGATAGATAGTGCGTTCGGAAACATCGAACTTCTCGCCCATTTCCTGGGCCGTGACTGCGCCAGGTGCGGCTTCCCGCAGCGCCTGCACGATCCGGATCAAACGTTCCGCACGCCTCATGACATCTCCTGCCCTTTGGTCCTGACAAGGATATGTCAGTATTTGCCTGGGCGGGCAAGTTGAGCCGGCTTCAGCCGCCAATCACATTCTGCATGGAGTAAGCGCCGATCGGCCGCCCCTTTCCGCCATTGGCCATCCAGCGCGCGGCTTCCAGCGCACCCTTGGCGAAAATGGCGCGGTCATAGGCCTTGTGGGAAATGGTCAGTTCTTCCAGCTCGGCGATGAAGCGGACGGCATGCTCGCCGACGATGGACCCGCCGCGATTGACGGAGAATCCGATGGTGCCCAGTTCACGCGGACCGGTTGAGCCGCGCCGTGACCAGACCCCGGCTTCTTCCAGCGTGACACCGCGCTTTTTCGCGGCAGCGCGACCCAGCATCAGGGCCGTACCGGAGGGTGCGTCGGTCTTCATACGGTGATGGGTTTCGTTGATCTCGATATCCCAGTCGCGCGCCGACAGTGCCGCTGCCTGGGCGACCAGGGATTCGGCAACGGCGACACCAAGCGAGAAATTCCCCGCCTTGAGGAGCGGGATCTGTTTCGCGGCTGCTTCCAGGCGTTCATCCTGGTCGGCGGTCAGCCCGGTCACACCGGTGATCAGGGCCGGACCTTTGAGCGCGGCCAGTCTTTGTGCCGCGGCAACCGTCATCGAGGGCAGGCTGGCGTCGACGACAAGGTCTGCATCGGCAATCGCCGCTTCAAGCTCAGTCTCGGCGACAACGCCAAGCCGCGCACGATCGAGCAATTCACCCAGATCCTGTCCCGCTCGGGGGGATTCCGCACGCACAACGGCGCCGACCAGGGCGCAATCCTCGCTATCCAGGATCGCTTTGCAGATGGCCTGGCCCAACCGTCCGGTTGGCCCAAGTACGGTGATATTCACCCCGTCAGTCATCAGCTTCCCCCTGTAATCATGAAATCGGCGACTTTTTCAAACAGATAGGATCCGGCGATCGGGACGACCGGGATCAGGATGTAAAATGCGAACCGTGTTGTGACACCGGGCGATAGAGGCCATTCCGGTCGCTGCTCGATCCAGATTTCATAATCGGTCAGTCCAGCCAGTGCGCTGGCCGCGTCAGGATCGCCGGCGAGCGCGCGTTCTCGCTGTTGCGACATGGCTTCATGGATGCGGTCTAGTTCTGCCGTTTTTGCAGCCCGGATGCGGTCATGCACCGGTCGCACCGCGCTGGTGGAAACGGAAACCGCCCCGACAATGGCGAAGCCGACACCGATCAGGCCTGACCAGAGTTGATTGGCATCGACCAGGAAGAGCAAAAGAATGGCCGCCATGACCATCCAGGACAAGGCGGCGCGCAAACCGATCGATCCGTAAACGCTGAGCCGGTCGAGATGGAAAAGGTCGACCTCCACATGGTCAAGGATCAGGCGTTTCAGGGCCCCGCCCTCGCGCGCGACGTCATAGCCGGCGCGAAATCCCACAGCGAAAAGTGGTGGGGAAATCAGGACGAACCATAATCCAACCGAGCTAAGATAGAGATGGATGGGCGCGTCCTGGAGCAACATGATCAGGGCGTTCTGCCCCAGTCCGGCAATGATGCCCAACAACGCCATCAGCCGGTACATCCCGCGCGCGGAAACTGGCAAGCGGCCATCACCGAAATCAAGCGCCTGTTGCTGCCCGTCTGTGGCCACCGTCTCTGCCACCTGGGGCGCAAATCGGGCCCAGTAGCGGCGGCCATTTTCGGTCAGTGCCGGTCCGGCTGTGAAGATCAGGGAGAGGACAAAGGCAATCCAGGCGACATCAGGCAGGCCTCGGGTGCCATCACTACGGGTCTCAATTAGCGGCGGTTGCTGAGTCAGGGTCGAGATCAGCGCATAGGATCCGATGGCGAGCAGGAAGAGCGCCAGTGTCGTGCCCCAGAAGCCGAGCGGCGACAGGCGGTAAATCGCCAGTTCAAAAGGCTCGAAGCGCTCTTCGCTTGTTGTCTTATCCGGGCTCTCGCTCATGCCGCCGGACACTAGGCCGGACCGGGCGGGCTTGTCACCTGTTTCGCGAGGCTGGTTGCCTAGGCGCTGGGGCGGCCGTCATCGGTGGTGACGTCGTCCCAGAACTGGCGGACCTTGTTGAAGAAGCCGTCGGAATCCGGATTGCAGCCTTCGCCGGACAGATCGCAGAACTCTTTCAGAAGCTCTTTCTGGCGATCGGAGAGATTGCGCGGGGTTTCCACGAAGAGCTCGACGATCATGTCGCCGCGGGCACCGCCTCGCAGTCGTGGCATGCCCTTGCCGCGCAGACGCATGCGCCGGCCGGTCTGAGCGCCTTCGGGAATTTTCATCTCGGCCTTGCCGCCTTCAATGGTCGGGACTTCGATGGAACAGCCCAGGGCAGCCTGCACCATCGAGGAGGGTGCACGGCAATACAGGTTCGGTCCGTCGCGCTCGAACAATTCATGCGGCGTGACGGAGAGAAAGATGTAGAGATCGCCGCGCGGCCCGCCACGGGCGCCGGCTTCGCCTTCACCGGCAAGACGGATACGCGTGCCATCTTCCACACCAGCGGGGATCTGGACCTGTAGGGTGCGGTTCTTGCGCACCCGGCCGACCCCATCACAGTCCTGGCAGGGGGTTTTCACATACTGGCCGCGACCACCGCACTGCGGGCAGGTCTGCTCCATGGTGAAGAAACCCTGGGAGCGGCGGATCCGGCCCGCACCGCTACAGGTCGGACAGGTTTCCAGTTCGGTGCCGGGCTCATTGCCTTGGCCATCACAGCGTTCGCATTCCATTGCGGTCGGAACGTCAATCGTCGTGTCCTTGCCGTGATAGGCGTCCTCCAGATTGATCTCCATATCGTAGCGCAGGTCGGCGCCGCGGGCCGGGCCATTGGAATTGCGGCGTCGACCGCCCGTGCCGCCCATACCGAAGACCTGTTCGAAGATATCGGCGAATTCTGCAGCCCCGGCGCCCCCAAAGGGCCCCTGGCCGCCGCCGCCCATACCACCCTGCTCGAAGGCGGCATGACCCATGCGATCATAGGCTGCGCGCTTGTCACCGTCGGACAGAACCGCATAGGCCTCGCCGACTTCCTTGAACTTGGCTTCCGCCTCCGGATTGTCCGGGTTCTGGTCGGGGTGGTATTTCATCGCCAGCTTGCGATAGGCGCTTTTCAGCGTCTTCTCGTCCGCGCCGCGGTCCACGCCCAGCACTTCGTAATAATCGCGCTTGCTCATTGTCTACTCACCATCGCGCAGCACCAGGACTGCGTTCTGCCGCATCTGGCTGGCGACTTCATAGCCGCGCTCCAAGCACAGTCCCGGGGCGCCATCGGTGATGGCTGCACCGGCATGCAGCGTTTCCAGCAATATGGTTCGCGGCCATTTCTGGCGCGGCCACATGTCGAAGAAGGCGGTGAGGACAGGTTCCTCGAAGCCTTCAATATCCATTTTCATGATGTCGACCGCGTCGACACCGGCAGTTTCCAGCACCATGGAGAGCGGCTTCATCGGAATGGAGCCGGTGGTGCTGTTTGCGTCGATCCGAACCTCGCCGCGGTTCGTCTCATCCTGGAGCATGTCGACCAGGCCTTCCTCGGCACCCAGCGCAAAGGGCGCCACGGTGACGGCCTGTGCGCCCGACGCCGAGAGATTGAATTCGAGCCGGCGGCGGTTTTCCGTGTCCGGTTCGATTGCGACGACTTTGACCGAACGGCCCAGGGCCAGCGCGTCGGCCAGAACAGACAGGGTGTACAGACCGGCATTGGCTCCGGCATCGACGAAGACAACATCACGCCCGGCCGGGGCGTTCGCGATGACCTCACGGATCGCCGCGCGTTCGCCGCTATCCCAGGTCCTGGAACCCACAAAAGCGCGTTTCTCGCAGCGGTTATCGCGCATGTGCACGCGAGCGTGCTGGCCCGGAAAAACCTCGACATCCGCGATATCCCGCCCGCCGGACATCAGTAGGCGGCGAACCACAGATTCAGCCGTGCGGCGAAGTCGGTCAGAGGGCAGTTTCATCGCCGCCCGGCGCAACCACTCCTGAAAGGGTGGCAATGCATAGGCCCCATAGGGTGCCTTGACCGGATCGAGATTGCTCATACTGCCCCCTTAAAGTCCGTCCGGCCGGGCATACACCCGGCCGGATTGATCAGACCTTAAGCGTCTTTCTTGGCGTCGTCCTTGTCGTCGACTTCGGAGAATTCCGCGTCGACCACTTCGTCATCGGCCGCCGAGTCGCTCGTCTCGCCTTCCGCGCCGGCTTCTGCCTGCTGTGCGGCGTACATGGCTTCACCGAGCTTCATGGTGGCCTGGACCAGCGCCTGGGTCTTCTGCTGGATGGCTTCGAGGTCTTCGCCATCCTTGACCTCTTTGAGTTCATTCAGGGCGGTCTCGATGGCTTCCTTGTCAGCCGCCGGAACCTTGTCCCCGAACTCCTCGAGCTGTTTCTCGGTCTGGTGGACCATGGCTTCCGCACCGTTATGGGCCTCCACCAGCTCGCGCTTCTTCTTGTCTTCGTCGGCGTGGCTCTCAGCGTCCTGGACCATGGCGTCGATGTCCTCGTCGGACAGGCCGCCAGAGGCCTGGATACGGATCGCTTGCTCTTTGCCGGTCGCCTTGTCCTTGGCGGACACGTTGACGATACCGTTGGCGTCGATGTCGAAGGTGACCTCGACTTGCGGCATGCCGCGCGGCGCCGGCGGGATGCCGACCAGGTCGAACTGCCCCAGAAGCTTGTTGTCCGCCGCCATTTCGCGCTCGCCCTGCGAGACACGGATGGTCACGGCCGTCTGGTTGTCGTCGGCGGTCGAGAAGACCTGGGACTTCTTGGTCGGGATCGTCGTGTTGCGCTCGATCAGGCGGGTGAAGACACCGCCGAGGGTTTCAATACCCAGAGAGAGCGGGGTCACGTCGAGCAGGAGGACGTCTTTGACATCGCCCTGCAGAACGCCGGCCTGGATGGCCGCGCCCATGGCGACAACCTCATCCGGGTTCACGCCCTTGTGCGGATCCTTGCCGAAGAAGGACTTCACGGCTTCCTGGACCTTCGGCATACGGGTCATGCCGCCAACGAGCACCACATCATCGATATCGGACGGCGACAGGCCGGCATCCTTGAGCGCTTTCTTGCAAGGCTCGAGCGTGCGCTTGACCAGATCGTCTACCAGAGCTTCCAGCTTGGCGCGGGAGAGCTTGATATTGAGGTGTTTCGGACCGGACGCGTCAGCGGTGATGAAGGGCAGGTTGACCTCATAGGCGCTCGCCGAGGAGAGCTCCTTCTTGGCCTTTTCCGCTTCTTCCTTCAGGCGCTGAAGGGCCAGCTTGTCCTGGCGCAGGTCAATGCCGTTTTCCTTTTTGAACTCGTCCGCGAGATACTCGACGATCCGCAGGTCGAAGTCTTCACCGCCGAGGAAGGTGTCACCATTGGTGGCCTTCACCTCGAACACGCCATCGCCGATTTCCAGCACGGAGACGTCGAAGGTACCGCCACCGAGGTCGAAGACGGCGATGGTCTTGCCGTCATTCTTTTCCAGGCCATAAGCCAGGGCTGCAGCGGTCGGCTCGTTGATGATGCGCAGGACTTCCAGGCCAGCGATCTTGCCGGCGTCCTTGGTGGCCTGACGTTGGGCGTCGTCGAAATAGGCGGGAACCGTGATCACGGCCTGGGTGACATCGGAACCGAGATAGCTTTCAGCCGTTTCCTTCATTTTCTGCAGGATAAAGGCTGAGATTTCCGACGGCGCATATTTCTTGTCGCGGCCCTGGACCCAGGCGGCGTTATTGTCGGACGGCACAATCTTGTAGGGGACCATGTCGACGTCTTTTTTGACGGTCGGGTCGTCCATATTGCGGCCGATCAAACGTTTGATGGCGAAGAATGTCTGGTCCGGATTAGTGACCGCCTGACGCTTGGCCGGCTGGCCGATCAGGCGCTCGCCATCTTCGGCGAATGCGACCACGGACGGGGTCGTCCGGGCGCCTTCGGAATTCTCGATGACTTTGGGCTGGTTGCCGTCCATGACTGCAACGCAGGAATTGGTGGTACCCAGGTCGATGCCGATGACCTTACTCATGATTTTCGTCTCCGTTTCGTTCAGCGAGACTGCCGGACATCGCAAGCCCTGCAAGCAGGCGCCCGCCATGCGGTAGGACAGTCCCCTTCGGGATCGTCATTGCTGATCCGGTGATGCCGACACCGGAAGTGGTTCAAAGGAGGCGGGAATGACCCCGCGCTTGGTAGGCGATTTAGGGAGGGCTTGGGACGAGTGCAAGGGCGGGTTCATCAAAGCGTCAGCTGTAGAGCAGTCATATGCTATTCTCTAGGCAATAGAGCGGGGAGGTGGAAATGAAGATGCAAGTCTGGATTACGGCGATAGCGGCTTGGACTCTAACTGGCGCGGCTCACGCACAGGACGACTCCGGGTCCAACAATGGTGACTCTGTGTCTCCGGATATGCGCCAGGAGATGGAGCAGCAGATCGGTCCGGATATGAGCGATGTTCGCGCCCATACCGATTCCAGTGCGGCGACGATGAGCGACCAGCTCAACACCCAGGCCTACACATCTGGCAATGACGTTCATTTTGGCCGCAATGAAAGCGGTGGCAACCAAAGCGGAAACCGGCTCCTGGCTCACGAGTTGACACATGTGGTGCAGCAGGGTGGTGGGCCAGGCGGCCAGCAATCCCGAAGCAGCGAAGAGCCATCCGAAGAGGTTGAAGAGAGCGACCGGCGTACTGAGGGACGAGGTAATCGTCGGCGCGGCGAGCAGCGGGATCGCAAGCCGGACTGAAAACGGGTGGGCCCGACCTCAGTGGGGGGCTATATGGGCTGAATGGCTGACACCTATTCCATGCCCGACGGCTTCCGCTATCTCCCGGGGTATTTCGACCGGGCCGCTCAGCAGGCCCTGATCGAGACGGTCATCGAGGCGCGCGGGGATGCGCCCTTCTGGCGTCCGTCCATGCCACGAACCGGCAAGCCGCTTTCGGTGATGATGACCAATTTCGGCCCGCTGGGCTGGGTCACCGATAAGGCCAAGGGCTATCGCTATGAATCTTTTCATCCGCAGACCGGCCAGCCGTGGGCTGCCATGCCTGACGCGCTCCTGACACTCTGGCGCGAAGTCTCTGATTATCCAGCTGACCCCCAAGCCTGTCTGGTCAATTGGTATGCTGCCGACAGCAAGATGGGCATGCATATCGATTGGGATGAAGAGGCGACTGACGCAGCGGTCATTTCGGTGTCGCTGGGGGACAAGGCGCGATTCCGGCTTGGCGGTCCGCAGCGCGGCGGCAAAACGGCGTCCATGGTGCTGAGTTCCGGCGATGTTGTCGTACTCGGCGGGGCGTCGCGGCGCTGCTATCACGGCGTCGACCGGATCTACCCGGGTACATCGACGCTGCTGGGCGAGGAACAGTTCCCCGGTGGTGGGCGGATCAATCTGACCCTGCGCCGGGTGACGATCCCGGCCTAGCCCAACGTCGTAGCAAACCTTAGTCCCACACCGCCGATCACCAGGACGAAAACCGGAAGCATCACTTTCACCACTTGCAAGGCCCAGCTCTCAGGCAGGAAAAAGATGTCGCGCACCCATCCGTCGGTGGTTCCGGTCAGCCGTTTGGCCAGGGTCTGCAATATGCAGGTGCCGCGATTGAGCATGAGGCCCAGGAACACCAGAACCGGACCGATCAAGCCTATAAGCGCGACCCGTTCGCCCTCACCAGTCAGGGCATAAGCGCTCATCGGGATCAGGGTGGCGATGCAATAGGCGAAGACGAGCGTATGGATGAAACGCAGCCAGAACAGGGCAGAATTCATGGATCAGGCCTGGCTGTCCGGCTGACGTGTCAGCGTATCGGAAACGAAATTGAGATCGCTCAGCGCAACCGAGCGCCCGTTCTCCTGCACGATGCGTACATGTTTGCGCTTGAGCTTGCGAGGCTCGGCAACGCCGCAGGAATGAGCGATCATCTCGACATGTTCGGTGATGGTCCTGGCATATTCCGCGACCATGTCGGATTTCTCCCTAACAACGAGGCCTCGCTGCAGGTGTTTCTTGTGCGTGGTTACGCCCGTAGGACAGGTGTTTTCGTGACATTTCAGGGCCTGAATACACCCGAGGGAAAACATGAAACCGCGCCCGCACTGCACGAAATCCGCTCCGGTCGCCAACGCCCAGGCCACGGCACCCGGGATCAAAAGCTTGCCGGAGGCGATAATGCGGATGCGCTGTTTCAGCCCGTGCTTGCGCAGGATCTCGGCGACCATGGGCAGGCTCTCGCGGATCGTGAGTCCGACATTGTCCATCAAGGCCATGGGTGCAGCACCCGTGCCTCCGTCACCACTGTCCACGGTAAAGAAGTCCGGTGCGCTTTCGGCTCCACGCTTGAGGATTTCCTCGCACAATTCATCGAGCCAGCCATAGGCGCCAACAACGAATTTTATCCCGACCGGCTTGCCTGACACCTCGCGGATGCGGGCGATCATGTCTAGGAGGTCGCCGATATTCTCGATATCAGGATGACGGTTGGGCGAAATGGCGGCCTTGCCAACCGGGATGCCCCGGATCTTGGCGATTTCCTTGTTCACCTTGGCCGCCGGCAGGATCCCGCCCTTGCCGGGCTTGGCGCCCTGGGAGAGCTTGAGCTCGAACATTTTAACCTGCGGCAGAGCGGCGATATCGCCAAGGGATTTCTCGCTCAGGCTTCCATCTTCATTGCGGACGCCGAACTTGGCCGTGCCGATCTGGAAGACGATGTCGCATCCGCCTTCCAGGTGAAACTGGGACAGACCCCCCTCGCCTGTATTGAGCCAGATACCGGACTTTTTCGCCCCGACCGACAGGGCCCGGACTGCCGGCTTCGACAGGGCGCCATAGCTCATACCGGAAATGTTGAAAAAGGACGGGGCGTCATAGGGTTGGCGCGCGTGTGGGCCAATACGCATGGGTTGGGTCGCTGCGGCGTCATCGTCGAGAACCGGAAACGGGCAATTGACGAACAGGGCCGTACCGACCGGTGTCATAGGCTTGGTCGAGCCAAAGGGAATGGTGCCGCCCTTGCCCCTGGCAGCGCGATAGACCCAGTCCCGCTCGGCACGGTTGAAGGGCAGCTCCTCGCGGTCCAGGGCGAAGAAATACTGCCGGAAAAACTCGCCCAGCGTGGTGAAGAGGCCGCGGAAGCGGCCGACAACGGGGTAGTTCCGGCGTACCGCATCGGCCGTTTGTGTCGTGTCACGCGCATACATGTACAGCGCGACCAGCGCCGCCACCCCGATCGCGAGGATGAAGAGCTGGGTCAGGATGGACAGGGCGTCAAAAGCCCATTGCGGCAGATTGAACATGCGAACACCCCTCGCTGGAACGCCGCGCATATTGGCGCAGCGCCTGGGCGATGGCGAGGGGTTTCACAGTCTTGTGTCAGGCCTTGAGGTCGACATTGCCGCCGGTTTCACCCGATGGTGTGTCGCCGCCAGCCGGAGCTCCGGCGGAAACGGCAACCATGGCCGCCCGCAAAGTGCGGCTGGAGATCACGAAACCGGTCTGCATGACGGCGGCGATTGTCCCTGCCGGCTGATCCGACGGGATCTGTGCCACGGCCTGGTGCAGGTTGGGATCGAATGCCGAGCCTGGCTCGGGGGCCACTTGCTTGATGCCGTGGTTTTCCATTTTCGACAGCAGGGCCCGCTCGGTCATGGCGACGCCTTCGACCAGGTTTTTCAGCGGTTGCGAGGCCTCTGCCAGGCTGGCCTCGTCTACCGCCGCGACGGCGCGAGACAGGTTGTCGGCGACATCGAGCATGTCGCGGGCAAATCCGGTGATGGCATAGGCCCGGGTGTCGGCCTTTTCCTTGTCGGCGCGGCGGCGCGTGTTCTGTTCTTCTGCGACGGCGCGCAGAAGGCGGTCACGCAAATCGTCCAGCTCGGCTTCCAGCTGTTCGACGGTTTTGCCTTCCGGAGCAGCTTCAGCGGCTTCTGTTTCCACTTCAGCGTCTGCAGCGTCTGCTTCCGGTGCCGGGTTGTTGTCCGTTTCGCTCATTTGTTTTCCTGCAGTCTGTCTCTAACGCCCGCCATCGAGGATTTTCCCGACCACGCGCGCGGTATAGTCGACGAGGGGGATAACACGGGCATAGTTCAGACGCGTTGGTCCAATTACACCCAGAGCCCCAACAATTTCCTGTTCGCTGTTCATATAGGGAGCCACGATCACACTTGAACCCGACAGGCTGAACAAGGGATTCTCGGCGCCGATGAAAAGGCGGACACCATCAGCGTCGCGAGCCCTGTCCATAAGGGCAATCAGCTCGCGTTTGCGTTCAATGTCATCAAACAGAAGGCGGATGCGTTCAAGGTCTTCTGCTGCATCCACATTCTCCAGCAATTTCGCCTGGCCCCGGATGATCAGGGACTGTTCACCCTCCGGACCGCCCCAATCGGCCAAACCGCGCGTCACCAGGGACTGGGCGGCTTCATCCAGCTGGGTCTGGTGTGCGGCCATTTCTTCCTCGATGGCACGTCGCGCTTCACCCAGTGTCCGGCCCTTGAGCCGGGTCGACAGATAATTCCCGGCCTCAACCAGCGCCGCCGGCGGCAAGCCGTCCGGCGTGGTCATCAGACGATTTTCAACGTGACCATCGGCAAAAACCAGCACCGCAAGGGTCTCAACCGGGGAAATCGAAACGAACTCGATATGGCGCAGCGGCGCTTCCTGTTTCGGCGTCATGACCAGTCCGGCCCCGCCGGCCAGGCCGCTGAGCATGGCTGAGGCTTCTCCGAGCAGGTCCTTTACCGGGCGTCCCGTGCCCCCGACCTGGCCCTCGATGGCGCGCCGCTCATTGGCGCTGAGCTCGCCGATCTGCAGCAGACCGTCGACGAACAGACGCAGACCAGAGTGGGTCGGTAACCGCCCGGCGCTGGAGTGCGGTGCGGTCAACAGGCCAAGCCGGGCCAGGTCCGACATGGTGTTGCGGATGGAGGCCGGGGACAGTGACAGTCGCCCGGCCTGCGACAGCGTCCGTGAGCCCACCGGTTCACCGGTTTCCAGATAGCTTTCCACGATCTCGCGAAAGATCGTGCGCATGCGGTCATCGAGTGCCGCGAGGGAGGAAGGCGGGTTGGAAACGCTCATCAATCTCCAGATACGCAATGCTGCGGGCGCATTCAATGCGGCGTTCTCTCGGCTTGGTGCTTGAAGCGCGGGTCAATCACCGTTACCAGCGGCGCTGAAACTTCAGGAGAGCCCTTGATGAGACCTTTCGGCCGTGCCCGTGACGCCCTGCGTGAGATCAGCCTGGAAACCGGTGTTTCCGTTTATGCGGAGGGCTCCTGCATGGCCCGGTTCGGCGGCACGCATGTGCTCTGCACGGCGACGGTCGAGGACAACGTGCCGCCATGGATGCGCGGTAAGGGCAAGGGCTGGGTCACGGCGGAATACGGCATGCTGCCGCGCTCAACGCATTCGCGCATGCGCCGCGAGGCCTCTTCCGGAAAACAGTCCGGCCGGACCCAGGAAATCCAGCGTCTGATCGGCCGCTCCCTGCGTGCGGTCGTCGATATGGAATCGCTCGGCGAGCGTCAGATCACGATAGATTGCGATGTCATCCAGGCCGACGGCGGGACTCGCACCGCGGCGATCACCGGCGCTTGGGTGGCGCTGAAAATGGCTACCAACTATCTGATCGAGGAAGATGTGCTCAAGGCTGACCCGGTCTTCGGCCAGCTCGCTGCCGTGTCCTGCGGCGTCATCGACGGCGAGACCCGTCTCGATCTTGAATACGAGGAAGACCACCGCGCCGAGGCCGATGCCAATTTCGTTCTCACGCCGGGTGGCGGCATTGTCGAGATCCAGGCCACCGCGGAAGACAAGCCGATCCCGGAAGCGGCCTTCGGCGAGCTTTTTGATCTGGCCCGTGCCGGCGTGACCGAGCTCGCGGCGGCTCAGCTTGCGGCCCTTGAAAGCAAATAGGCCAGCGCAAGATTGCACTGACCGCTCAACTGATTATGCTGTGAAGCTGATCTGATCGTCCGATCGGAGAAAAGGCAGACGGCGGGAGTGCGCTGGGGGGCTGAAAATGGCCTGCCCGGACTCTCTAGGGAAGGGGCGTTCCGCGCAGGCCCACTCCCGCCGTCTGTTCTGCCCACATTCCTGCGGGCAAATCCTTTAGCCTTGCGCGCCTATTCGGCGGCGTCCCGGCCTTCTTCCTCATCTTCGTCAAACGAGAGCAGATCTCCCGGCTGACAATCGAGTTCCTTGCACAACGCTTCCAGGGTGGAGAAGCGTACGGCTTTGGCCTTGCCTGTCTTCAGGATTGACAGGTTCGCCATGGTGATGCCGACACGGTCGCACAATTCAGTCAGCGACATGCGGCGCTCGAGGAGCATACGGTCCAGGGTGACGCGAATAGGCATGAGGCGTCTCCTAGATCGTCAGTTTCTGTTCTTGGCGCATTTTCGCACCTTCGCGGAAAATCTCCGCGAACAGGAGCAGGGCGCCTACGGCGATCCACGGCCCCAAGGCTATATCCGGCGTAATCCCGATATTCGAGCCCCCGGCGACCGACCGGTCCATCAGGGTCAATAACATGGCGACAACGCCTTGGGTGACCTGCGCCAGGATCTGATAAGCCGCAATCGCAAGAGCGATAATGCGCAGATGCCCGGCATTTTCCGGCACGAAGGGATCTCCATTGATCAAGGTCAGGAAGATCCGGCGCAGCCGGTGGACGACAATCATCACCGCGGCGATCTCGGCGATCAGCAGCGGAAACCATATCCCTTTTTCACGCAGCGTCTGCAGCAGGGCTGAGAACGCATTGGGCTCATAGCCCATGAAATCCATCAGGAAGGCACCCGCGACAGCGAGCAGAACGAGGGCAGCGATGGCGAGGGCTATCCAGAGGAGAACCCAGATCACGTCCAGTGCGACCTTGATGGCCGAAACAACGGACGCATGTCCCAGTGCTTTCATTCCCTTCCCTTCCCATTCCATCGATAAGGCCGGCCTATTTAGCGTCTAGCGCGCTTTTGAGGCCAGCCCTACCGGGTATTCCAAATCACGCTGCAACCGGAGCAATAGCGTAGAACGCACCGGCGGCGACGGAAATCAGCAGCACCAGGTTGATCGCAACGGATGCGAACGAACGCGTACTGGATTTTTCGGGCCTG